>JAEZZZ010000106.1 GCA_023418255.1 Bacteroidota bacterium
CTTGTATCGTATCATAAAATGCAAGGATTATGAAGTAAAAATACTCAATTTCTTGCAGTTGTGCAAATTTTAAAACAACTAATTTGCTGATTTTTACTACTTATATATATTATTCAGCAGACCCTAATTAAAAGAAAAAACTCTCCCTTTATACCTATCCCGATATATTGGGAAGGATTTAGGGGTTCACCGTTGCTTCCTTCGCAATCAACAACCCATCGTGAATAGTCATGATTAATAAACGGATCACCATTATTTTCGGGCATCTCCAAAGCATCCCGATATGTTTGGGAGGAGTATTTTTGTTTCCTTTTGGCTCTTCATTTGGCTTTGAGCGATTCCAAAATATATTCCGGGCAGCTCTGAAGCACACCCATGCCTCACAATCAACTTATTACCAACAAGTTGAAGACTCGATACGCTCCGAACCACCCTAAACCACGCTCCGCTCAATTAAAAATAGCTCGTAGCGAAACTTTGCTTCGAGCCTAACAAGTTTTTCATAGGTCTATATGATTTTAATGGAAAAATCATGTACATTTGTACTCATCTAAAATAGAATAGCGCAACAATGAAAAAATCGACCTACGAGGTTACCAATTCGCCCTTTCGCAGCTTCAACAGGGAGGAATGGAGTCGACTGGAAGAGCATCCACAGTTTCCCATTTCCGACATCGACCTGACAGCACTGAAAGGATTAAATGAACCGTTAACCATTGAAGAACTCAACGACATCTACATCCCGATGATCAGTTTGCTGCAGATCCATTTCACGCACTATCGGAATCTGCACAATGAACGTGATCAGTTTTTTCAAAAAACGAGTCGCAGAATACCATATATCATAGGCATCGCCGGAAGTGTGGCGGTCGGGAAAAGCACCACCGCCAGAGTGCTGCAAAAATTGTTGTCGATGCTCCCCGAAAGGCCCAAAGTGGAGCTTGTGACTACTGACGGATTTCTTTATTCTAACAAAGAACTACAAGAACGAGGTCTTTTCGACAAAAAAGGATTCCCCGAAAGCTATGATGCGAAGCGATTGCTGGCATTTCTTGCCGGCGTTAAATCGGGAAGAAAGGTCTTGGAGGCTCCCGTCTATTCACATCTTTATTATGATGTAATGCCAAACGAAAAAGATATTTTTGAACAACCCGATATTCTGATTGTCGAAGGCATAAACGTATTGCAAGTATCGCCTGCCAAACGTCCGAAACGTCGTGTTTTCGTGTCTGACTTTTTTGATTTTTCCATCTATGTAGATGCGCCCGAAAAAGAGATACGCCGATGGTATCTGGACCGATTTAAAACACTGCAAAAAACAGCTTTCAAAAACCCCAAATCCTATTTCAATCGCTACGTTTCCTATTCGGAAGAGGAGTTAATACGCTTTGCAGAAGAACTGTGGGATAAAATCAACAAACCTAATTTGGAGCAAAATATTCTTCCTACGCGTCTTCGCGCCGACTTAATTATCGAAAAAGGAGAATGTCATTTTGTCAGGGGTGTCCGTATCCGGAAAGTGTGAAATAAAAAGGGCGACATTACGTCGCCTAAATTTTAATGTGTATTTGATTTCTCAACTTTTATTATCTATTTCAAAGCACTGCAAATATTTTCAGCTATTTGCGCCATTTCTTCTGATGAGAGCTTCAATTTAGGTTTTCCCACACTCATGTCGCCCTCTTTTTCGATAGGAATCAGATGAATGTGCGCATGGGGCACCTCTAAACCAATAACCATCATTCCAACACGCGTACACTTTATTGCGGTTTGCATGCCACGCGCCACCTTTTTTGCAAAAACAATCATTCGTTGCAAAAGCTCATCATTCATATCAAAAATATAATCAATTTCCTGTTTTGGCACGATCAGTGTGTGTCCTTTAACCATGGGATTGACATCCAAAAAAGCGTAAAACTCATGGTTTTCCGCTATTTTATATGATGGAATTTCACCGGCAATTATTTTGGTAAATATAGAAGCCATTTGTCTCTGTTTTATTAAATAGAAATTTCTAAAATTTTAAATTGAAGCACACCGGAAGGAACTTTTATTTCTGCCATGTCACCCACCTTTTTTCCTAACAGGCCTTGTGCAATAGGCGTATTGACAGCTATCTTTCCTTGTGTCAGATCAGCTTCACTTTCTGAAACTAAGGTGTAAGTCATGACCTTATCGTTTTTCAAGTTTTGAATCGTCACCTTGTTCATAATCTTCACAGAATCTGTTCCAATTGTACTCTCGTCAATAATACGCGCCGACGCGATTAGACTTTTTAGCTGTGAAATTTTTGTTTCAAGCATGCCTTGTGCTTCTTTGGCGGCATCATATTCCGCATTTTCCGACAGGTCTCCCTTGTCTCTTGCTTCAGCAATCTGTCGAGATATTTCGGGACGTTCAACCGATTCCAGTTGAACAAGCTCTTCTTTCAATTTACGAAGGCCTTCCGCGGACATATAAGTTATATCCATAATTATTATTTTTAGTGTTAGTTTTCATTACAATACATAACAAAAAGAGAGAAAAAGAACCCCGCCCCCATGAATGAGAATATCGGAATTCCTTTCCTAACAATCTTAATGTTTAATATTGCAAAGATAGCTCTTTTTTTGATTAAAAAAAGCATATTCCTTCTTTTTTATCAAATTATCGATTCAGAGCCCAAATTTTATTCCTCTCCTTGACCTCATTAGTCTCCACTAATGATTCATTTCGATTAATTAACATAAGAAAACGTGATTTTTTTGCATATATTCCCGAAAAATAATATATTTGTTTCGCTTGAAGACAAAAAAAATGTGTCAATATGATATTTTTTTTCTTACAAGCTCTCTTTTAAAAACACCTTTTAATTACCCTTCACTCAAAAAAAACAAACTTAATGCTAACAAAGAAATACAAGACATACACACTTCATAATTATAAAAAACTACCCTATCTGTCGCATCTTACCAACGAAGATATTGATGCAATCCGGGTGGTTGGAAATGTATTGCCTTTTAAAACCAATAATTATGTTATTGATGAATTGATTGATTGGAACAATATTCCTGACGATCCCATTTTCACGCTTACATTCCCGCGACGTGAAATGCTGTCTAAACCCAATTACAACAAAGTGGCTCAATGCTTGAACGACAAAGTTGATATAAAAACCTTGAAAACACAGGTAAACAAAATTCGAATGAAACTCAATCCAAATCCTGCCGGACAACAACACAATGTGCCAACCATGAACGATGTAGAACTACATGGCATGCAACACAAATACCGCGAAACCGTGCTTTTCTTTCCCAGTCAAGGACAAACGTGCCATGCATACTGTTCGTTCTGTTTTCGATGGCCACAGTTTTCGGGAATCAATGAACTAAAATTTGCCATGAAAGAGGCAAGACTACTTCATAAGTATCTTTCACGACATAAAAAAGTGAGCGATGTGCTTTTTACCGGAGGAGATCCACTCACGGCTAGTTCTAAAATCATTTCCACTTATATTGAACCGCTTTTAAATGATAAAGAACTGGCGCACATTCAAAACATTCGCATTGGATCTAAAACGTTGGCATATTGGCCCTATCGATTTTTAAGCGACAAGGATTCAGATGACATACTGCGTCTGTTTGAAAAGGTAGTTCAAGCCGGAAAACATATTGCTTTTCAAGCACATTTCAACCACCCCGTAGAACTATCTACCCCTGCCGTGCAAGAGGCGATACGCCGTGTTCGTAATACCGGTGCTCAAATAAGGACACAATCACCACTGCTTAAACACATTAACGACGATGCAAGGACATGGGCAACAATGTGGAAAGAACAAGTTCGCTTGGGGTTGATTCCCTACTATATGTTTGTGGCACGTGACACCGGCTCAAAAGTATTTTTTGAACTTCCGCTGGAGCGCACGTGGAAGATTTTTCGAAAAGCATATTCGCAAGTTAGCGGTGTGTGTCGGACAGTCAGAGGACCTAGTATGAGTGCCTATGCCGGAAAGATTCATATTGTGGGTGTAACAGAAATTCATGGCGAAAAAGTTTTTGTGTTACGCTTTTTACAATGTCGCAATCCTAATCTCGTTGATATTCCTTTCTTTGCACAATTTGACCCTAAGGCCACTTGGTTTAATCAACTAAAACCGGCTTTTGGAGAGGACCAATTCTTCTTTGAAAAAGACAATCTTTTGGATGTAAGTAACCATAATATTGACTATTTGTGATAGACCAATCGTATGGACTCTTTCATAAAAATCAAACAAGTTTTCAACAAAAAAGAGAATGTTTCAAATAATTAACATGAAATTAGCTGATTTATTGTTTATTTTGTTGTCTAAATAGTTTTAGAAGAATTATGAGCAAAATCATTGCAT
The DNA here is from genome assembly GCA_023418255.1 of Bacteroidota bacterium. GTDB lineage: Bacteria > Bacteroidota > Bacteroidia > Bacteroidales > Dysgonomonadaceae > JAEZZZ01. The sequence goes on from JAEZZZ010000106.1 coordinate 4,364, forward strand.
TAGCAAACCAAAAAGGTGGTGTAGGAAAAACCACGACAACCATAAATTTAGCAGCTTCGCTTGCCGCGTTGGAGAAAAAAGTATTGGTCATTGACGCCGATCCACAGGCAAACGCTTCTTCCGGACTGGGTATTGATATACAACGTACCGAAAAGACAATTTATGAAGGATTAATCGGAAAAGCGAACCCAACAGAAATTGTCCGCCCCACCCCATTTGAGAATATTGATATTATTTCTTCCCATATCAACTTGGTTGGCGCAGAGTTGGAGATGGTGCATATGGAGAACAGAGAAAAACGATTGCGCGAAACGTGTCAACCGTTAAAAGAGAAGTACGATTTTATCCTCATAGATTGTTCACCCTCGTTAGGGATTATTACAGTTAACGCATTAACTGCTGCTGACTCAGTGATTATTCCTGTTCAGTGCGAATACTTTGCATTGGAGGGATTGAGCAAACTACTTAATACAATTAAAATTATCAAATCAAAACTGAATCCAAAGTTGGAAATTGAAGGTTTTCTGCTTACAATGTACGACTCACGGCTGAGACTGCACAACCAAGTGTACGAAGAAGTAAAGCATCACTTCAAAGAACTAGTCTTTGGAACTGTTATTCACAGAAACATTACGTTAAGCGAATCACAAAGCCACGCCAAACCCGCACTTATGTACGATGCAGGATCACGTGGAGCTATTAATCATATGCAATTGGCACAAGAGCTAATCGACAAAAACAGTTGATATACAAAACAAATTAGATCTTAAAATACGATTATGAGCAAGAAAAAAGTATTGGGACGCGGCCTGGACGCATTGATAACTTTTGACGATGCCGACACGCAAGGCTCATCATCCATCAATGAAGTACCCTTATCACAAATCATCCCAAATCCGGATCAACCTCGCCAAGAGTTTTCACAGGAAGCGCTAGAGGAGTTGTCAGACTCAATAAAAAAAATTGGAGTAATTCAACCTGTAACGCTAAGAAAAATTGAAGACAACAAATACCAAATTATCGCCGGAGAACGTCGTTACAGGGCGTCACTCATGGCAGGACTTGAATCGATTCCCGCATATATTAAAACGGCAGATGATGATGAAATCATGGAGATGGCACTTATCGAAAACATTCAACGTGAAGACCTAAACTCAATAGAAATTGCACTTGCCTATCAAAAGCTGATCAACACACTATCACTGACACAAGAACAACTAAGCCAACGTGTAGGAAAAAAACGCGCAACAATCACCAATTATTTGAGGCTATTGAAGTTGCCGGCAGAAGTACAAATGGGAGTTAAGGATAAAAAAGTGGATATGGGGCATGCACGTGCGCTAATAACCATGAACGATCCCGTAGCACAACTATCTCTTTACAACATGATACTAAAAGAAGGATTATCAGTGCGAAAAGTCGAAAGCATGGCCAAAGAGCATAGCCAAACGAAAAAAGGCCAAAGCAGCGTGATTGATAAGGAGACCGCCAAAAGCAAAACACAACAATCCATCGCGGATGACTTCGACCTCCTTAAACGACACCTAACGGACTATTTTAAAACCGATGTAAAGTTTAGCTATAATAAAAATGGGAAAGGAAAAATAACCATCCCGTTTGATTCTGCCGAAGACCTTGAACGCATTATGGTGATGTTTGATAAAATTAAAAAAGGATAACCTCACATGACGAAAAAAGGAGTAAGCATAGGAATATTTCTGATACTTGCACTTACGGTAAGTGCACAGCACAAAACTCAGCGACCTGACAGCCTAACAGTAACGCGCAATGCGCCGGAAGCAATTCTTTTAGACTCAATTCACCCACCGAAAAAAAATGACTTCAGCCCTTACACTTCTGTATCCGACAAAAAAAAGAAAGATACCCAACGGGCAGGTGACAGCCTGATGTTAGGAAACACATCAAGTGCTTTTTATGCCGATGCCAATCATTTCAAGCCAAGCCCCAAGAAGGCGGTCATCTATTCAGCCATTTTTCCCGGCTTGGGACAAGTTTATAATCGTAAATACTGGAAACTGCCCATACTATATGGTGGTTTTATCGGATTTACATATGCTATCACTTGGAACAACAGATATTACAAAGATTACTATGGTGCATACTTCGATATTATGGACAAAGACGACACAACAAACAGATGGCATAACTTTGTTCCCTACGGGAGAGATCCCAACAATATTGACAAAAACTGGCTGTCAGGACGACTAAAAGATAAAAAAGATTTCTATCGCTATTACCGCGACTTAAGTATTATTCTCACAGTAATGTGGTATGGACTTGGTATAGTAGATGCCTATGTGGACGCTCAACTATTCGACTTCGATATCAGTCGTGATCTATCGATGCAGGTCAAACCTGTCATGATTGAAACGAACTCAAATAACTATTTCGCACAATCTTTCGGGCTACAGTGCAGCATCAAATTTTAAACATTTATTGAATAACGATTCACACAAGGACATAATGAAAAAAAAACTTTATCTCTTATTTGCAATTTCAACAATACTCACATGTTATCTTTCTGCTCAAACAACTGTTCGTAACGACACCATTGACGACACATCAATCGTGACTCCGGAGAGCATGAATGAGAATCTGAGTAAACTCCTATATGACTGGCAATTGGACTTTACAAAATCGAACTCTAAATGTGTGGAAGGCAACAATGTAGTGTACCACGACACAGTGTATGCCAACCGATTGCACGCATTACCAACAGTGATGGAGCTATCGTACAACAAAGTTGTTCAAAAATACATCGACTTATATGCCAACCGACGTCGCCATATGGTAAGCTATATGCTAGCCATTGGACAATATTACTTCCCGATGTTTGAAGAGATGCTTTATAAACATGGTTTGCCGCTCGAGCTAAAATATCTGCCCGTCATTGAGTCAGCGCTCAATCCTGTCGCCGTATCTCGTGCGGGAGCAACCGGGCTATGGCAATTCATGCTTAAAACCGGGCGACAATATGGCATGGAGATAAACAGCTTGGTTGATGAACGTCGTGATCCCTATAAATCCACAGAAGCAGCCGTTCTCTACCTGAAAGACCTATATGCCATTTATCAGGATTGGAACTTAGCAATTGCAGCTTACAACTGTGGCCCGGGTAATGTCAATAAAGCTATTGCACGAAGTGGTGGACACAGAGATTATTGGCAAATCTATTTTCGTTTGCCACGCGAAACAAGAGGCTATGTGCCCGCTTTCATTGCGGCGAATTATATCATGAACTATTACGACAGCCACAACATATGTCCTGTGGAGTCTTATAATGATATGTCGGCTGTGGACACAATACATGTCAACAATTACATTCATATGAGCCAAATTTCGGATGTGCTTAACATTCCATTACAAGACTTGCGGCGGTTGAATCCTCAGTACAAAAAAGACATTATACCCGGTAACTACCGCGGAGGATGTTCTGTGGTATTGCCGACAAACAAAATAGCACACTTTATCGAAAAGAAAAAAGAGATTTCCGAATACAAAAAAAACCGCTACAACACACATCGTCTCAACACAGACCAATATGTGGGCAACAGCCCGTCAAGCAACTCCAAATCCTACGATGTAAAAAACACATACTATGTTGTCAAACGAGGCGATAACTTGTCCGCTATCGCCCGTAGGCATGGCACATCGGTAGATCGAATAAAATCGTGGAATAATCTAAACTCCAATAGGATACATGTGGGGAAACGATTAATTGTTAAGCAAACAAGAACGCCAAGATACGTGTACACGACAGCAACAAACGAATCTCAGCGTAACAATCAAACACGAAGAGACACGCGTTCGAGCACGCAAGGAGAAGGCTCGGATATCATTTCAAACTATTTGAAGAGACAGTCCAAAAAGGTCGAAAGCCAAGATGAAAAAATAAACAATGGCGATACCCAATCACATGAAACACATTAGTGCTACCGCACTAGTATTTTCACGGACTTCTTCCCATCCGTTGTACTAACTCGCACAATATACATCCCGTGGATCAAGTGCGCCGCGGGATATGATAGCTGCATCGTATTTTTGTCGCCGTTACTCTCATGTACTTTTTGTCCCGTGACGTAAAACAACTCCCATCGTTGTATTTCGCGGTTGGCTTTTATAAAAATGCGCTTCACTTCATAGTTATAATACGCCTGCACTTGCAACCCTTTTGCTCCAGGGTCAATTACTTGTAAATTGCTTGATATGGTGTAGGGCACAATCATAAGAGAGGTATTCATTGGTTTTTCCGCATGTTTATCCGCTTTAACCCATTCACTACCGAACCTCATCCATGTTAAGCAGGGTGACGTTGATTTAGCGCCACGCGGCACAATATTCAAGGCAGAAAATCCGTTTGCAACATCATTCGCTTCGCTATATGTAACATAAAACCTTTTGGGAACTTTCACAGGCACACTAAAATGGATGTAATTTTCCGTTCGATACTCACTATTACGATTGCCTTCAACGAACGACTGATTTTCATAATATCGAAACACATAGGTATGTTTTTGCTCATGCAACAGCTGCGTCGGATACGCATCTCCCGCATAAACTTTTACATTAACATTCATCGTCTCCATCTGCCGAATAGGTGGCGACGAAATGAATACTCCCGACAGCAGTGCTCCTTCCGAGAGATTAAACTCTTCACCAAATTCAACATACCCCATAGTATTGTTCGTTGCAAACATTGGGATGCTATTGTGCTTAGTCTGTTCGGGGGGCTCGTTCGTATTGTAATTGCGAATGCGAGTATATGGCGTTTTCAGATATGGATTGTAGCCTGACAACTGAGAGGTTGCAGTATTGGTGGGATCAAGATATGTTTTTAAGGAATTTGGATTTCCAAGCGATTCGGTTACATTCCATGCCTTGTGCAGCGACGCGTACACATCCGGCCCCTTCGGCGAGGAACAATAAGATTCTCCTCCGGTGAGAGTACCAACAATGCGTTTTCCCCTATCAAGCAATGGCGAACCTGAAGAACCACCTTCTGTGGCCCCCACATCCCAAGCACGAACGGCCCAATGTGATTGGGGCTTCATGTTGTATGGTGCCTCCGCCCCAAAAGTTGTTATTGAAAGAGCCTCTTTCTCAATCGCCACCTTTTTAACACCTCCATTAGGATGGTGAACACCATGAAATTCACCGACAGGATTGCTACTCACATCCCATCCTAAATAAAAAGGTTGATAATGAACGGGTGGTTTTTGTTTCAGCTTTAAAAGCGATATGTCATGTTTTTCATTTATCAAAACAGAATCGGCAGATGCCATTGTCATTTGTACCGGACCACGTATATCATCAGAACATACCGGTGAATCGTAATGAAAAAAGGCAACCAGAGTGCCGGCAATAAAATCATATCGCCTATTTCTCAAAAACTGATAATTGTAATCTTTGTTTAAGCAATGTGTGGCCGTAAGTAAATAAGGCGTTCCATCCTCTGCTGTATTGTTTACAAGAGAGCCGGTGCAATAGGTAGTACCATTAATAATAAGAGTTAAAACACCACGTGCAGCCTCTTGGTCTTCCGGATAACAGACTACATTTGGATGACATTTTTGCGTTGGATCACGCGGTTCAAGAGCACGAAACAAACCTCGAAAATCATGATTTACTTCCCCCACCTCTAATTCTCCTTTAAATGTGGCACCGACTGGTTCGTGATATTCAACAATGAGTTCGTCTCCGCCAATTGGTTGAACAGGAAGCATATTTAATTCTGTGTTGTTTTGTTCCGTGTACGACCCCAATATCTCGGTTTGGTCTGCATTGTACACAAAAACTTTTGCTCCTTGTGGCAAGCGATATTTTGTAAACAAAATATTCAAAGAATAAGCACCTTTTGATCGAATACCTACTCGCCAAACACGTGCACCATCGGGACCAATAAATGTAACACCGGAATTATCGGGACGCAGATGCACATGAAATTTATGCGCAAAAGTCAAGCTCCGAAACGATGCACCCGGCTGAGTTTCAGCTTTTCGAAGTTCTTCCATACTGTTTATAGAGGGCATATCTACAAAAAAATCAGCTGACAAAGCAGCGCGTGCCGGCGATGTGAGTGGAAGCGGTCTACCGCCATAACTGATTTGAGCCGAAATTGTATTTGGAAAAATATATAAGAGAGTCAATGCAAGGAAGAAGCGTACAGATGTAAAAGAATCAAATTTCATAAAGAATCAGCATTTATCCGTTAAATAAATTTAGAATGTACAAATGTAAGACGATTTTAAGAAATTAACGTACTTTTGTGTAAAATATTCATCAAAAGCATGTACACCAACCAAGAAAAGTTGAGAACTTTTCTCGACAAAAAAACAGAATATTACAACAAACCTTCATTTATTGAGAATGATCCTATTTTTATACCACATCAGTTTTCATTGAAACAAGATATTGAAATCATGGGATTTTTCGCCGCCATTCTGGCATGGGGATTGCGCAAAACCATTATCAGCAAATGCTTAGAGTTGGCAGAGCGATTTGGAAACCGCCCGTATGAATTTGTGACACAATGCACCGATTCAGATTTAAAAGAGGTGCTCGGATTCAAACATCGTACATTCAACGACACCGACCTATTGTATTTGTTGGATTTTCTAAAACGACACTACCACGACTTCGAATCGCTGGAAGATGCTTTTATACCGACATCAGGATTTATCGATATAGAAAATTCGCTTATATTTTTCGAAAACTATTTTTTCGCCCATCTCAATGCGCCCAAACGCACACGAAAACACATCCCAACGCCAGCACGCAAATCAGCATGTAAACGGCTAAACATGTATCTACGCTGGATGGTAAGAAAAGACAACAATGGGGTAGATTTTGGCATTTGGACAAAAATTCCTCAAAAAGAACTTATATGCCCCATCGACTTGCACGTAGAGAGAACAGCTCGGCACTTAGGATTGCTCAAACGCAAACAAATTGATTGGCTGGCAGCCATGGAGCTGACAGAAAATCTTCGATTTTTAAATGCGGAAGACCCTGTAAAATATGACTTTGCCCTTTTTGGCCTTTCCATAGAGAACAATTTTAAATCGGAATAAAAGAATAAAAAAATTTAAAAGTTTTGAGAATAGAAGAATAAATTGTACTTTTGTGACCACGTTTTACGAAATGAGTTTCGGGGTGTAGCACAGTCCGGTTAGTGTGCCTGCTTTGGGAGCAGGAGGTCCCAGGTTCGAATCCTGGTACCCCGACGAACTTTAAAAAGCTAAATATTAGCGAAATGAATTAAAAGCGAGTTGGTGCAATTTTGTGCCCCTCGCTTTTTTCGCTTAAAAATAGCCTTATTTTCCGCTATTAAAAGCAAATAAGCACTCATTTTTCTTTGAAATATCTTTGAAATATCTTCGATGAAGGTCGCAAAATTGATTTTGTGTATAACTATTTAAAACAAAATCGAAATGGCAACTTTTAAACCTATCGTTTTTAAGACGAAAAATCACATAAAATCCGATGGTACGACTAATATCAAAATTCGGGTCTATCACAACAAAGAATCACAATATATACCTACCGATTATTATGTAGAGCCTTCATTTATGTGCGATGATGGCACAATAAACACACTTTATCCGGAAGCAGATTTGTTTAATTTTGAATTAGGTGAAATAATACAGAGCGTAAGCATCCCAAATCTGCCGTCTTTTAGTTCTCCCTCGTTTTTTCGATCTTTGCCGAAAAAAATGAAATGTTTAGTTTAAATGAAAGCAATCGGTTTGTGTTGTGTATGCAAGGCGTTGATTTGCGTAAGAGCATAGACGGTTTGTGCGGATGTATCGGGCAACTGTCTTTACTCCCTACGAGCGGCGATGTTTACGTGTTTGTGAATAAAAATCGCAATACGATGAAGTTGGTTCATTGGGAGCGTAGCGGTTTTGTGATTTACCATAAACGTTTGGAGTCGGGTCGTCTCAGCCATAAAATTTTTCAAGAAAAGGAGAGTGTTTTGGGCTTCTTCAATGGGATGAATTACTGCTTTTAATTGAAGGAATCAGTCCAAAAACAAAGCGAAGAAAAGGGTATAATTTGAAGTAAAAAAAAAGAAAAAACAGGTTGAGTCATTTGCATATATGCTAATATACACAATAATTATAGGACGACGACTCAAGCTGACGGTTATGCCACTTACAGCATACACGAAGACAAACAGGGAGTTCTTCCTTTTGGTTGTATGGCGCACGTAAGACGAAAGTTTGAAACGGCTCTGCAAAGCATATCCCATACTCCGCCAAATGGAAGAATGGATGAAAACCGCCATAAGTAAATGTACGCCCAAAAGTTCGCTCGGCAAAGCCATCAGTTATGCTTTCGGTATGAGGCCACGTATCAGCAGATATTGCAAGGAGGGATATTACCAAATCGACAACAATGGGATCGAAAATGCCATTCGCCCCATTGTCTTGAGACGCAAGAACAATCTTTTCTCGGGAAACGACAGCGTCGCGGAGGACAACTGCATATGCTACACACTTATATCGGCAGCTGTCTGCAAGCCGGTGTTAAACCTCACCGATGGCTTACTTCAACATTGGAGAAAATCCCTAATCTGAAAAGCCCAATCGTTCGTAAAGAACTTCTCCATTAAAGATTATTTTATACACAAAAAGCCCGATAATCCGATACCCTGTTCCGGAAATTTCCCAAGCACGGTTGATTTGGGATGGTTGCGTTCTCCTCCGTTTTCTCGGCTGAATTGTGTGCGAGAAAATCATCCCTATTTTTGCTGCAAGAAAAAAGTGGACACGAATGATTGCAAATGCTGATAAGGTGAGTTTTGCATCAATTCCCGTTTTTGTTTATGTGAATTAATATGGCGGAAAGCATTTGCTGTGTATATGGCAATAAAGTTGCTATAAAAAAGAAATGGTTGTCTCACGACAACCAATCTCCATTGTTAACCTTAAATCTAATACCATGAAAAACACGTTGCAAAGATATATTTAAAATTTATTATTCACAAATATTCAGCAAATAAAGAGGGTGTAAATTATGAATTTTTAACCGTATGCATGGATTTTAATCATATATTCGTGCATTGTTTCAATTTATTAGCATGAAAATTTCCTAAAGTTCTACTTTTTCTCTTTCGATAGAAGATGAGGAGTTAAAAATAACAGAACAGCAAGAACAAATCAATCGTATATCTTTTTAGCAAAAAAATTAAGCAATCGCCAATTGAAACGATACCAGCGCCGTGTCGCTTTTTGTATCCCTCCAAATTGCAACAGAAAACGGGGACGACCGGTGTTCTTATTTAGGAAACCGGCATCAAGAAAATCAAAATATTCAAATCCCTCTTTTGCACATTTCTCCATTGCAGAATATATTGTAAAAACTGAGGGATAAATGTGCGGATAGGATTTATTTTTTCCCCAATCGTAAAGGCAAAATACTCTATTCCCTTGAAATCCTAGCATGATCCCGCCAATTATCTTTTCTTGGTAGCGTGTTAACAAAATGGTGCCTTTACCACTTTTTACGTAAAACCGATAAAAGTTTTCAAAAAAAGTGTATGGAGGAAATCGTTTGATGATTTTTTTGTTTTTTGCTTTTTCGATCAAACGATATATTTCAGGCAATCTATCGTCAGATGATAATTCTTCCAAAACAACCCCTTTGCGAATTGCTTTGTTAACTTGGTTTCTCCGCGTTCCGGAAAGTCGACTCCATACTTTGCGTTTGCGTTGCAACGAATTTCGAATATTGATCCACTTAATTGAGTAGAAATGGTTCTCTCTAAACCCTTTATAGCCAAAAATAGCATCATTAAGGTTACGGTATTCGATAAAGAAAACTTTATTCTTTATCTCGTCTACGAGATGAGTAATCAGTTGATAAAAAACCTCAATCTTTGAGTATCTGTCACTATAAAACGCAGGTTGTTGTGAAATGTAGCACCGCTTGAAAAAGGAGCCATGTAAAAATCGATTGATGCGCATGATAACAGCAAACATGGCTGCAATTGGTTTTTCCTCATCAAATGCGACGAGCATCATTGGTTGGTAGTACGAAATATCGCGACACCAATCGAATGATATCGTGTAATGAAAAAAGTGTATTTCCTCTAACGGTGGAAGATCTTCTTTCCGATAATATGATTTTATGATGTATTCCACAGCAGTGAAAAAATTTCGTTACCCCAGCATTGAAGTACAAATCTACATGATTTTTTTCAAAAAACCATGCAGACAGATGAAAACGTTACGTTATTGATTAAGCCGCGCTTTTCTAGCAATTCGTAAAAGAATTAATTTAAGAACTGTTTTTGGGGAATAAACTAAATTATTTTTTCATATATCGCATTTAATTTTGTACTTTTGATAAAATTTTAAATTCTATGTGCGACACATTAGTTATAATTCCGACATACAACGAAAAAGAGAATATCGAAAACATTATTCGCGCCGTATTTTCGTTAGAAAAAATGTTTCACATATTGGTGATAGATGATGCTTCACCCGACGGCACCGCTTCAATTGTTCATCGATTGATAGAAAATGAGTTTTCTGACCGACTTTTTATTCAAGAGCGACAGGGAAAACTTGGTTTAGGAACTGCCTATATCCATGGTTTCAAATGGGCACTTCAGCATTCATATCAGTATGTGATTGAGATGGATGCCGATTTTTCGCATAATCCGGATGATTTGCCCCGTTTGTATGAATCTTGCCAAAAGGACGGCTATGATGTTTCAGTTGGATCTCGCTATTGCAGTGGCGTAAATGTTGTCAATTGGCCCATTGGGCGCGTATTGATGTCTTATTTTGCCTCAATTTATGTACGCATCATCACCGGAATGAGGGTGAAAGACACAACGGCCGGATTTGTTTGCTATCGTAGAAACGTATTGGAAACCATCAATTTGGATAAGATTAAATTCAAAGGATATGCCTTCCAGGTTGAGATGAAATACACGGCATATGTGTTGGGATTTAAGATAAAAGAGGTGTCTGTTATTTTTATCAATCGCCGCTTAGGCACATCAAAAATGAATACATCCATTTTTGGAGAAGCATTTTTGGGTGTTATAAATTTACGCTGGAGAAAAATAAGAGGAAAAATAAAACCTTGTCCCAAGCGTCTTCCAGATGCGTCGCACCCATTATAAACTCTTAAAAATATTATGAACAAAATTCTAATCCGAAATGCTTCAATTATTAATGAAGGAAAAACAAGAGTCGGAAGCCTTCTAATTGATGGCGATAAAATTGCCGCAATTTATTTTGCTGCTCTCCCGGAGCATCTCAATTCCCTATCGGTTAGTCAGATAGATGCAACCGGGATGTATTTAATTCCCGGCGTTATTGATGATCAAGTGCATTTTCGCGAACCCGGATTGACACATAAAGCAGATATTGCATCAGAGAGCAGAGCCGCCGTAGCAGGAGGAGTAACTTCCTTTATGGATATGCCAAACACCAAGCCTCAAACGACACAAATGGCAGCATTGGAAGATAAATGGGAACGTGCTGCCGAAAAATCGATTGCGAACTATTCTTTCTATTTTGGTGCGACAAACGACAACTTGAAAAAGTTGAAAAAGGTGGACAATAAAAAAGTTTGTGGTGTGAAAGTATTTATGGGAGCATCTACCGGGAATATGTTGGTGGATGATAAAGACACGCTTCAACGCATTTTTGGCGAAGTGGATATGCTCATAGCAGCCCATTGTGAAAAAGAGGAAATAATTCGTTGTAACAGCGATGAATATCGAAAACGATTTGGAGAAAATATACCCATTAAATATCACCCGGCAATACGTAGTGCGGAGGCATGTTATCGTTCTTCGGCCGAAGCTGTGGAGTTGGCTGATAAATATGGATCACGCTTGCATATTCTGCATCTTTCTACCGAACGAGAAATGAGTTTGTTTGAAACTTCGCCGCTAAAAGACAAAAAAATTACTGCCGAAGTGTGTGTGCATCATCTTTGGTTTACTGATGCTGATTACGAAAGGCTTGGAACCCATATAAAGTGGAACCCCGCAGTGAAAACGTCGGCTGACAGAGAGGCGTTGCGCAGAGCACTTTTAGATGGAAAACTCGACGTTGTGGCGACCGATCATGCGCCACATCTGTTGGATGAAAAACAAGGAGGCTGCTTGCAAGCAGCCTCGGGAGGCCCTTTGGTGCAACACTCCCTGTTGATGATGCTCGAACTATCAAAGCAGGGAGTTTATACACCCGAATTTGTCGTGCAGAAAATGTGCCATGCGCCGGCAGAGCTTTTTGCTGTCAATAAGAGAGGATTTATTCGCGAAGGGTATTTCGCTGATTTAGTATTGATTGACCCGAATAAATCGACTATGGTTACTTCTGATAATATTTTATATAAATGCGCTTGGTCGCCTTTGGAAGGAGAGTGTTTTAGCCACGCGGTTCACACAACGTTTGTCAATGGGAAAGTGGCGTATACCAATAAAAAAGTTCGAGATGATGTACGAGGAATGGCTTTGACTTTTAATCGATAACTATTTAGATAACCCAAATTTACAACAAAAAAGTGGCGGCATCTTGTCGTCACTTTTTAATTTAATATTGAGCCGCAAGCGAGACTTGAACTCGCGACCGACGCGTTACGAATGCGTTACTCTACCAACTGAGCTATTGCGGCAATTTTGAGAGTGCAAAAGTATAAAAAATATTGATTATAACTACTGAATTTATGCGTTTATTTCATCGTAATTTGAGAAAAAAATAGATGAAAGTTGATTTTTTATTTTCAATTTTATCATTTTCTTTTGGGAAAGATAAATTATTCCTTATCTTTGTTTTTTAGTGAAATTGATATTTTTTTCATATTGTATTATAGGCAGTCATGAAACTGTTTGGGAGATTTGTAATAGAAGTTTAATTATATCTTGATAATTGTTATTTCTAAATTGTATCTGTATGAGATGTTTGTTGTTTTGACCTGTCAAACCTCCTGATATACCAAAAACATCAAATTATCTAACGCCTTTCAAAGGTTCTCTTAAAAATTCTATTCTTTGGATTTCTTTTATTTGTTAATTTATTGTGATTAATTGAATATCATGTTGTATGAAAAACTATTTCTTTCTTTTTATAGTAGGAATATTCTTCCTGATGTCGTGTGAGGGAGAAAAAATTGACTATTCCATTCTTGACAAAAGCATCGTTGTAACGGCACAAGTAAAACGTTCAAAAACTCGGCTTATGAATGATGCTTGGTCTCCCGGAGATGCCATTGGCATCTATATGATTAGGGCAGGAGAGGCTCTTTCTCAATCATCGGTAGAAGTGTCAAATGCTCAATATGTTACACATAAGGGTAAAAGTTCATTTGTTCCGAAAAATGTCGCCAACGATGTGAAATTTCCGTACGATGGTTCGAGTGTCGATTTTATCTCTTATTATCCCTACGGAACTGTTAATTCAAAGTTTGAATATTCGATAGATATTTCAGACCAAACAGACCAATCCGCCATTGACTTTGTCTATTCGGACAATGCAAAGCTGTTGAATAAAAACTCGGGAACGGTTGGATTGACATTTACACGTCAATTGACAAAAATTGTTTTGAAAATCAATACCATTGATGCATCTTCTTTGTTCGACGTAAATGTAACACTCATAGGAAGCAACACAAGAGGTAAATTCTCATTAGTGGATAAAAGTTTAACCGCTTCCACTAAAAAAAATATCCCAATGAAAGTTTCTGATGACGGAACAACTGCCGAAGCTATTTTGTTCCCTCTGGATAAATTAGACGGACTTCAGTTTGAAATAACGAATGGAGATTATGGCTATCGCTACAATTTGAGTTCCGCGACGAATATACAGCAGCTTAAAGCCGGATACAAATACACTTATAATCTCACACTCGACACACGTATGCCCATTGATGTGTCGGCAACGGTTTCGCCTTGGATTGATGGAGCTGAGGAGAGTGCGACAGTAAACAAAGACTTTGAGGTATATAAGCCCGAAGGTGATGGCACAAAAGAAAATCCTTACACCATTCAAGATGCTCAAAAGATACCTTCCACACGAAATGTGTGGATTAAAGGAAATATCGTTGGATTTTACTCTGGCTCGAGTTATACCTCTTTCGTTCCCGGCAAGGAGAATGCCTCTGCATCAAATATTGCTTTGGCGGCCGCGCCTGCCGAAACCGTTGCAACCAAGACGGTGCCGGTACAATTATCAATTACATCTGTACGAGAAGCTCTCAACTTAAAAGACAATCCCTCTCTTCTTGGTAAAAGTGTTCTAATTAAGGGTGACGTAGAACCATATTTTGGTGCACCGGGATTAAAAAATGCCTCGGAGTATGAGTTGATACCGTAGTAAAAAATAAAAGTGAGTGATTTTACTATTTGGTGTCAACGCTTAAGAGATAAAGATAAAGGCGAATTAAAAAAACGCCTTTATTGTTATTTATGACAAAATAATTTCGGAAACAGCTCATCCTTTTTTCCGGCGTAACAAAGCATGTGCAATCGCTTTTTCTACGAGAGGTTCCATAATAGCATATCCGTTAGAGTTAGGATGTACACCATCAATAGAAAGGTTTGTCGACAATCCATTCCGTTCATCTGCCATAGCGGAGAAATAGTCACAATAAACAATACCGTTTTCTGCTGCATATTTTTTTAGACGTCTATTTAGTTCGATAATTTTTTGTGCCGGTTGGCATTTCGGATTCCAAGGAAAATGATGTGCCGGAAGGATGGAGCACAGCACCACTTCAATGCTATTAGATTGCGCCAAGTCAATCATGCTGTGAATATTATCCTCAATCATTTCGAGTGTTGATGGGCCTGTATTTCCTGCAATATCATTGGTCCCTGCAAGAATAACTACCACTTTGGGATGAAGATGTATCACGTCTTGACGAAAACGTAATAACATTTGTGGAGTAGTTTGTCCGCTTATGCCTCTATTAATATAGGCTTTTTGTCTAAAAAATGAAGGATGATGCTCTATCCAGCCCTGTGTAATGGAATTTCCAATAAATACAACTCGATCTTCATTTTCGTTGGGCATTACAATGGTTGAGTTCTCTTTCTGGAAATGCTGCAAATTCGCCCAATCTTGAGCTGCTAAATCAAAGGTTGTAAACATAACGATAGCAATAAGTGCAATAAATGATGTAAAGGATTTCATACGTTTTTTTTAAATTTTAGAAGTTTATTCCACATCAAAAGTAGCTATTAATTCCCATAAATCGATTATTGTGTCCGGTAAAATTTCCTAAGTTCAAGACGATGCAACAGAATTGATCACAAAGCTATATTGCACGCGTTATCGTCAAGCATCGCTTGGTAGTATCGTGAGCGAGATAAAGCGCAACGCTTGTCCCAAAACCGGTAAATACAACTATAAGAAGGCGCATAAAAAAGCACTCTTTCAAAAACAACGGTTCCATCGCAGACGCGCTTTTACCGTGGAAAAAAGAGATTTTATGGAAGCGCATTTACAAAAGAAATGGTCACCCGAACAAATTATCGGGTATTGCCGCAAACATAATATCCCCATGGTATCGCACAAAACAATCTATCAGTATATAAGAGAAGATAAGGCATTAGGAGGGAAGATGTATACACTTTTTCGCTACAAGCTTAAGCATCGCAAACGAGTAGTCGGCAAGACCGCTAAAGCAGGAATAAAAGATAAGCTCAGTATTGATAAACGCCCCAAAATCGTTGATTTAAAACCCGTCTAGGCGATTGGGAAGTAGACACCATTGTCGAAAAAAATAACAAGGAAGCCACTCTGACGATTGTAGAAAGAAAAACCGGCTTTCTGATTGCCGAAAAATTAGAACAAGGTAAAGAACGCGAAAGCTTTGGCAAAAGCATTGATTTGTGCACTACTCCCTTTTAAAGAGCATGTACACACCATCACCTCGGATAACGGATGCGAGTTTGCCGAACACAAGCAGGTCGCTCAAACATTAGACGTCGATTTTTATTTTGCTCATC
>JAEZZZ010000113.1 GCA_023418255.1 Bacteroidota bacterium
GATGAGCAAAATAAAAATCGACGTCTAATGTTTGAGCGACCTGCTTGTGTTCGGCAAACTCGCATCCGTTATCCGAGGTGATGGTGTGTACATGCTCTTTAAAAGGGAGTAGTGCACAAATCAATGCCTTTGCCAAAGCTTTCGCGTTCTTTCCTTGTTCTAATTTTTCGGTAATCAGAAAACCGGTTTTTCTTTCTACAATCGTCAGAATGACTCCCTTATTATTTTTTCCGACAATGGTGTCTACTTCCCAATCGCCTAAACGGGTTTTTAAATCAACGATTTTGGAGCGTTTATCAATACTGATCTTATCTTTTATTCCTGCTTTAGCGGTCTTGCCGACTACTCGTTTGCGATGTTTAAGCTTGTGGCGCAAAAGAGTATACAACTTTCCTTCCAACACCTTTTCCGCGCTAAGGGCACATCTGCGATGGAACCGTTGTTTTTGAAAGAGGGCTTTTTTATGCGCCTTTTTATAGTTGTATTTACCGGTTTTGGGACAAGCGTTGCGCTTTATCTCCCTCGCGATACTACAAAGCGATGCTTGCCGATAACTCGTGCAATATAGCTTTGTGAGCAATCCTGTTGCAATAAAACATATATTGTGTGCTTTTGGTGCTTAGCTTCGATGTTTTTTACTTTTCATAACAACACAAAGTTAAAACTTTTAGCCTAATCATAGAGGGTACCCTCTATGATTTTTTTTCTAGTGTTGCATTTACTAATTGAACTTACAGAATAACAAACTTTCCATTTTATCTGACACAATATTTTCTTTATTGCATTTTTAATGTTATTTTTGCGATAAAATTTCACGATTTACTAATTATATAAAACAAAAGAACAATGGTAAGTTTTAAAGAATTGGGTCTCGTAAACTCAAGAGAATTATTTAAAAACGCAATTGATGGCGGTTATGCCATTCCTGCCTTTAACTTCAACAACATGGAACAGATGCAAGCAATCATCTCGGCATGTGTTGAGACCAAATCGCCTGTAATCCTACAAGTTTCAAGCGGCGCACGCAAGTATGCCAATCAAACGCTCCTTCGCTATATGGCACAAGGTGCTGTACAATATGCAAAAGAGTTAGGTTATGAAATTCCCATCGTGTTGCATTTAGACCACGGTGATAGCTTTGAATTGTGTAAGGATTGTATCGAATCCGGTTTTTCATCTGTAATGATTGACGGCTCGCATCTTCCTTATGAAGAAAATGTTGTTTTGACAAAGCGCGTTGTAGAATATGCTCATCAACACGATGTTACCGTAGAAGGTGAACTGGGTGTTTTGGCAGGAATTGAAGATGATGTAGTGGCAGAAACCCATACTTATACTGAACCGGACCAAGTGGTGGACTTTGTTACACGCACCGGTGTGGACTCACTGGCAATTTCTATAGGCACATCGCACGGCGCATACAAATTTACACCGGAACAATGCACGCGCAACGAAAAAGGAGTATTGGTTCCTCCTCCATTGCGTTTCGATATTTTAGAAGAGATTGAAAAACGTATTCCGGGATTCCCCATCGTATTACACGGGTCATCGTCTGTTCCACAGGAATATGTGGAAACAATTAATAAGTATGGTGGCAAATTGAAAGACTCTATCGGCATTCCTGAAGAACAACTTCGCAAAGCAGCCTCGTCAGCTGTTTGTAAAATAAATATCGACTCAGACGGACGCTTAGCAATGACAGCTGCTGTTCGCGAAGTATTTGCGAACGAACCGGCAGAGTTTGACCCTCGCAAATATTTAGGACCTGCACGCGAAGAATTGAAAAAGCTATACATGCACAAAACTGAAAATGTCCTTGGCAGTGCCGGAAAAGCGTAAATAGCGAAAACATTTTTTTTGCTTTCCGATAAAAGTTTTAGAAGAGACAAAGATTTAGGGCTGAAATCCTTCCTGGGAGTCAGCCCTTTTGTTATATTTCCTCTATAAATCCAATCATTTCCCTGCATTAAAATCCTTATAGGAAGATATTTTCCAAGCATTAGACACACCAGACGTCCTGACGAAAATCAAATGGACTTTTGTCAAAATACACTAATTCTCTCTTCGAACTCTTACGGTTCTTTATCGGCGTTCAACACGGATTGTCTGCTATAGTTAGTTTGCAAATCGGGCTATAACATCCACCATAAATATAAAGGCTTTACAAACAATCCGACTTGCTCCTGAAAAGCACAAACAAGCTGTTCACTCTTAAAAAGGGCTTACGGCGTGGCATTGAAGGTTCAGAAGCTTGATATATTGATACATCGTAGTATTACAAAGAACTTTTTGCAAATAACGAATAGTTAAAAGAAAGTATCGACAAACTACTACAAAAACAAACCGATACAGAAAAGAAACTCTCACAAGTAAAGTCCGAAGTCAGCAAAGAGAAATTCCGCAATGCCAAAGCCGAAATTAGGCGCAAACCTGATGGATGGAGTAAACTCTCTTTTCGGTGACTCGAAAGCAAGACAATAACAAGCAGAAATTGAAGGATTGAAATCGGAAATCATGTCGCTGAAAGATGAAAAACACTCACTGAAAACCGAAATGAAAATCCTGCAAAAAGAATGAGACCTTTGCAAGTAACCATTTTTAATTGGTCACAATTTTTTTAGCTGTTTTTTTTTAAATTTCATTCGAAATTTATCCTGTTATTTTCCGAATTGAAGCATTTTTTCTTGACAATTTCTCTTTTTTGTTGATTACTATCCTCTAAAAGGGCACTTTTTCGCTCATTGCTCTCATTTTGTCGCTAATTGACACACCAAGCCCGGAGCTCGTTTTAGATTGTAGCAAATGGCTTCCTAAATGAGCTGTAGGGCTTTTCCCCTTTCAGGGTGTTTCCTTTGGTGTAATAACGGTTGATGAGGGTTTCTATTTTTGTCCAATCAATCAAAAGATTTATTTGAGCGTAAAATTTTGAGGAGCGGGTGGCACGCTCCATAAATGGTATGGAAAAGTTCATTGTCTTATGTTTGTCTTTATGTCGTTTCACCACGTAAAGATACTGAATATAAATAAAATAAACAAATATAACAGCCAAACAAAAAGAGTTTTTCCCTTTTTTTATTATATTGAATTTATTTCTTCCTCTTGCCTAAAAAAACAGCATTTATTTGTTCAACAGATAGAAGATACCGTGCAAAGGTTTCTACTTTTGTATGAGACCTTGCATGCTTTTTCTTTCACTACAACCAATTGATAATCAAAAACAAAAACAGAAAAAAGCAAGATCTTTTCCAAACACAAACAAAGTTGTTTTTTTGATTTACATGCAATTATATCGCTATGTAATTCTTGTCATGTATTAAACGGACAATATTAAAAAAATTGTATATTTGCACCGAGTATTTAAAAAATTTAATTCTGAAATATTTTAAAAAACTAAATAGTGCATAAAGCTTATCTTAATTTTAACAATCAACTTATGAGAAAAAAATCAACTTTTTTTACGTTCCTATTTTATATTATAAGCATAGGAACTATGTTAGCACAAGTCCACGTAAGAGGTCATGTGAAAGATGAAAACGGAGAGCCTATTATTGGAGCTTCAATACTCATCAAGGGAACAACTGAAGGGACAAACACCAATTTTGATGGCGACTTCACACTCAATGTTCCGGCAGGTGCCGATAAACTAATCATTTCGTTCATCGGCATGAAGACACAAGAGGTTACTGTTGCTCCTGTTTTGAACATTGTACTACATCCTAACATTGAACTTTTAGACGAGGTGATCGTCGTGGGTTATGGAACACAAAAGAAAGTGAACCTAACGGGTGCTGTTGCAAGTGTTGATGTCGGCAAAACAATTGAAAGCCGACCAATCGCAGACATTGGACGTGCATTGCAAGGAACTACACCCGGGCTATCGATTGTAATTCCTAATGGTGAAGTGGGTATCGATCCCCGCATTAACATTCGAGGGCAAATTGCCTCTTTTAAAGGCTCTTCATCACCACTTATTTTGGTTGACAACGTAGAAGTTCCAAGTATCAGCTTAGTCAACCCAGATGATATAGAATCCATTTCGGTATTGAAAGATGCCGCGTCCGCTTCGATTTATGGAGCAAAAGGTGCTTTTGGAGTCATACTTATAACTACCAAAAGAGGGTCAAAACAAGAAAGCATCAATGTAAACTACTCCGGAAACTTTTCATGGCAAAATCCGGCAATAAAATTAGAGATGGCCGGTATTGAAGGATTGGAATATAGCATGATTGCCACGCAAAATGCGGGAAAGACGGTAACAGGGTGGCCCTATTATGTTACTCCGGAAGGTCTGGAGCGCATGAAAGAGTGGCAAAAGGAGTATGGCGGCAAACTGGGAGTGAACGACCCTACTGTGTATGGGCGAGACTGGTACGTAGATGCACAGAACAGAAAAATTGGCCTAAGAACCTATAATCCGTATGATTACATGGTGAAGAAATGGGCACCGACAATGACCCACAATCTATCATTGAATGGCAAGAGTGGCAAGATAGGATACAATGTTGGTTTAGCATATCTACACCAGAACGGAATGACAAAACCGGCCAAGCATGACGATTTCAAGCGCTACAACGCGTCAACCAACTTAGACATTGAGTTAAGCAAATTTATATCAATCAAGACAGGTGTACTATTCTCAAAAAGAGAAAAGAGATTCCCTTATGTTACTCAACCAACGTGGGCCGACCCTTGGTACTACATGTATCGCTGGGGACCAACCTCACCTTTCGGACGAGACGAAAATGGGAATTTAATGCGTGGCTCTGAACAGCAAATCTTAGACGCCAACGATGGTTTGCAAATGAGAAATTACATGAACATCAATTTAGGTTCTCATTTAAATTTCACAAACAACTGGTCGGCCGATATTCAATATACACACGCGAATCAAGAGTATGCTTTCGAACAAAACGGAACAAAGTTCACCGCAGCAGATACCTGGGGTGCTCCTATAAAAAGATTTGATCAAAATGGCAACAGAGTATATGTAAACAGCAAAGGCGAAGTTGTTGGCTCAGACGCAGAGGGTGCCATGCCGGCGTTCGACTTAAACTATGTCACATATACCGGTGACGGTTCAGTACCGGACTTAGTCTATCGCGAAGCAAGCAATTGGAGACAAAACACATTGAATGCTTTCACAACATACAACTTAAACATAAAGGATACGCACCGATTCAAATTCATGGCAGGTATAAATCGCGTCACGTCGGAGTCTGTGTCCAACTGGTCACAGAAAAAAGAACTTAGTGATATTAACAATCCTCAATTCGACTTAGCTGTAGGCGAACAAAAGGCAGGTGGCGACAGAGCCTGGCAAGCCCAACTGGGATACTATGGAAGAATAAACTATGACCTCTTCGGCAGATACCTTTTAGAAGCCAATCTCCGATATGACGGCACATCAAAATTCCCCACAGACCTAAAATGGCGATGGTTTCCTTCGTTTTCAGCAGGTTGGCGCATAAGTGAAGAGCCATGGATGGAATGGAGCAAACCGATCCTTTCTTCACTTAAATTCAGGGGTTCATGGGGACGTATTGGCGATCAAACAGTGGAAAACAGTTTATACATATCTCTTATGGAATCAGGACAAGGAAGTTGGTTAGACCCCTCCGGTAAAAAACTTACATATGTAGGCATGCCCTCTTCCGTATTGGCATCTATTACGTGGCAAGACATTGAGTCGTTGAACATAGGATTCGACGCTTTGATTTTAAACGGTGATTTAGACATTGTCTTCAACTGGTTCCGCAGAGACACAAAAAATATGATCGTACCTATGGAGGGAGTTCCTGCATCTTTTGGCGATTCTGCACCCTTAGGAAACTTTGGAAACCTTCGTACAAATGGTTGGGACTTATCATTGAATTATAACCATCGTTTCGACAACGGGGTAAATATTAATGGAATGTTTACCATTTCTGACGCTATAACAGAAATCACACAATATGGAAGCTCCACCAGTATTTATGAAAATTATAATGGACGCACCTATGGTGAAATATGGGGATACCGAACCGACAGACTATATCAGAAAGATGATTTCGTTTACAACGACAAAGGCGATTTAGTAACCACCTACGCTTTAAATGGCAAAGAAGTTGCTAAGGGAACTCCCGGCGCAAAAAAGGTAAATAAACTCAAAGACCCAAATGGTGTTTATCAAGACTATCTGCAAAGTGGAAACTTTGTTTTTGGTCCAGGTGATGTAAAATTTAAAGATGTAAACGGTGATGGAAAAATTGACGAAGGAGCATCCGATATCGAAGACCATGGCGATAAGGAAATCATAGGCAACACGACACCACGATACGAATATGGCATACGCCTTGGTGGAGACTATAAAGGGTTTGATTTTTCAATCTTTATGCAAGGAGTCGGTAAAAGAAACCTGTGGGGAAGTTCTTCTATCTCATTAGCGGGTTTTAATACCTCCGACGGCGCAATGGCTAAGTCATTAGCGCAAGACTACTGGACAGAAGAAAACCCCAATGCATTTTATCCTCGTCCTTGGAATATGAGCAATGAAACCAATGCATTCAATATGCGACCACAGGACCGTTATCTGCTAAATATGGCGTATCTACGTATTAAAAACATTTCATTTGGATATACCCTCCCCGAGGCAGTATCAAATAAAGCTTACATTAAGAGAGCACGGATATACGCATCTATGGAGAACTTTGTGACCTTTAATAAACTAAGAGGACTGCCATTAGATCCGGAAGTCATCCCCGGTGCCACAGCCTTTTCAAACTGGGGCAATTCATCACGTGTAGGGTTAAGTGTTCCCACATTCAAGTCAATGTCATTAGGTATTCAGCTAACATTTTAAATAAGAAGATAATGAAAAATATAATATATATACTATGTGTAATAGCGACTTTATCCTTGATTTCATGTAGCGATAAAGTTTTAGACAGACCTCAATTGACACAATTTGAGGATGAAGGTTATTGGAGAAATGAAAATGACCTGCGAATGTATGCCAATGAATTTTACCCACAATTCTTTAACGGGTATAGCAGTGGATGGGCTGCCAGTTGGACACCACTGCGAGGATATGATTTTTGCGACGACTTCTCATCCGAAGGGCAACAATGGTCGTTCCCGAACTCAATACCCAACTCCGTTGCAAGAATAAGATTGAGTGACGGATGGGACGGACAAGCATTGGGCGACAAATGGAATTTCTCATGGATAAAGAAAGCCAATACAATGATCATGAGAATGAATGAAAAAATGAAGGATAAACTATCCGAAGAAGAATTTAATCATTGGATGGGAGTTGCTCGCTTTTTCAGAGCCTATCAATATTATCGGCTGATACTTACTTATGGCGATGTGCCTTATTTTGACAAAAACTATGACGCCTTGGACTTTCAAAACCTTTACAGAGACAGAGAACCAAGAGGTGTAGTGATGGATTATATTTACGAGGATCTTACATTTGCATTAAAAAATGTACGTACGACTGATCAAAATCAAATGTTTGTAAACAAAATGATTGTAGCGGCAATAGCTTCACGAATCATGTTGTACGAAGGCACATGGCAGAAATATCACAAACTTGATAACAAACGAGCAGAAAAATTTCTACGCTTTTGTCAAGAAGCTTCCGAAATGATTATGGATAGTGGAAAATACAGTTTTGAAAGTGATTTCAGATCCCTTTTTGGTTCAGATAACCTTGCAGGAAATCCTGAGATTATCCTCTACCGCCACTATGACAAATCAGTAGGTGTGTCGCACTGCATTGGCTCCTATTCAAACGGTGAAGAAAATCAAACAGGTGTCAATTTAGCTTTTATCAAATCATTTATTTGTAATGATGGTAATGTATATCAAAGTTCAT
Organism: Bacteroidota bacterium; assembly: GCA_023418255.1. Classification (GTDB taxonomy): domain Bacteria; phylum Bacteroidota; class Bacteroidia; order Bacteroidales; family Dysgonomonadaceae; genus JAEZZZ01. Next base: position 7,859 of record JAEZZZ010000113.1, read on the forward strand.
CCGTTACTGATGCCGATAAATTTGATCTTGCAACACTCTGTAAAACACGAGATCCACGCTTTGAAGCTACTTTTTACGACACCGTAAACGTAAGTTCCAGCACACTTATATATGGGAATAAATTCATCAGCCGCGAAGGTGCTTCATACTGGCGAACCGGGCAAACAGCCAGTATGCCCGGACAGTTCAAAAGCATTGATAATGTTAATGATGCTCCTGTATTACGATTTGCAGAAGTGGTATTAAACTGGATTGAAGCAAAACAAGAATTGGCTGAATCGTTTGGTGGAACCGCTGTCACCCAAGCTGACTTAGACCGCTCAATCAATGCGATACGCTCTCGTCCACTAGATAGTTATGCAGAAGCAAAGGGTGTCAAAAAAACAGCATCTCTAAAGCTTAGCTCAATTCCGAATGATCCATTAAGAGATGCCGACGTGTCTCCTCTCCTCTGGGAAATTCGCCGCGAGCGACGCATGGAATTTGTGTTTGAGCATACGCGACTACATGACATCAAACGTTGGGCAAAAATACAATATATGGATAACAATAAAAATATCGACACACAATGTGGCCCATGGGTTGACTTCATAAAAGAATTGCCCGACTTTTTAAAAGCAGATCCAAAAACAGGAAAATTCTCCAAAGCGAACTTGTTGAAAGTTAGAAAAAAAGATGGAACAATTGTTACATTTGATGGTTCTAACCCTGATGAAATGGTCGGCTTTTATGTTCTACCAAAGTTTGCTCCACGAAATAATTTTGGCGATGAAGTCTATTCATATCCGGTCGGCAAATTAGATATCAAAGCCTACGAAGAGAAAGGATTTAAACTAACACAAACTAAAGCATGGCAAGCATTTAACTAAATATCCTTTCAATGACTATTGGTTAAAGACATCCAAAAGGCGAACGAAGAGATTTTATCTTTTCTTGAATGACACTTTTGGATGTCTTTATTTTTTGTCTCTCTCATACGTTTAATTCTTTTTTAGCTTATTATGAATAAAATCACTTTTCTCATCATAAACATATTATTCAGTTTATCAATTTTCGCCCAAGACACATGGATACGCGTGAATCAAGTTGGTTATCTCGAAAAAGACATAAAAGTGGCTGTATTATTATGTAAAAATGACGTAAACATTACGAATTTTGATGTGATAGATGTCAAAACAGACAAAGTTGTATATACGGGAGAAAACATAACTAAAACAGCAAGATTTTCCAATTTCAATTCTACTTATAGACTTAATTTCTCTGAGCTAACCTCTCCCGGAAAATATCTAATAAAAGTAAACAACGCTACCTCCCCCATATTTAATATCGGAAACGATACATATGCAAACGCATCCGAAATCCCTTTGCAATATATGCGACAACAACGCTGCGGATACAATCCCTTTTTAAAGGATTCGTGCCACCAATTCGATGCTATTTCCGTTGCCGATCCCAATAATAAAAGAGACGGACTCTATTTTAACACAATAGGCGGTTGGCACGATGCATCGGATTACCTACAATATGTGACAACATCAGCAAATGCCATTTATCAAATGCTGTTTGCATATAGTAAACATCCAGAGTCTTTTGGTGACAAATACCAAGCAAACGGAGATAAAGGAGCAAATGGCATTCCGGACATCTTAGATGAGGCAAAATGGGGTTTAGATTGGTTGGTGAAGATGAATCCTGACGAAAATACTTATTTCAACCAACTTGCCGATGATCGAGACCACGCAGGCATGGTTTTGCCGACACAACAAGATGTAGACTACGGCTGGGGCAAAGGAAAAGAACGTCCTGTATATTTTTGTAGCTCAAAACCACAAGGACTCTTCAGACATAAAAACAGAAGTACGGGACTAGCCTCAACAATGGGAAAATATGCATCTGCCTATGCCTTGGGAAGTAAACTATTAAAACCATACTACCCCGAATTTTCGGAACTCCTTCTTAAAAAAACAAAAGATGCTTATACAAAAGGCAAACAACATCCGGGAGTATGCCAAACTGCCCCCGGAAATGCTCCATATTTCTATGAAGAGGATAACTGGGCAGACGACATGGAGCTTGCAGCCATTGAGATGTTTGATACTTTTAATGACGAACAGTATCTCGAAGATGCCATAAACTTTGGAAGATTGGAGCCTATTACTCCGTGGATGGGTGCAGACTCGGCACGCCACTATCAATGGTATCCATTCATAAACCTAGGGCATTATCACATAGCAAAACAAACCGATAGAAAACGGACGAGCAAAGAATTTATACGCAACATACGTAGCGGATTGCAGCGCGTAAAAGAACGAGCCGCAGATAATCCATTTATGAACGGTATTCCATTTATATGGTGTTCAAACAATTTAACTGTCGCTTTCATCACGCAGTGCCGCCTCTATCACGAACTAACAGGCGACACCTCATTTCTTGAAATCGAAAATGCCATGCGTGATTGGCTCTTAGGATGCAATCCTTGGGGCATATCCATGATTGTTAATTACCCGACTAATGGCCTCTATCCCAAAGACCCCCATTCTGCATTCACACAGGTTCACAGCATGCCTATAACGGGTGGGATTGTTGATGGCCCCATCTATTCATCCATCTTTAATAGTTTGATTGGAGTTTATCTCTCAAAAGAAGACCAACTTTCAATATTTCAGTCTGATGAGGTTGTTTATCACGACGATTATGCAGATTATTCAACCAATGAACCCACAATGGATGGAACGGCATCGCTCTGTTTTTATTTTGGGCATTTAGCTGCACAAGCAAAAAAGAAACAAACTTCTCATCAATGCGCCATTGTTCAAGGAGAAAAAGAAGACAAACAATTGGCTCTTGTATTTACAGGTCATGAATTTGCCGATGGAGCTGTCACCATACAAAAAACATTGATAAAGAACGACGTAAAAGCCGCTTTTTTTCTTACCGGTGATTTCTATCGCACATTTCCTCACATTGCCATGATGCTTCAAAATGATGGTCACTACATGGGACCTCACTCAGACAAGCATTTACTATATGCTGATTGGAAAAATCGCGATTCAACGCTTGTAACTCGTGCCGAGTTTGAAGCAGATCTAATGAACAATTACACTGCAATGAAAAAAGTAGGGTTACAAATAGAAAAACCTAAATATTTTCTTCCTGCATTTGAATGGTTCAATCGTGACATTTGCGAATGGACACAAAAAATGAACATCCAACTTATAAATTTCACACCCGGGACCTATTCAAACGCAGATTACACAACACCTCTGATGAGTAACTATCTGTCATCAGACGCCATCTTAAAGAAAATCATTCAATACGACAAAGACAACAGCCTAAATGGAACTATTCTACTCATGCATATTGGAACTGCACCTGATAGAACCGACAAATTTTATGATAAGTTGGATATGTTAATAGAGATTCTTACTAGTCGAGGATATATTTTTACTCGAATTGATAAGTTACTTAAAAAGTGAACTATATGTTTAATAGATAAAATCAACAAAACAAACAAATTCATAAAGATATAATAACCAAGCAATTCACATACTAAAAAACCGCGCAACCCAAAGGCTGCACGGTTTTTTTATTCTTATTAGCCAAAGGCTAAGCAGATTGTCGATGGATTACATCATGCCGCCCATGCCGCCGCCCATTGGTGGCATTGCCGGGGCCGGATTCTCTTCCGGTTTGTCGGTAATAACACACTCGGTGGTGAGGAACATTCCGGCAATAGATGCCGCATTTTCGAGAGCAACGCGTGCCACTTTTGTAGGATCGATTACACCTGTTTCATACAGATTTTCAAACGCATCGATGCGAGCATTGTATCCATAGTCTGCTTTGCCTTCGCGCACTTTCTGCACGATTACGGCACCTTCTTTACCCGCATTCGCTACAATTTGACGAAGAGGCTCTTCAATGGCACGTTTCACAATTTCGATACCGGTTGTTTCGTCTTCATTGGCACCTTTCAGTCCTTCCAACTTAGCACTTGCACGGATGTAACCGATACCTCCACCCGGGATAGTACCTTCTTCTACAGCTGCGCGTGTGGCAGAAAGAGCATCTTCTACACGGTCTTTCTTTTCTTTCATCTCTACTTCCGAAGGTGCGCCTACATAAAGTACAGCGACACCGCCTGACAATTTGGCAAGACGTTCTTGCAATTTTTCGCGGTCGTAGTCGGATGTGGTTCTTTCGATTTGAGCCTGAATTTGTCCAACGCGGCTTTCGATATTTTCTTTGGCACCGTTTCCATTAACTATGGTTGTGTTGTCTTTGTCGATGGTTACTTTTTCGGCACTTCCCAACATTTCGAGGGTGGCATTTTCGAGAGTCAAGCCTTTTTCTTCCGAAATAACGACACCACCTGTCAAAATGGCGATATCTTCCAACATCTCTTTTCTTCTGTCACCAAATCCGGGCGCTTTCACAGCAGCAATCTTCAACGAACCACGCAAGCGGTTTACAACCAATGTAGTCAATGCTTCTGAATCAATATCTTCGGCAATAATCAACAGCGGCTTGCCTGTTTGTACGCTCTTTTCCAAGATGGGCAATAGATCTTTGATTGCTGATATTTTTTTGTCGTGAATAAGAATTTGAGGATTTTCAAACTCTGCAATCATGCTTTCAGTATCGGTTACAAAATAGGGCGAAATGTAGCCTCTGTCGAATTGCATACCTTCTACAACATCTACATATGTTTCTGTCCCTTTTGCTTCTTCCACAGTGATAACGCCCTCTTTGCTTACTTTTTGCATGGCTTCGGCAATCAGCTTACCGATGGTTTCGTCACCGTTTGCAGAGATTTTCGCTACGTTCTCAATTTTCTTCAAGTCGTCACCAATTTCTACGGCTTGCGACTTTAGATCTTCCACTACGACAGTAACGGCTTTATCAATACCACGTTTCAAATCCATAGGATTTGCGCCGGCTGTAACGTTTTTCAAGCCTACACCGATAATAGATTGTGCCAAAACGGTTGCGGTTGTTGTTCCGTCACCGGCATCGTCGTTGGTTTTTGAAGCAACTTCTTTTACCAACTGTGCTCCCATGTTTTTGAAAGCATCTTCAAGCTCAATTTCTTTTGCAACAGTTACACCGTCTTTGGTTATTTGCGGTGCACCATATTTTTTATCAATGATTACATTACGACCTTTGGGGCCTAATGTTACTTTAACGGCATCCGCCAATTCGTCCACGCCTTTTTTTAACAAGTCGCGGGCATCCATATCAAACTTAATTTCTTTTGCCATAATTTTTATATTAATTTTTTGTTGTTTACACTGGTTTGATTGATTAAACTTTTCAAGAAAGCCAGGTTGTTAATCATTTTTATTTGTTCAGGATTGCTAAGATGTCAGATTGACGCATGATGAGGAATTTTTCGCCATCAAGTTCGATTTCGGTGCCGGCATATTTTCCATAAAGCACATTGTCACCCGGTTTTACAACCATTTCTTCATCTTTTGTTCCGTTTCCTACCGAAACTACATCGCCTTTCAAAGGTTTTTCTTTTGCTGTGTCAGGAATAATGATTCCACTTACTGTTTTTTCTTCTGCAGCTGCCGGCTTAACCAGCACTCTGTCTGCTAATGGTTTAATGTTCATATTTTATACGAATTAATTAAAGATTAATATATTATTATATTATTATATTATTATATTTATATTATTATATTTATCATTCAACAATTGCTCTACATATCTTTTCATTGCGAAATCTGTGCCAAACATTTTTCATTGAAAATACTGACAAAATTTCAGATATTATCTGCCAACCGACATCATGTAATACCGTTTTCCTCTCCCCGCACACTTAAATTTCATAAGTTTTTTATCGGTCTGTGCGGTTTTGAGAGAAAAAACAAGTAATTTTGTTTTGATTTTTATAAAAGAGAACTTATATTGAATATATGAAAGCATTTGTCTCTTGGAGTGGTGGTAAAGATTGCATGTATGCAATGTATCGCTTTTTGCAAAATGAAAAAGATAACGAAGTGGCTGCATTAGTCAACATGTGTGATACCGATGGCATTATGTCTCGATCACACGGGCTCAAACGCGCATGGATAGAGCGTCAAGCTCGTGCCATGCAAACGCCCCTCATACAGCAACCCATTGAAAACAGCAACTACGAGCAGACGCTAAAAAAAGTGATGGCGCGGCTAAAAAAAGAGGGCGTCAATGCAGGTATTTTTGGCGACATCTATCTTCAAGAACATCGCACATGGATTGAGCGTGTGTGCAACGACATGTTTATCCAGGCAGTTTTTCCGCTTTGGGGTATTGACGTCCAAAACATGATGCAACAATTTGTTGACGATGGATTTCAATCCATTGTCGTTTCAATTCGTAAAGATAAACTGGACACTTCATTTTTAGGAAAAAAAATTGACGCGGTTTTTATCGAAAAGATGAAATTGCTTCCTGACATTGATATTTGCGGTGAAAATGGCGAATATCACACCTATGTTTTTGATGGACCACTTTTTCACACACCGGTCGTTTTTACAACAGACAAAATAACTGAAAGCAAAACCCATTGGTTTATAACACTCGTTTGATTATGAAAAAGATATTGAAATTATTTTCCCCTCTACTCTTTCTTATAGTATCTCTTGCTGCACAAGCTCAGCCCTATGAAAGAGTTGTTTCGTTGGCACCTTCGTTGAGTCAGAGTCTCTATTTTTTAGGTGTTCAAGACAAGTTGGTTGGCTGCACCAATTATTGCACGATGGCACTAAAAGACAACAAAGAGGTGGTTGGCTCATCTATCAAGGTAAATTTAGAAAAGGTTATCAGCCTAAAACCTGATTTGGTGGTTGTTTCCGGCTTTACGTCGCCAGAAGATATCGAGATACTGCGTAAATTTGGCATCCGCGTTCAAACATATAAATTCCCCACTTCTTACAAAGAGATTTGTGAGCAGTTCGTGCATTTAGGCAAACTGTTGGGAAAAGAAAATCTGGCAGACAGCATCGTAGCAGAAAGCACAAGAACGATTGATGCCATCAAAGCCAAATCGAAATGGGAAAAGAGGCCGAAAATATTTTTTCAGATTGGAGCAAATCCAGTTTTCACGGTTATTCCCAAAACTTTTATGGATGATTATATTCATTATTTAGGAGGAGAAAATATTGCCAAAGATTTAACCAACGGACTTATCGGGCGTGAGTTTGTGGTGGCAAAAAATCCCGACTACATATTTATTGTCACAATGGGTATTGTAGGCGAAGAAGAGCAACAAATATGGCGGAAATATCGCCATTTGAATGCTACTAAAAGCAATCAAATTTACATTATCGACTCAGAAATTGCTTGTCAGCCAACCCCCATCACCTTTGCACAAACAATGGAAGTTATAAACAACTTGATAAATAAGAAGCAAAAATAAAAGACCATGAATAATCTCGGATTAATACATATTTACACCGGTGACGGAAAAGGAAAAACAACAGCAGCCGTAGGACTTGCAGTGCGCGCTCTGGGAAGCGGATTAAAAGTATGTTACTGCTCATTTCACAAACGACCGGAAAAATATGGCTACACAGAAATTGAAAGCTTGAGAAAACTGGGAGCAGAAATTCACATATTTGCCAAAGGACATCCACATTTAGACAAAAGCATTGACGAAAACGTGATACGAAAAGAAGTTCCCGAAGCTCTTGAAACATTACGCGATATTTTAAAAATCCAAAAAATCGACCTACTCATTATGGATGAAATACTCATTTCCGTGCGTGACAAATATATAGAGGAGAAGCTTCTAATGGATTTCATCAAAGATAAGCCGCGGCACACCGAATTGGTGCTAACCGGAAGAGCCGCCACCGAAAAAATAATGGAACTTGCCGACTATATCACCTTTTGCAAGAAAATCAAACATCCATATGATAGGGGGGTGCAAAGTCGTGCAGGAATAGAGTTTTGAAAGGAATTTAGTTATTACCTCAGCGCCATTTATTAAAAGGTCAAAAGAAAAACATTTATAACTGACGTACAGAAGAAAGATTTCAGAAAAATGCAACATCAAAAGAGAGCGTCTTGGATTTTTCATATTTTGCTGCTATTTGTTGCCGTTATCACAGCGGTAGCTTTGTCGTTGAGCACAGGAGAAATTGGTATTCCATTAAAAGATATTCCCCGTATTCTTGCAGAACGTTCGGGCATGGAGTATGGCGTTCTGGCATATATTCGCATTCCGCGCACACTTCTGGGCTTTGCCGTTGGCGGCAGCCTTAGTTTGTCGGGAGCCATTCTGCAAGGAATTTACCGAAATCCGTTGGTTGAACCATATACGCTGGGTATTTCGGGAGGCGCGTCTTTGGGTGTCACATTTGCCATTGTGACCGGACTGCATTTACTAAATATATTTTTTTTACCACTTGCCGGATTCATCGGAGCTTTGACAACACTCTTTCTTGTCTATTTTTTAAGTATTCGCAAGGGTGCTATCGAAATAAACAGGATGCTGCTTATTGGGGTGATGATCAGTTTTATTTCAGCATCGTTTACACTTTTTCTTATGTCGATTACATCGGCAGAAAATATTCATGGCATTGTATTTTGGACAATGGGGTCACTCAATCAATCGAGCAACACGCTTATTCTTACGATGCTTGTTTTGTCGATGGCAGGATTGTTGGCATCCTATCTTTTTGCCATTCCCTTAAACGCATTGCGTTTGGGTGAAACCAAAGCGAGACACTTGGGATTCAACGCCAACATGGTAATACGAATATTGTTCGTCATCACCTCTTTGCTGACAGGAGCGTGCATTGCGGTGGCAGGTATTATTGGATTTGTCGGACTAGTTATTCCACATATAGTTCGATTATGGAAGGGTTCAGACTATCGAATCCTGCTTCTCTCTTCTTTTCTTTTTGGCAGCGTGTTTCTTATTTTATGCGATGTAATCGCGCGCGTCATCATCGCCCCCAACGAATTGCCAATAGGCGTCATTACAGGAATTGTGGGTGGCATTCTATTTATCATTCTTCTTAGTCGTTCATCTAAACGTTTTAAATTGTCGCGAAGATGAAAAACATTTTAGACATAGAGCAGGTAACATGCGGATATAAAAACGGCTTTCGAATTGAGAACATTCATTTTTCATTGCCGAAAAAGATTTTTGCAGGCATCATTGGCCCAAACGGCTCGGGCAAAACAACACTTTTTCGAGGCATTTCGGGCGATTTACCTCTGAAAAAAGGCAATATATATCTTGATGGACGAAATTTATCAATGCTCACTCTTCGCGAAAAAGCTCAGCAACTCTCATTTGTTACACAATTCATGGAACCTGTCACAATAACAGCCGAAGAGTTTGTGCTGATGGGCAGATTGCCGTATCGAACACCATTCCAGTTTTTTTATAAAAAAGAGGATATTGAAATTGCACATCACTACATGCACCTGACAAATACGTATCGATTGAGAAATCAATCAATGTCCGAGTTGAGCGGTGGCGAAAAGCAGATGGTTAGCATTGCTTCGGCATTGTCACAAAAACCACGTTTGCTTTTGTTAGATGAACCAACTTCTCATCTCGACATTACTCATCAAGTGCAGTTTATGAATCTTCTTCAACGGCTAAATCACCAGTTTTCGCTCTCAGTAGTGATGATTGTTCACGATTTGACGTTGGCAGGCGAATATTGCAACTACCTTGTATTACTGAAAGAGGGAAAAATATTTTGCGAAGGAGCACCCGACAAGGTGCTTACAGAAGAAAACATTCGACAAGTATATAACACATCGGTGATTGTAAAAAAGAATCCTTTGTCAGGGAAACCGGTTGTTTTCCCTGTATCAGAAGAAGTATTGGAAAGACAAAATGGGAGGAAATGATGAAATTATTGATTGTACGACACGGTGAAACGGTTGAAAACCTACAACGTATTTGTCAGGGACAAAGCCACGGAACGCTTTCTGAAAAAGGAATTAAACAAGCGATAAGAATTGGAAACGCGCTGCAAAAAAGAGATATTGACATCTGCTACACAAGCGATTTAAAAAGAGCAACGCACACGACGTCACACATTATGAAATATCATCCAAACACACCTGTCAAATATGAGAAAAGATTGCGCGAACGCTATTTCGGGAGTTTTCAAGGCGAACAATTTCCCCTTTCACTCGCGGAGTTTACTCCCCCGCGAGAAACGGAAACACCGGAAGCCATAGCCATTCGTTTAACCGATTTTCTTGCAGAAATAGAAAAAAAACATCAAAACAAAACAGTTTTACTCGTGAGCCATGGTTTTACCATCCGTGTACTGATGTCTCTTTTAAAGCAACTTCCCATATCGAACTTAGAAACGTTGGACGAGATAAAAAACACATCACTATCCATCGCACAAATGAAAGAAAACAGGTATGAAATTATATTGTTCAACGACACAACTCACCTGGAAGGAAATTAATTCTATTATCAAAAACAGACCTCTACACGTCCAAATCTCATAAACATTTGCTCAGCTTGTCGTCAAGCTAAACGAAAAAGTCTGATTATTTCATCAAAACAAAGAAAATAACTACCTTTGCCATCGCTTTCAGACATTATGGAATTTGGTAATTTGCTCACGCGAAAAAGCCAAAGCTGTACCCGCAGCCGTATGTTTCAGCCACGTTTTCTGACACTCTGCCACTGTTCTTTTTGTTTAGAATGGGAAGGCTTCGGAAAACGGAAACGAGCCGGAAGACCTGTCTCGAAAGCCACGAATATCAGACGCTTTCGGGGAAAAAAGCATGGTATAAACAATACCTTTCCTTTCGTTTGACACAGAAGAAGCAGACCGTTTTCCTCTCGAAATAAATGTCAAATTCGTGCAATCATAAATTATTTAACAATTTAATTTACAAAAATTAGAAAAAAGAAAAAAGAAAAAAATGAACAAGAAGAACATTCTAGCTATTTTCGCCCTATTGGGCATTTTTAATGTGGTAAACGGTCAAAAAAACACAGACAAGCCGGTCACATTGGATGAGGTAGTCGTAACAGCTTCACGTATGGGATTACCTGTAAAAAAATCACCTCAAAAAGTTGAAATCATCAACAAGAGAAAAATAGAAACCATTCAAGCCGACAACGTCGCTGACCTTTTGAAGAAAACAGTCAATTTGGATATCATTCAATATCCGGGAGCATCGGCGGCAGTTGGAATGCGCGGCTTTGCCCCATCGGCGCACAACCGAAATTACACATTAGTGCTTATTGACGGCAAGCCCGCGGGTACAACTAATTTGACATCGCTGCCAACCGATTTTATTGAACGGATAGAGGTGGTAAAAGGGCCTTATTCAGTACTTTATGGTTCTGATGCGATGGGTGGCGTAATCAATATTATAACCAAAGAAGTTTCAGACAGTGGTGAGGCAACTATGCGCATCGGTGGTGGCAGCTTTGGGCAATTCAATTTTAGCGAATACGCGAACGTGCCTTTGACAGATAAACTAGGATTTGCATTGGGATTGTCACGCAAAGTGCAAACAAAAGATTATACAATCGGCTCAAAGAACATATTGAACGTTTCTGAAAAAGACAAGTTGATTCTCGACAAAAAATCGTATGGTGACGAAATGACCAATACGCAGTACAACATCAATCAATTAACCGGAAAAGTAAGGTACAAGTTTAACAATGCATGGGATGTCAATTTAATGCAAATGGTTGTTATATCCAACGATATCCAAACACCCGGAAACTATTGGCATTCCTATGGTTTGAGTTCAAAAGATTTTAGCCGCTTCAACACAATGCTTGATATACAAAGAGCGACAACAAACAACACTCTTCTTGTTTCGCCTTATTTTTCAAACTATTACGAAGACAATTATAACGACAATACCGACAAGCGATTCGTAAACTCGAAAGAACACATTCAACAATATGGTGTTAAACTGAGCGACACGCACCGTTGGGGTGATTTTCAACTTATCGGTGGGATCGATATTGACGCGCATAAAGTTTCATCGGAAAAATTTAGCGACAAGTTCACTGCCTCCGCCCCTTATCGGCCCAATCATTCGAGCCTAGCCTCTTCGGTATTTGCTCAAGGGGCATACCAACTAAACAATTTTTTTCTCAATGCCGGAGTTCGATACAGCTATACACACTTCACGCTTGAAGCAGACGAATTTCTTAAAAACGAGAGAAATTCAACCGGTTACTCAAATCTAAATCCTTCGGTAGGATTAAAATACTTTATCGCGCCATTTTTGAATGTTCATGCAAGTTTTGGAAATGCATTTTATGTTCCCGACGCATACAAAACCGCGGGGGCTTACCAAGTGGGCAAAAAGAATTACAAAGGAAATCCCGATTTGAAACCGGAAACATCCACATCCTACGATGTGGGCGTCACTTTGATGAAAAACAATTGGCTGCATATTGATGCAACCTATTTTGACACATTCTATAAAAATAAGATTGTGACCGACAACGATATGAAAGCCCATCCAGACTATATAACCTACAAAAACTCTGATGAAGCGCGAATGAAAGGCTTAGAAGTTCTTTTATCCACCGATATCATGAAAGTTTTTCAATCACCATACAGTTTGGAAATCTATGGCAGTTTTACGCACATTTTCAACAAAGACCTCAAACTGAAGAAAAGCGATAACTCTGTTGAGACAAAAGAGATGCTTTATGTTCGTAAGAACACCGGGAACTTTGGCATAACATTTGACAACAACAAAAGCATCAACATCAATCTCAACGCGCGCTATATCGGGAACAGACTGGAAAATGACTGGATGGTGTGGGATAATCTTCGTCCGGATATTAAAGAAAGCGATTATTACGCAAAAGGGGGATACACTGCCTCTGATAAAATTTTAGAACATCCGGCGCATATCGTATTCGATGCATCCGCGTATTACACCATCTGCAAACGTGCTCGCCTTGGTATCTCTGTGTCTAACCTCCTTGATGAAAATTTCACCGAGAAAGATGGATACAATATGCCGGGTCGAAGCATCATGGGATCGTTCAGTTACACATTTTTTTAACATAATTAGATGAAAAAAATTGTTTTCTCCTTTTTGTTGACATCCATTTTCGCAATTGGCTCACAAGCTCAAATGCAAACACAAGAACAAACAAAATTTGTTACTGTTGAGTTGAATTATGGCGGCATTAAAACAAATGAGAGCATGCAAGTAAAATGGTATAAAGGCATGACAGCAATGACGGCACTGCAAAAATGTGCCACTATTGAATCTTATCCGGTAAAAGAGTATATTTTTGTAACAACCATCAATGGTGTAAGAACAAATAAAGGCATTAAAGCATGGTATTACACGGTAAACGGTGAAAGTATACATAAATTGGCATTTCGATATTATGCCAAACCAAATGATACGATTCGCTGGATATACAAAGAAGATGTTTGCTCCGGAAAAATTGACAATAAGGAATGCGAAAAATAATTTTCATAACCGGAGGGCAACGCTCCGGAAAAAGCAGATATGCGCAAGAGTTGGCGGAAAAGTTTTCCGCCACTCCTGTTTATCTTGCTACAGCGCGCCACTGGGATGACGATTTTGAAGAACGCATTCGGCGGCATCAAGCCGACAGGGGCGACAAATGGACAACCATTGAAGAGGAAAAAACGCTTAGTCGCCTTCATCTGTCAGGAAAAACTGTTTTGTTGGACTGCGTCACGTTGTGGCTCACCAATATCTTTTACGACAACAAATATAATCTGAGCACCTCGCTCGAAGAGGCAAAAAACGAATGGAACAGATTCATCGAACAAGATGTTACGCTTATCGTTGTGAGCAACGAAATAGGAATGAGCCTGCATGCCGAGGATGAATCTTCGCGCCACTTTACGGACCTGCAAGGATGGATAAATCAATATATCGCACGCAGTGCTAACGAAGTCTATTTCATGGTATCGGGAATTCCGATGAGAACTAAGTAAGATAAAATCAAAAACAACAAATAAACCTGTTACACGACAATGACAGAATTAGAAAAACAACTGCACCAAAAAATCAATAACCGCACCAAACCGGTTGGTTCGTTAGGAAAACTGGAAAAAATCGCGCTTCAAGTGGGAATGGTACAAAAAACGGTTTCTCCACAACTAAATCGCCCGTCCATCCTCGTTTTTGCTGCCGACCATGGCATCACCGACGAGGGGGTAAGTTCGTGCCCAAAAGAAATTACATGGCAAATGGTGATGAATTTTGTGAACGGCGGTGCCGGCATTAATGTTTTCACAAAACAGCACGGTATAGCGTTACGTGTGATTGACGCGGGGGTAGATTTCGATTTCCCAAAAGATGCCAATATTGTACATTGCAAACTCGCGCGCGGAACAGAAAATATGCTACACAAACCGGCCATGTCTATCGAACTGTGCCTCGAAGCGATGAAAAAAGGTGCTGAATTTGTAGGCGACGAACATAAAAAAGGGACCAACATCATCGGATTTGGAGAAATGGGCATCGGAAACACTTCGCCGGCATCGCTCTTGTTGCATAAATTCACAGGCCTGCCTTTGGAAGAGTGTGTCGGACGAGGCGCAGGACATACCGACGAGGGCATGGCACACAAATTCATCATTTTAGAGAAAGTAGCAAAAAAACATAATCCTCAAACAGCATTAGAAATACTGGCAACATTCGGTGGACTGGAAATTGCCATGATATGCGGTGCCGTGTTGGAAGCGAAAAAGCGCGATATGGTAATTCTTGCCGATGGGTTCATTGCCTGTTCGGCTTTTTTGGCGGCATACAAAATGCAACCTGACATCATTGACAACGTGATTTTTAGCCACTTGTCAAACGAAAAAGGGCATAAAGCAATGATTGAATACATGAACGGCAATCCCGTATTGCATCTTGATTTACGCTTGGGTGAGGGCACCGGAGCGGCCATCGCATACCCCATCGTCCAATCGGCAGTGCTTTTTATGAACGAGATGGCAAGCTTTGAAGAAGCAAAGGTGCATAGCGTAGAGTAAACATCAAAAAAACAATCGCATGAAAAAACAAATCAGCCTTCTGCTTCACGCATTCCAATTTTATAGCCGCGTACCGGTTGGGAAAATTGACTATTCCGAAGAGCGCTTGACGCAATCCATCCGATATTTCCCGTTGGTCGGAATCGTAGTCGGTGGATTGGGCGGATTGGTTTTCATGCTGTTCAACTGGCTCGTCTCACCACAAATCGCAGCTGTGACGGCATTGGTGACCATGGTACTTGCCACCGGCGCGCTACACGAAGATGGCTGGTCTGATTTTTTTGATGGATTTGGTGGTGGATACACCAAAGAGCGCATCCTTGAAATCATGAAAGATAGCCGTGTGGGCGCGTATGGCGTCATTTCACTGATATTTCTATTTTTATCGAAATATGCCTTGCTTCAACATATCGACCTCCTATCCATAAGCTTGAATGCAACACACATTACTCTTGTAATGATAGCCGCTCACAGTTCGAGTCGTGCCGTAGTGGTAACACTGATGAAAACATCGGTATATGCTCGTGGCAACAGAAGTAAATCGTCACATTCCGGCAACCCAATAAGCACCACATCGTACATTGTAGCGTTAATTATCGGTATTGTTCCGTTGATATTCATCTCGGTACATATTGTGTTGGCTGTTTGCATCCTATACGCCGCGATTTATATTCTTTTAAAAAATTATATCGAAAAGAAGATTGAAGGATATACGGGCGACATCTTGGGTGCTTTACAACAAGCATGTGAAGTGGCTTTTTATCTTATTTATTGCATTATTATTCCGTTTATTTAAGCGAAAATGCGTCTCTATTTAGTCAGACATACACGCGTGGATGTTCCCAAAGGGATTTGTTATGGACATGCCGATGTGGATGTCGTCGATACTTTTCATGAAGAGTTGGCGGCAATTCAATCGCGATTGCGGGGAATAACGTTTGACAAAACATATAGCAGTCCGCTAAAAAGATGCGTTTTGCTCGCAAACGAATTGTCAGAAAGCCATATTGTAGATGATCGGATAAAAGAGTACAACTTCGGGAAATGGGAATATAGCAAGTGGGATGACATATATGCTCAGGAGCATGGTAAAAAGTGGTTTGACGATTATCTAAACACACGTTGTCCCGAAGGAGAATCGTTTAGGATGTTGCTTCAACGGGTGCAACGCTTTATTGACGATTTACCACAGAATGATGGCAATATTCTCATTGTAACACACGCCGGCATTATACGTTCATTTCTGGTTTTGATAGAAAATTATTCCATCGACAAAGCGTTTGACACCGCCATAGCATACGGGCAAGTGGTAAAAATATCACATCTACGATCATCCAAGAACAACAAATATATTCATCGCATAAACCCATCGCGGCAATGAAAAAACTTCGTCCCATCATGTTTGTCGGCACCGGTTCCGATGTCGGGAAATCGGTTATTAACACCGGATTTTGTCGCATCTTTTTACAAGATGGATATAAACCAGCACCGTTTAAAGCGCAAAACATGTCGTTAAACAGCTACGCAACGGTAAACAATTTGGAAATGGGACGCGCGCAAGCAGTACAAGCCGAAGCGTGTGCCATTGATTGCATGGTCGAGATGAATCCTATTTTGCTGAAACCATCAAGCCATCAGGTGTCTCAAGTGATTCTCAACGGAAAGCCGATTGGCAACAAATCGGCACAAGAATATTTCAACGAAACCGATCGTGACAGCCTATTTGAAAATGTGATGAAGTCGTTTCACAGATTGGCAAACAAATACAATCCCATCGTTATCGAAGGTGCCGGAAGCATTTCGGAAATGAATCTTTGGGATAAAGACATTGTCAATATGCGTGTGGCGTTGCACACCAACGCCGCCACTTATCTGGTAGCCGACATCGACAAAGGCGGCGTTTTTGCGAGCGTATATGGCTCCATTCATCTGTTGCCGCCGAAAGAGCGCGCCGCCATTGAGGGTATCATTATCAATAAGTTTAGAGGAGACATTAAACTGTTTGAAGAGGGTAGAAATATCCTCGAAAAAATTACCGGGAAACCCGTTGTGGGCGTGGTTCCATACAGTCAGGAACTTTTTATCGAACAAGAAGACAGCGTAATCATCGATAACAAAGCGGCAACATCAGCCATCGGGAAAATTAATGTGGGCGTGGTGTTGCTGAAACATCTTTCCAATTTTACCGACTTCAACCTGCTGGAAAAAACACCGAATATACATCTTTTCTATTCCAACAAACCCGATGAACTGCAAAAAGCGGATATTCTGATTATTCCCGGGTCCAAAAACACGCTTTCGGATTTATCCACGCTTCGTGAGAAGAAAATAGACCGCGTAATCTTGTCGCACCATCACGCGAAGCGTCCGCTATATGGCATTTGTGGTGGCTATCAGATGATGGGAAAAGAGATTCGCGATCCAGATGGTGTGGAAGGCAGCATCGCGTCGCTTCCCGGATTAGGAATTTTTCCAACCATCACAACGCTGACAAAAGAAAAACAGACACGGCAGTGCAATTTCACATTTTTGGAAAACTCGATAGAAGGCAAAGGGTATGAAATCCACATGGGAAATACACCTTCCGAAAAACCACTTTGCCGCATGAGCAATGGTGAAGAAGACGGATATTATCTAAATGCCAAAACATGGGGAACCTATATTCACGGCATTTTCGACAATCGTTCCGTGGTGCGTCATATCATGCGTCAGATTGACGCCAATTTTGACGTAACGATTAATTACGCGGCACTAAAAGAGAAAGGCTACGATGATTTGGCACAGATGATTCGCGACAATGTGGATGTTTCGTTTATCTATAAAAGCATGCGACGATGATTACCGGACACGGAAACGACATATATGATTTTGAAGGAAAAATAAAAGCTGACTTCAGTTCCAACATTGCCTATCGCAACGCTTCCGCACGGATTATAGAGCATTTGAAGACCAAGCTGGACAGCATCATTCACTATCCCGACCCTAACGCGTCGAGGCTAAAAGAGCGGATTGCTCATCATCATGGGCTGAACACCGAAAATATTTTAATCACCAACGGTTCGGCCGAAGCGTTTTATTTGCTGGCACATTATTTTGCCCAGAAAAAAACGCTTATACCTTATCCGTCCTTCGCGGAATATGAAGATGCTTGCAGGCTTTTTAAACACAAATTGCATTTTGTAGCCATCGAAAAGCTGAAAGGCGAAAACATCGTAAATGTTGAAACCGTATGGATAGGAAATCCAAACAATCCCGATGGCATTCACACAGCCGCGGAAACGATTGCCGGATGGTGCGTCAATTTTCCAAAAACAGTTTTTATCATCGATACGGCATACGCTACACTATCGACAATCTGCGACGATGTAACGCTTTTGCATGGTCAATATTCCAATCTCATCACAGTGCACTCGCTCACAAAAGCATTTGCCATAGCGGGTTTGCGTCTGGGATATATCGTAGCCGACTCACATATCATTGCCGCGTTAGACGCGTTGCGCACACCATGGACAGTAAACAGCCTGGCGCAAGAAGCAGGACATTTTATCATGCGACATTATGCTGAGTTACACCCCAACGCAGGCATGATGTGTACACAATCGCGCCACTTGCAACAGGCACTATCCGAAATAGAGGAATTGGAAGTGAAATGGTCTGCCTGCCACTATTTTTTGGTTAAAATGCGAAAAGGGACTGCCGCCCAATTAAAAATATTTTTAATTGATAATCATGGCATTTTAATTCGTAATGCTGATAATTTCAGAGGGCTTACGCCCCAACACTTTCGTCTTGCTGTACAGACAAATGATAAAAACAGTGCCTTGATTAAGGCACTTAAAAATTATTTTGCACGATGATTGTTTCGCTCTTTTCACTCTATGATCTCCTCATTCCGCTCATCGTCGGATTTGTGCTGGACGCACTTGTGGGCGACCCCTATTGGATGCCACATCCCATAAGGCTCTTTGGGAAGATGATTGCCTTTTTTGAGCATATTTTCAATCGAGGAAAGAGACGAAAAGTAAAAGGTGCTTTTACGGCAATTCTTCTCGTTTCCGTTGTTTTTGGGACACTTTACATACTTAATCTCCTTCTCAAAGAATACAGCATCATAAAAAACAGCATCAATTCCATCCTCTTTTTCTATGCGCTCAGCAACCGCAATCTAATTGACGAAGCATTGAAGGTGGAACGAAAAGTGACGCGGAACAAACTGGAAGACGCGCGTCGGCAACTGAGCCAAATTGTCGGTCGCGACACGTCGCAACTCTCTTTTCATCAAATTCGAATGGCTACGCTCGAAACAATGTCTGAAAATCTGAGCGACGGCATTGTCGCGCCCATTTTTTTCTATGCCATTGGGGGCATACCACTGATGATGGCGTATAAAATGATTAACACGCTGGACTCGATGATTGGTTACAAGAATGATCGATATGAACAATTTGGCTGGTTTGCTGCGCGCATTTTGGACGATGGGGCAAACTTTATTCCTGCCCGCCTGACAGCTTTTTTTATGGTCATGGTGCCCCCATCACTTCGAGGATGGCGGTTTGTCCGGTGCTACGCGCGCTGTCACAAAAGTCCCAATTCAGGCTTTCCGGAATCGGCATTGGCAGGCATTTTAGACTGTCGTTTTGGCGGCCCCAACATCTATCATGGCGTGATGGTGGACAAACCTTATATTGGCAATAATCCGCGCGAACTAACCCATGAAGACATACTGTGTACCGTATGGGTTAATATTCGGGTCAGCCTGACATGCGTTGTGGCAGTTATAGTTGTTTTATATCTATGTTTTTATTAGACGCTCTCTATCTCACTAAAAGGTGCATTTTCCTCCTTTCCTTTAGGGAGGGATATATTCCCTATTGTCCCAAAAGGAATTGCTTCGTCACTTCGCTCCATCGCAATGACGCTTCTTTTAATCACTTATAAAAACATCTTATGTAGGGTCTGCTGAATAATATATATAAGTAGTAAAAATCAGCAAATTAGTTGTTTTAAAATTTGCACAACTGCAAGAAATTGAGTATTTTTACTTCATAATCCTTGCATTTTATGATACGATACA
>JAEZZZ010000132.1 GCA_023418255.1 Bacteroidota bacterium
AGAAAAAGATCTATTTTTGCGAATGCTGACATTTTTTCTGCAAAAACTGGCGGAAAAGCTATCGGAAAAACCCATTGCCGAAATTACGGATTTGGAAATGGAGGATTTTTACCTTACGGCATTAAAAAGCGAAAGAAACAATATCATACATTTAAACAAGGAAGCATTGGCAAATGAATGCCGGATTGAAAATAAGTTTTCAATTGAAAAATGCAGAATAATGGCTGAATTATTCTACATAGAAGTCAATAGAATAACCGATGATGCACGTAGGAAGTATGCCGAAAAATCACTCTATCTATTTGAAAAATATTTGCAAGCATCGAAAACGTTTGATTTTGATGTGGCAAAGAAAGTTGATGAACTGAAATCATTGATTTAATGCGAATATCCGGTCAAATATGCCTTATCCTCGCTTTAAAATGGACATTGCTCAAACGATTTGTCCGTCAAACGCCATTCTTTTATTCGGCAGTGATTATGGCAATGGGTGGATTTATTGCATACACTCTAACAAAAATAGGGGAATTTGGTAATATAATATAGATTTATTTTTTTGTAAAAAAATAATCATTATGAAATGTCCAAAATGTAAATCAGAGAATAAAGTTAAAAACGGAATCATCAAGCAAGTACAAGGTTATAAATGCAAAGATTGTGGTTGCAACTATGCAATTGATTCTCAGAGACAGGAAAAAAAGAGAAATAAAATGCAATTAAAACTTTTTTATTCGTCTGTGTGGTTTTCATAGAATAATCATGTAAATTTGCAAATAAGAGACAAAACATGATTTCAAAAAAAAATACCAAATAGAACAAATATGGCAAAAAAAACGACATCGTCGCAAGGAAAATTAAAGAAAAAAGAGCTACAAGCACATGTCCTTTCCTTTTTTAATGAAAATAGAGAAAAACAATATAACTATAAACAAATTGCCGCGGCATTAAATATCTGTGGAGAGCAGGGACGCTCACTTTTAATAAAAGTATTGGATAAAATGAGCGATCAAGACATCTTGCTTCAAACGTCGCGTGGAAAATACCGTGCCAACAATCGTGGGCTGATTCTTGACGGACGTTTTGAACGGAGAAGCAGCGGCAAAAACTTCTTCGTGCCCGACGATGAGGGTAACAACATCTACATTGCCGAACGAAATTCAAAACATGCGATGAATGGCGATCGCGTTCGAGTACAGCTTTTGGCGAAACGCAAGCGTGCCGAAACCGAGGGCGTGGTCATATCTATTCTTGAGCGTTCGCAAAGCCGCTATGTCGGTGTTTTGGAAGTGCAAAAGCATTTCGCCTTTTTGGTGATGGACAGTAAGATTTTGGCAAACGACATTTTTATTCCCGTAGAATATTTAAAAGGAGCTAAGAATGGCGATAAAGTGGTTGCCGAGATTGTCGAATGGCCCGAAAAAGCGAACAACCCCATCGGTAAGGTGGTGGATATTCTCGGTAAACCCGGAGATAACGATACGGAAATGCATGCCATACTGGCTCAATATGATTTGCCATATGCCTATCCCGAGGAGGCGGAGAAATACGCGGCTAAAATCCCCGAAAAGATTGACAACACAGAAATTGCGCGACGTGAAGATTTTCGCGATGTGTTTACTATCACCATTGACCCCACAGAGGCAAAAGATTTTGACGATGCCTTGTCGCTCAAACGCCTCCCCGGCAACAAATGGGAGGTGGGAGTGCATATTGCCGATGTGACATATTATGTAAAACCCGGCGATGTGGTGGACATGGAAGCGGAAAAGCGTGCCACATCTATCTATCTGGTGGACAGAACCATTCCGATGCTTCCCGAGAAGTTGAGCAATCATTTATGTTCGCTTCGTCCCGATGAGGATAAGTTGTGCTTTTCGGTAATCTTTACGCTTTCGAACAAGGCGGAGATTTTGGATTCGCGCATTGCACGCACCGTTATAAAATCGAATAGTCGATTGACCTACGACGACGCGCAGGCTGTGATAGAAACAGGAAAAGGTGATTTTTCGGCAGAAATCCTTGCGCTGCATCACCTCGCTTCGCAGTTGCGTGAGCACCGATTCGCCAATGGAGCCATCAATTTTGAGCGTTACGAAGTGAAATTCAACCTTGATGAAAAAGGCAAACCATTAGGCGTCTATTTCAAAGAGTCGAAAGAGGCGAACCATCTTATTGAAGAGTTTATGTTGCTAGCCAACAGAACCGTTGCTGAAACCATTGGCAACGTTGCAAAGGGTAAGAATCCCAAAACATTTGTATATCGAATTCATGATATCCCCGATCCGGATAAACTGGAAACGCTCAACACGTTTATCATGCGTTTCGGACATAAAATAAAAACGACCGGCACCAAAGTTGAGGTAGCAAAAAGTATCAACTCGTTGTTGGACAGCATACAAGGACGTCCTGAAGAGAATTTGGTAGAAACCATTGCCATACGCACCATGTCGAAAGCCATCTATTCTACCAAAAACGTGGGACACTACGGGTTGGCGTTCGACTATTACACGCATTTCACGTCGCCCATTCGTCGTTATCCCGATATGATGGTGCATCGTTTGTTGGAACTTTATATGACTGATGGACGTTCCGTAAATCAGGGAGAACTGGAAGAAGAGTGCAAGCATTGTTCTGAAATGGAACAGGTGGCAGCCAATGCCGAGCGCGATTCCATAAAGTATAAACAGGTAGAATTTATGTCCGATAAAATCGGCAAAGTATATGATGGCGTTGTTTCCGGTATTACGGAATGGGGTATTTATGTGGAAATCAACGAAAACAAGTGCGAGGGGATGATTCCCATTCGTGAGTTGGACGATGATTTTTATGAATTAGACGAAAAGAACTATCGTCTTGTGGGACGCCGCAAACACCGTGAATATCGATTGGGGCAAGCATTAACCATACAGGTGGCGCGCGTGAACCTTGAACGCAAACAACTGGATTATACACTTGTGTAACATGTTTGCCTTGAGGAAAAAACTCTAGGTATGTGTACTATGTTATTTTCGTGTTGCAAAACAGTGCGCTTTGCGCACAAATGCAGACATGGATTTGCTGCATAGCATCAACAGCAACTATGTGAGTGACGATTTTAATCGCTCTCCATGCGGTTTTTGTCCAACAGTCAATTTTTATAGAAACGGAACTATCGGGAGATTAGGCGTGCATGCGTTGGCGCACGACGATGAAAAAAAAGAAACAACGCGTATTATATACCGGAGAATCGTTTGTCACCAACGTTTGATAACGTATGCAATCAACTACGGTGTCAATCGCCAACGACCTTATGAAGCCTATCCCGAGAAAATCATTTTGCGGAGCAAAAAAGAGACGTATCTGTCATTTGTTTCGAGACGCACTTCGGCACCATTCAACTTCGCCAGTTCGCTTGCACTTGCATTTCCCAAGAGGTGTGTTGCCGTGCCGGCATATACATGGGCACTTCCGTGGCCTATTCGAGCATGTGTTTAGGCCTACATTATTCTTCAGATATTTTGGGAGGATTTGTTGTAGGCGTTGCATACGCCTACCTTACACACTATGACGACACATGGTGGCGGCAACGACGAGAGGCGAATAAACCCGCGTCTGCAGCAACGTTGGTTTATGCAGGATTTGTGGAGTGAACATTGCTTAATGGAATATTTCCCTTACGCGTATTTTTGCGTGCTTCACCAATTGCATGGCATTTACTCAAAATCTTATAAATTATATATAAATACTCTTTGCTATCAGACAATCGTCCTAAAAACAAGGATTTCAGGCACTTTTTTGTCGCAGCAAAAACACTATAGATTACCGCTTGAGAAGACGAATAATTTGGATTGACAGCTTCTGTAAGCAAGTATACAAATTCCGAATAAAAATATTTTTCGCGACTGACTTTTCTATGAGCGCGATCGTGATATCCAAACGCGGATTTAACCACTCCGATTTTATACTGATGCTTACGTAATCGTTGGCAGAAATTCACATCTTCACCGTAATGGCTGAAAATAGGTAAAAATCCACCAACAGATTGCACTACCAAAACTGGCATTAGCCACATTGCGGCATTAATAAAGGGATATTCGATTAATTCCGAATTATATTTTTCAAAATATTCTATATCATTCGTACGAGTATACGTCGAAAAACCAGAATCAAGCGATTTTCCCGAAGCATTTAAGTGGATTGGCGAAAGGACTCCAAAAGTCGAATTGTTTTTTGATGCAATAACCAGTTTTTCTAACGTATCGGGTTGTAACCACGCATCTTGATTAAGCAGAAAAACATAATCATATTCATATTTGATGGCATACTCCATTCCTTGATTATTGGCTTTGCCAAAACCAAGATTTTCTTTATTTTCAATTAAAACAACTTCCGGATATCTTTCGCGAAGGATTTGACATGTCAGGTCTTGTGAATTATTGTCGATTACTAAAATTGTTATTGGAATTGTTGAATGTTGTAGCGAATCGATACATTTCTCCAACCACGGCACAAAATTATACGACACAATTACGACACATATTTTCATTTGATTATCAACCGGCTCGTTCATTTTTTATAAAACTTCAATAATAACATTTATTTACTCTCTTTCCGTGCCGAAAACCACAATTTAATCTCTTGTGTCATCTCTAGCTTCAACAAACTGCATAATAGCCAATAACTGCCGAAAATAACTGCACCGCACACGAGTAGGAATAAAAGATTGTGCGCGATACCTTTCGATATAAAATAACCTAACAAACCACTTACGAGTGCTATCGACAAATAAGGCAGAGCATCTTTCAAGAAATCGAACAATGTATATCGAATAAGTTTGTGCGACAGTGCCAATGAAATAACAAGCGTAACAAACATATAAAGAACCCAGCTTGCCACCAATCCCATAATGCCATATTTGAAAAGGAGAACAATGAGTGCGACAAGAATCGTTCGTTTCGCGATTTCCACGCCCAGAAAGAAATCAGCGCGTTCGCGCGCGATAAACAACTCATTTAATATGAAGATGAAAGGCGACAGCATGCCGGCAATGGTGAGGCCTTTAAAATAGGGAATGGCGGGGTTCCATTTGTTGCCAAACAGAATTTGAAAAGCCGGTTCAGCGGCAAGAATCATATACAAGCCAATAGGGAAAGCTAAAAATGCCACCGATTGCATAATCTTGCGAACGACACGTTTCAATCGTTCCAGTTCCTGATTTATTTCCGATAAAATCAACATCGATACCGAACGAAAAGCATTGGAAATCATTCCAAAAGGAATGTCTTGATATTTGTTCGCTTGCGAGTAGTAACCCACCTGATTCATCGAATTGGGATAGAAGTAGGCAATAATTGCAGGGTAGATGTTGTTGAATATTGCTGTTATCAAACCACTGGCAAGAAGTTTGTTGCTAAATATAAAAAAAGAGCGCAAGGCATGCAGGCTAAACTGTGCAACCGGCTTCCACCCTGTTTTAATCCACATAAACAGCGTACGCAAAAAAGAATAGATAAGATGTTGTGTAACCAAACACCAGACGCCCATGCCTTTTATTCCCATGACAATCGCGACCGTGGCAGCAATCAGCAACGATGGAATGTTTGCTTTGGTTATGGTTCTGAAATCGCCACGTTTCACCAACAGCGTTTGTTGAATGATGCCAAAAGAATAGAATACGAACGAAAGGAAAAGTATCCTTGAAACAGCCGTTAGGCGCGGTTCATTGAACACTTTGGCGATAAACGGTGCAATTAAAAAAAGCGCGATATAGAAAATCAAACTGATGCCTACATTAAAATAAAAGACCGAACTGTATGCCCTTTCTGAAACATCCTTCTTGTTTAGTAGGGCGCGCCCAAATCCGCTGTCGGCAATCACTTTGGAGAATACCGTAAAAATCATCAAGGTACCCATTAAGCCATATTCTGTTGGCTCAACGATGCGCAACAAAATAATGCCGCTGACCAAATAAATCAATTGTTCGCCAAATTTATCGAGAAAGCTCCAAAAAAGCGAGACGATTGTTTTTCTTTTTAACACGGAATCTCCCATGCATCATTTTCTTTGTCAGTGCAAACTTCCATAAAAAAGTTTGAATTTTATAGACCGATCGATAAAAATAAAGGTCGTAATTGTTATACTTATAATTAATTAAGGTGCTCTATCGCACAAGTGTTTAATCATTAAAAATTATAATTATGATAACAGTCCGCGGCCTTGATGTTCACAAAGATAGCATATTTATGTGTATTTTGGATAGACAAGGCAAAAAAATAGAATAAAATTTGGTGTAAGCATACACGAAATAAAGAGCATGTGGTTAGTCATGTGATTACATTTTGTCCGTGATTCAAAAACAGCTTAAAAGAAGTTGGTCTCGCTCTCAAATTTGGTGAGTTTCTGCAGGATACATTTGTTTAATTACCTGCATTTGATGTGTTTTTTGGAAAACCCGAAGAAAGATTAGCTCCGTAACCAGCAAAAATTGGAACAGCAAAACTTATTCGACTTACAGAACTTGCTTTTTTACATGTCAATGGGAGTTCGTCTATATTCTGTATGTCAGATATATATAGGCAATTTACTTCGCTGCTCTGTTTTTATCAGGCAACAATGATAAAAATAGATGAGTTCCCTTTTTTTTACATGCAATTCACGTTATTTCCTCAACTTGGCATAGAGTATATAATTGTTATCGTTCTCATCGATTCCATCAAGGATTTCTTGCAATCGCTCGCGTTCTTTTTCGTTCAGCGCATTATTTTGTTTTAGTTGCGCTTCAAGCTTTGCCTTCAATTCGCCGGGTTCAACATTCTCCACAAAATATCCGTTGTAGAAAGTTGGCCACGCCATTGGCATATCACCTAAATAGTCGTTATACACTTTATAAAACGCGCCTTTCAGAGATTTTTTATCCACAATGAATTTGGCAGGATATTCTGTGGTGGAAAGGTTGTCGGTCAACTTTTTCTCGATGGTTAAGTTGCCGATAAAATGAT
Organism: Bacteroidota bacterium; assembly: GCA_023418255.1. Taxonomy (GTDB): domain Bacteria; phylum Bacteroidota; class Bacteroidia; order Bacteroidales; family Dysgonomonadaceae; genus JAEZZZ01. The sequence continues at coordinate 6,978 of JAEZZZ010000132.1, forward strand.
TTGGCAGTTCGCTGTACCAATGTATTTTGCGTGGTCGGTCTTTGAAGTCGAGAGTAAAACGCGGTTCCAACTTATTCTTATCTATATTGTAATGATAGACGCTGTCGGGCTTGTTGCCATAAAACACAAAAAGGGAGCAATCGAACGCGTTTGTGTTTTTATCACACTGGACCTCATTGCTAAAATCGGGCGACACCGCCAAATGTCCCGAAGGAATGCTGTCTATCATATTTCCCGCGAAATCCTGTGTCCATGCCACCACCGGAACCGGATTGAAGGGTAACATAAAAACGGAAATGGTGGATTTTGCCGCATTAACAAATATTTTTCCTTTCGGAACGGGATATTGTAATGGTATTGGTTCCAAGGGATTCCCTTGTAAATCGAAGCGCAACACCTTTTGAGCTTGCCACGGCAAAATAAATATTTGTCCGCTTTTTTCGTCTAAATATTCGTCGTACACATTCAGGTACTCATTCGGTCCTTGTCCATAAGAACCAATGGTTGAGAGGAATTTCCCGTTTTTATCAAATAGCTTGAATGGAGTGTTGCGTCTGTTACGCGTCAGAATGTAGTTGTCTGATACAAGCGTTGTTGTAACTCCCACGAGTGCCTCATCGCGATTGTCCAATTTTACAATTTGCAGTTCGTGCGCAAAAAGACTCAGCGGTAGTGTCACCGTGTCGTTTAGCTTTGTGATATCACACGAAATGAGTTCGCCGCTTCCGCTTTTCTCTTTGGTTGCCACCACATTCATCTCGTTCAGCGCATTATTGGAGGCATCAACACTTTTGCTCCATCTGTTTTGTTCGTTTTTGTTGCTACACGAAGATAAAAATATTCCGGACAAAAGTAACACGATTATAAGTCCCTGTTTTTGATTCATTATTGTGTCGTTTTAAAGATTAATGAAAATTTGTTTTATAGAGGCAAAAATAGGATGAAATCTCTAAGTATTGAAATTTACAGGCGGACAAAAGCGTGGTTGAGGTTTTTCGTTATTGGCATATAATCAGATTGTTGCAGGTTTGCTTGTATTCTGTTAGGCGGACATTTACTTCTTGTTAGTAAAATTCGCGCAAGAAAGTATCCAAATCAATGTTGTTGTCGTTCAACTTTAATTTTGAAGTTTTGATGCGGTATTTTCGTTTGGTTATGGCTGCTTTGCTCACACAATAGATATCGGAAAGGTCTTGCATATTGACATTTATTTTCAACAAGCAGCAGAAAAGAATATCTTCTTCTGTTAATTTTGGGGACTTCTCTTTCAGATGCTCCGTGAAATTCGGATAGGCTTCATTGACACTCTGTTTTAGATGTTTCCAATCAGCTGCTGTCATCTCTATTTTAAGAAAACGTCTATTGGGTACGTCGTCTTCATTTTCTTGCGCGCTTAGCGACGGAATTTTGTTAGAAAAAGACATGTGTCGCAGCAAGGATTCGCGCAGCAATGCTTCTTTTTCACGCAACCGGCTGATTTCTTTCTCTTTTTTCAATAGCAGATTTTCGCTATTCAACTGTCGCTCTTTCAACACAAAACGTTCATGGTCGCGTTTTCGCTTGTTTTGAATCCAAAAAATGTAGGCAATAACCGCCAGAAAAACAATCGCGAAAAAGATGGAAATGATAACGATATCCTTTTCTTTTTGTTTAATTTTCAACTCATTGTTTTCGTTTTTCAATTTCTCCTTTTCATATTCATGTTGCAGCGACTTCGTTTCTATATTGGTTTTGTAGTATTCGTGGGTTCGCTCTTTGTTTTGCCAAGCGTTGTAGGCGTCGTCAAATATTTCTTTGCTCAAATACCATTCGCACAAATAACCGTATGCAATGTCAGCAACAACGATGTCGTTCCCTTTGATTGCCAGTGTGAGGTAATAGCGCGATGAATCCGGCAGGTTTAACTTGTTGAAAAGAATGGCTTGCGCCAAGTTTTGCGCCGGAATGTCTTTTCGGTTGAGCCGAAGGGTATGTGCCTGTTTTTTTAAATCGAGAGCCTTCCGGTAGTCGTTTTGTTCCACGTAAAAGTTAGCTAATCGATTGAGAGCAGCTTCGTGCAACTCTATTTTATCACTTTGTTGTGCCATTTGCAGTGCGCCCAAATAGACTTCTAACGCTTTGTTTGATTGCATATCATATTTATAGGCTTCGCCAAGATTGTGTAGTGAGCGAATTTGTGTTGCCGTATCACATTTGGAGGAAAGTTGGACTGCTTTTTCCTGATCTTCTACGGCTGCTTTGGTGTTCTCAAGGTAAAGATTGCTAAATCCGGAAAGTTGCAGTGCTAATATTCTCTTCTTAACCGGTTCTGCTTTGGGTAATATTTTTTCTGCCTCAATAAAGCATTCAAGTGCCGCTTTGTGATTTCCCGATGTGTAATGCGTCAATCCCTTTAGGTAGAGCGCGTCGAAAAGTCGTCTCGAGTCTTTTTGTGCGCGATAGTAGTCAATTGATTGGTTGATGAGTGAGTCTGAATGGATTCTGTTGTAGTTTCTCAATTGCGCTTTTGTCAAAAGCATGCCATATTTTGCATTCTCAACGTCGCTGAATCGGGCACTACTTTTTATCGCTTTCAATTTCATGAGTGCTTGTGTGGAAATTGAATCGGAAAGTCTTTCCGCTTCACTCAGCAATTCTCTGTCGCTCTGTATATTACTACAAGAGGATGGCAGCATGCATAAAAGGATGACAATGAATGTAGCGCGGCGCATGGTTTTATACAATATCAATAAAAGCTGTCATGTTACACACAAATATACATTTTTTATTCACAAATTAATGTGATTATATAAAATTTAGTCTGTTTGGAGGCATTTTTTTATTTATTAGATATAGTCTTTGTCGATGAATAATATAAAAAATCAATCAAAAAGATGTTGTATAACATGTTTTTTGTTGTATCTTTGCATCGATTTTAATGGCAAGCGAGCTATTTTGAATTATTTTTAGGTTATCATTATTTATTGAATTTGAGAGTATTTCTTGTAGTGGATTGTCAATTATTATTATTTTTAAAGAAAGGAATGTTATGAATCGCAAGAATCTATCAAAAGAGGAAATTCTTTCCCAGATAAGATATTTGGAAAGGAATATCTCAAACGGTTCAACCGAGTATCTGTCAAACAGACTCAGAAGAATTCGTGCATTAAGAGCATGCTTATAATTTTAATTTTTAAGCATTTTCGTACCGTTATGGTATGTTTTAAAGCTGAGTAATCAATTGCGATTACAAACGCTTTTATTTTTTAGACTGTATTTAAATCATATATACTTATTTGAAACTGCTCAGTTTGTTGAGCAGTTTTTTATTTTGTACGAATTGAAACAAATTAGCAAATGCTCATTGCACATTACTAATTGAACTTACAGAATGAATGGATACTACATATTTTTGTATATCTGTACAGTTCCAAAAGAAAAATCTTGTACATTTGCACCCTCGTATCAAGTTGAAAAATGGCAACTAAAAAAGAAACAATAAACGTGTACGGAGCACGGGTACACAACCTCAAAGATATAGATGTAACCATTCCTCGCAACGCTATAACTGTGATTACCGGATTGAGTGGGAGTGGCAAATCATCCTTAGCGTTTGACACCATCTTTTCCGAAGGGCAACGGCGCTACATCGAAACGTTCTCCGCGTATGCTCGTGGGTTCTTGGGAAAAATGGAACGTCCCGATGTGGATAAAATTACGGGATTGAGCCCTGTTATTTCTATTGAGCAAAAGACGACCAACAAAAATCCTCGCTCCACCGTCGGCACCACCACCGAGATTTATGACTTCCTTCGCCTCTTGTTTGCGAGGGCGGGAGAGGCATACTCTTATCACACGGGTGAAAAGATGGTAAAATATACCGAAGAGCAAATCCTGAAAAGAATTTTAGCGGACTATCCCGACAAGAAAATTTATCTTTTAGCACCTGTTATTCGCAACCGCAAAGGACATTATAAAGAGCTATTTGAACAGATTCGGAAAAAGGGATATTTAAATGTGCGAGTCGATGGCGAAATAAAAGAGATTTTGCCCGGCATGAAGCTCGATCGCTATAGAAACCACAGCATTGAGGTGCTGATTGATAAATGCATTGTTTCCGATAAATGGGAAAATGATTTGAAGAAAAGTCTTCGCGTCGCGATGAAGCAAGGTGATGGGCTCATCATGATTCAAGAGGGTGAAACAGGAACAACACGCTATTACAGCAAGCAGTTGATGTGTCCTTCTAGCGGACTTTCCTACCGAGAACCGGCACCACACAACTTTTCGTTTAACTCACCGCAAGGAGCCTGTCCAAGATGCAAAGGCATTGGCACCATAGATCGGATTGACGAAGATAAAATCATCCCCGACCCCAAATTGAGTATCGCCGCCGGCGCTATTGTGCCTTTGGGTAAGGAGCGCAGCAATCTCATCTTTTGGCAAATTGCCGCCATTTGTGAAAAATATGATGTAACGCTCAAAACGCCTATCGAAAAAATTCCACCGGAAGCCATCGAGGAGATTCTCTATGGAAGTGATGAGCAATTGAAGATAAAAAACAAATCGTTGGGTGATTCCAACTACCGTGTTTCCTACGAGGGAATTGCACGATATATCGAAATGCAGCAAGACGACGATGTGTCGGCATCGGCAAAAAAGTGGGCGCAGCAATTCATTACCACCACGGTTTGTCCTGAGTGCAACGGTCAGCGACTGAACAAAGAGGCTTTGCATTTCAAAATAAACAACAAAAATATAGCCGAATTGGCACAAATGGATATTTGTCGGCTGCATCGATGGATAGCTGAGCTCGACAAGCACATCAGCAAAAAACAACGTCTGATTGCCGAGGAGATAAAGAAAGAACTGCTTACTCGTTTACAGTTTTTGTTGGATGTCGGGCTTGGATATTTGTCGCTTTCGCGCACATCGGCATCGCTCTCGGGCGGAGAGAGCCAACGCATTCGTTTGGCAACACAAATTGGCTCGCAACTTGTGAATGTTCTTTATATTTTGGACGAGCCAAGCATCGGACTGCACCAACGCGACAACCATCGCCTGATTGAGGCGTTGAAAGATTTGCGCGATGCCGGAAATTCTGTGATTGTGGTGGAGCACGACAAAGAGATGATGCTCGCCTCTGATTATATTGTGGATATGGGGCCATTGGCAGGACAAAAGGGTGGCGACGTGGTATTTGAAGGCACACCAAAAGATTTGATGAAACATAAAACGCTCACATCCAGATATCTTGAAGGGACGTTAGAGATTGCTGTTCCTGAAAAACGACGTACCGGAAACGGAAAAGAAATAGTGCTTGAGGGAGCGAGCGGCAACAACTTGAAAAATGTGACAGTTGTTTTTCCACTTGGGCGTTTTATATGCGTTACCGGCGTTTCAGGAAGCGGAAAATCCACATTGATAAATGAAACATTGCAACCCATTCTCAGCCAGGAGCTATACCGTTCGCACAGAGTGCCGTTACCATATAAAAAAGTGAAAGGTTTGAAGAATGTGAATAAGATTGTAAGCGTCGATCAATCCCCTATTGGAAAAACACCACGCTCGAATCCTGCCACATATACCGGCGTATTTACTGATATACGCAGTCTGTTTTCCGGAATGCCGGAAGCTAAAATCAGAGGCTACAAACCGGGGCGATTCTCTTTTAACGTGAAAGGAGGACGATGTGAAACTTGCGGCGGTAACGGTTTAAAAACCATTGAGATGAATTTTCTTCCCGATGTAATGGTGCCTTGCGAAGTGTGTCATGGTAAACGATATAATCGTGAAACGTTGGAGGTGCGTTTTAAAGGGAAGTCAATTGCCGATGTTTTGAATATGACCATCAATCAGGCGGTTGAGTTTTTTGAAAATGTACCGTCCATTGTGCACAAAATAAAAATGCTACAAGAGGTTGGATTAGGATATATTCGCCTTGGACAATCGTCCACCACTTTGTCGGGAGGTGAGAGCCAGCGAGTAAAACTTGCCACAGAATTGGCACGAAGAGATACCGGAAACACCTTGTACGTTCTCGACGAACCAACGACCGGACTGCATTTCGAGGATATTCGCGTGCTTTTGGAAGTGCTTAATGAGTTGACTGACAGAGGTAATACGGTTATCGTGATTGAACACAACTTAGACGTTATTAAATCGGCCGATTATATTATCGATTTAGGACCTGAAGGCGGTGAAGCCGGAGGGGAAATATTGGTCGCCGGTACGCCTGAGGAGATTTTGTCGTGCGCGAAAAGCCATACGGCGCGTTATTTGAAAGAGGAATTAATGTCCTCAAGGCCAACTGAGTAGTTTTCGTGCAATCGCCAGGACTGCGCACGGAACTTTCATTTTTTTATACTCGGATTGTGGTGACGTGTAATTAATCTTTTACCCATGTTGAATAATATCAAAACTGCGTTTAGTGCAGTAAGTATTCCTTTCTTTATTGATATCACATAGGAGCATAATAAAGTTAACCCACATTATTCACCAAAAAGTTGCATAATTTGAGGAAAATCCTTATTTTTAAGGCATTAAAAGAAAAACAATAGATTTTAACGCCCCCAAATTATGCAGGACAAATATACAGCCTTTTACCGA
>JAEZZZ010000013.1 GCA_023418255.1 Bacteroidota bacterium
CAAAGCTCTTCACGTAGCGTTCTCCTCCGTTTTCTCGACTGAATTTAAGAATTTCCGGCTTGGAGAGTAAATTTATGAGTTGTCCGAACATCGGCTGTCCGATAAAATGTGTACTTTTGTTCATCGCTATGGTTTTTCTGTTTAAAACAAAAGTAACGAAAAGGGCTGAATTCCATACCGGGAAATCAGCCCTAATTTTTGCTGACGAAAAAAAGGTTTAGCGGACAGCAATGGATTTTTTTCTATTACGTCCAGGTTTAAGTGCTTGGGGCTATTCTGCGGAAAGAGTTTGCATTGATAAATCTCAAGAGTTAGCTTTATTCTTTTGATGTTTAGTGTAATAAAAAAGGTGCCCGAAATATTGAGCACCTTTCGTATGAAATTCAAAAATGAAGTTACAATTGTGGGCCTGCTGCCACAAGAGCTTTTCCTTCCTCGTTGTCGGTAAATTTCTCAAAGTTTTTGATAAATCTTCCGGCCAAGTCTTTCGCTTTGTCTTCCCATTCTTTCGGATTGGCATATGTGTCGCGAGGATCAAGAATCTTGTCGTCCACACCTTCCAAAGAGGTAGGAACTTCCAAGTTGAAAATAGGAATAACTTTTGTGTCGGCTTTATCGATGGAACCGTCGAGGATTCTGTCAATGATACCGCGCGTATCTTTAATGGAGATACGTTTTCCTGTACCGTTCCAACCGGTGTTCACCAAATAAGCGGTGGCGTTGTTCGCTTCCATCTTCTTCACCAACTCTTCGCCATATTTTGTGGGGTGCAACGACAAGAATGCCGCGCCAAAACAAGCGGAGAATGTGGGTTGTGGAGTAGTTACACCGCGCTCTGTTCCGGCCAATTTAGCTGTAAAACCTGACAAGAAGTGATACTTTGTTTGTTCGGGTGTCAGTTTCGATACCGGAGGCATCACGCCAAAGGCATCAGCTGTCAAGAAAATGACTTTTTTCGCCGGTCCTGCTTTTGAAACCGGTTTCACAATGTTATCAATATGATAAATCGGATATGAAACACGCGTGTTTTGAGTTACCGAACCATCGGTAAAATCGATTTTTCCGTTTTCGTCTACCGTCACGTTTTCCAAAAGCGCGTCGCGCTTAATGGCGTTATAAATATCGGGTTCCGATTCTTTATCTAAGTTGATGGTTTTTGCATAGCATCCGCCTTCGAAATTGAATACGCCTTCGTCATCCCAACCGTGTTCATCGTCTCCAATTAGTTTACGTTTCGGGTCGGTAGAAAGCGTTGTTTTTCCTGTTCCCGAAAGACCGAAGAATATAGCCGTGTCGCCATCTTTTCCAACGTTTGCTGAGCAGTGCATTGCTGCCATACCTTGCAACGGAAGATAATAGTTCATCATGGCGAAAATACCTTTTTTCATTTCGCCACCGTACCAAGTACCACCGATGCATTGCATTTTTTCTGTCAAGTTGAAAACGGTATATACTTCCGAGTTTAATCCGTGTTCTTTCCATTTCGGGTTGGTCGTTTTAGAACCGTTCATAACTACGAAATCGGGTTCGCCGTAGTTTGCCAATTCTTCTTCTGTTGGACGGATAAACATGTTTTTCACGAAGTGAGCTTGCCAAGCCACTTCCATGATGAAGCGCACTTTCAGGCGCGTGTCAGGATTTGCGCCGCAATAGGTGTCCATCACGAAAAGGCGTTTTCCAGAAAGCTGTTTTGCTGTATTGGCTTTCAAGTCGTCCCACACCTCTTTTGAAATGGGTTTGTTGTCGTTTGGCGAGCCGGGTGTGTTCCACCAAATTGTGTCGCGTGTTACATCGTCTTTTACAATATATTTATCTTTAGGTGAACGCCCGGTGAAAATTCCGGTCATCACGTTTACGGCACCAAGTTCTGTTACTTGACCTTTTTCAAAACCTTCCAAACCGGGTTTTGTTTCTTCTTCGAACAATTGTTCGTAAGAGGGATTATAGACGATTTCTTTTACGTCTTTAATACCATACTTGTTTAAATCTAAATTTGTCATGTGGTTTTATATAATTAAAAATATGTGATTAATATTTCGCTGATTTTTTTTTGATTTCGATAAAGTCCTAAAACGGAATACAAAAATACGCATATTTCTTTAAAAAGAGAAGCAATTAAAGAAAAATTTCTTTAATTATTCCTGCGACTTGGCCATTGGATTATATAAACAAAAAAAGTGGGTAGAATGTTTTCAGATGAGGACAAAATCATTACCTTTGTTTTCCGAAAAAACAAACAATATATGGCAGAAATTAAAATCATCAATTTTTCGGAATCCAATTCGTTACTTAATTCCTTTGTCCGTGAAATACGAGACACTCATGTGCAGGGCGACAGCCTGCGGTTTCGTCGTAATATTGAGCGCATCGGCGAAGTGATGGCTTATGAGATAAGCAAATGCTTGTCGTATGAGGCTGTTGATATCATAACGCCGTTAGGCGAGGTTCCGGTCAGTCTTTATTCGGACAAAGTGGTACTCGCCACCATCTTGCGTGCGGGATTGCCTTACCATCACGGCTTTTTAAACTATTTTGACAGTGCCGAAAATGCCTTTGTGTCCGCTTATCGCAAATACAAAGAAAATTTCAAGTCGTTCAATATTCATATCGAATATATCGCTTCGCCACGAATCGATGGCAAAACGCTCATCATTACTGACCCGATGCTCGCTACCGGCGGAAGCATGGAGCTTGCTTATAAAGCCCTGCTAACGAAGGGAATGCCTGACAAAATTCATATTGCCACCATCATTGCCAGCCAACAGGCGGTGGATTATTGCGTGAAGCATTTTCCGGCAAAAAAAACGACGCTTTGGGCTGCTGCTATCGACCCGGATTTGAACGAACACGCATACATCGTTCCCGGATTGGGCGACGCGGGCGATTTGGCATACGGCGAAAAAGATTGAGTTCTTATTAAAAACAGGAAATAGAGAAGGATTGTCGCTGCTCTTTGGAGTGGCGAACGTTCCTTTTTCTTTATTTTTTCTTATAGTATTTATCCAACTCTTTGTTTTTTTCGTTTCGGCGTTTAAAGATTATTTTATTTAAAAATGCCTTGATGAATCCCTGTCCATATCCATATAGCTGAATGGCAGATGTCACAATGGATAACACACCAATGGATAGGCTTTTATTTTGTATTGAAGACGAAATAAAGATTGCCAAAAAGTAGAGCAGTAGTGGCAAGAGAGCCCAAATACACCAAAAAGCCGAAATCAGCAGAAAAATGCTTCCAAGCGTAAATAATGTGGGTAGCAGATGCACTATTTTTAATGATTTTGGATGTAGAAGAAACAACTCGATGCGTGCCATACCAAACACAAATACTTGGCGTCGAAAGGATTTGAGGTTGACACGCCTTTTATGATAGACAAAAGCATCGGGAATAAGTTGCGTCGTAAAACCGGCATCACGAATGCGAAGGCTTAAATCGATATCTTCGCCAAACATATCTTTAAAATCGCCAACTTTGTGATACACCTCTTTTGAAAATCCCATGTTAAACGTACGAGGCGTAAATTTTTCCAGCCCCTTTTTTTGTCCGCGGATTCCCCCTGTGGTCAGGAAAGAAGTCATCGAAAAACTGATGGCTTTTTGCAGTTTTGAGAAAGATTTATCGGCTCTATCCGGGCCACCGTAGCAATCGCTATAATTTGCCGTGAGCCTCTCTTTTACTATTTTGAAATAATCGGGTGGAATAACACAATCGGAGTCGAAAAACACCAAATAATCGCCTTCGGCATGTTCCATGCCATAGTTGCGCGCCAAACTGCGTCCCTCATTTTTCTTGAAAAAGTAACGATAGGTAAATTGGTCTTTAAACGGCTCTAACACATCGGCACAAGGTGCTGATGAGCCATCTTCTACAATCACCAGCTCAAAGTCTTTGCACGATTGACGCGACAGACTTTCGGCAAGTTCTTTCACCTCTGCCGGTCGATTATATACCGGAACAATGATGGAAAAAAAGGGCATAAAGAACGAATTTATAGATTGAGTAATTTTTTGAAATATCGAATCGTCTCTTTCAATCCATCTTCGAGCGAAACCGATGGCCTCCAGTTCAACTCTTTTTGTGCCAGAGATATGTCCGGTCTTCGTTGTGTGGGGTCATCGGAGGGTAGCGGCTTGAATTGAATTTTTGATTTTGAATTGGTAAGAGAAAGCACCTTTTCTGCCAATGCTAAAATTGTGAATTCTGTCGGATTTCCGAGATTGACCGGTCCAATAAATTTGTCATGCGAATTCATCATTTTGATGGTTCCGGCAATCAGATCATCGACATATTGAAAGCTGCGTGTTTGCTCGCCCGTTCCATAGATGGTGATATCTTTGCCTTTCAGAGCTTGAACAATGAAATTGGAAACCACTCGTCCGTCATTCGGGTGCATATTGGGACCATATGTGTTGAATATGCGAATGATTTTTATTGGCACTTTGCTCTGTCGATGATAGTCCATAAAAAGAGTTTCGGCGCAACGCTTTCCTTCATCGTAGCAGGAGCGTATTCCAATAGGATTTACATTTCCCCAATATCCTTCGGGTTGCGGATGGATTTGTGGGTCGCCATACACCTCGCTGGTGGAGGCTTGCAGCACTTTTGCACCACTCAATTTAGCCGCTTCCAGCACATTGATGGCACCCATCACCGATACTTTTACTGTCTGAATGGGATTGTATTGATAATGTATGGGCGATGCAGGACAGGCAAAATTATAAATTTCGTCCACCTCGGCATAATAGGGTAGAATGATGTCGTGGCGCACCGCCTCAAAAAGCGGATGTTTCAAGAAAGGCAAGATATTTGCTTTGTTGCCGGTGAAGTAGTTATCGAGGCAAACCACTTCGCAGCCCTCATCTAATAAATATTTGCACAAGTGCGAACCGATGAATCCGGCACCACCTGTCACTAAAACTCTTTTGTTGAACATATTTTCTCGTATATTGTCTGACAAAAGTAATAAAAAAAAGCAAGAGTGAAAATTTCCTTGAAAAATAACACCTCTGAGCATGGTGAATTAAAAAAAATATTGCAAGATAAAATTATGTAAAAATGTTTGAATATTTCAAAAATTGAGTTACCTTTGTATCTATTATTATTGTTAAAGATTTTAATTTCTTTTTCAGTATAATTAAAAAAGGAAAAACAAAAGGTTGTTTCCCACGTATGTTAGTTTAGCGAAAATATTTAAGGTGAATAAGTGTATGCATAAACGTATCGTTGTAGTTTTATTTTGGTCTCTTCTATTGTTGTTTGCGTCTTGTAAGCCTGAGAAACAAACACTGAGCATTAAGGGCGAAATATCCAATTTGGATACATCGTTTGTTTTGGTATCGTACCTTTTTTCCGATTCACTGGTTATCGATACTGTTAAAGTGGATAACAAAGGGAAGTTTCGTTATCAAAACTCTATCGACACATTCACGGTATTCACGTTTTATTTCAATCAATTTAATTCATCGATTGCCGTATTTGCCGAAAAAAATGATAATCTTAAAATTTCCGGAGATGCTGTTTATCCTGAACTTATTCATGTGACGGGTAGTGATATAAATGATGAACTTACAGATTTCAAGAAGGCAAATGAGGATATCCTCAGGCAGCGAGCAGAACTCTACCAAACACTTGACCAAGAGGTGCAAAATGGTGATTCCGCTGCCAATATTTTATCATACGATGATCGAACCGCCAGAGTAAATGTATTGAATCATGAGCTGATGCATCACGCCGAAGAGCACATCAAAGAACACTCAAATAAAAAATCGAGCCTGATTATAATTAACGATCTTTTTGCTCATGGAGACAATCCCCAAGTATTACAGCGTGTGATGGGATATCTCTCGAAAGATTTATCGTCATCCCCCATGGCAGTAAGCCTCAGCGTATACCTGGAAAAGCTTCACCGATCGGCAGAAGGCTCTTTTATGCCCTACTTTACCTTGAAGGATGTTGATGACAAGGAGCTTAAATCCAGTGACTTAATTGGCAAATATGTGTTGTTGTCTTTCGTGTCAGTATCCGGAGATGAGTCGCGAAAAAATATTGAAAGTCTAAAAGACACCTATCATCAATTAAAAAAAGATAGTGTTCACTTTGTCTCAATTTATATTGATTCTGAAACGATTCCTGTCGCTTATCCTAAGACCGATTCCATTCCGTGGACGGTGATAGCAGAGAAGAAAAGTTGGGCATCGGATCTGGTTGATAAATACAATATTCCGATTGTTCCGTATAATATTTTGATTGATCCGAAAGGCATTATAAAAGAGCGGAACATTGCTGCACAGGATGTAAAATTTGCTATTAATAAAAAGGCTTCCGAGCAGATAGCTAAGTAAAATAGAAATCTTTATTATACTCAAAACATGCTTGTTAAAGTATTTGGTGCGGCAGTACAAGGTATTGACGCCTCTCTTATTACAATTGAAGTAAATTGTACAAAGGGAATACGTTTCCTTTTGGTCGGTTTGCCCGATGCCTCTGTAAAAGAGAGTCACGAACGTATTGTGTCGGCGATGGAAGTGAATGGATATAAATTTCCTCGTCAACAGATTGTTATCAACATGGCACCGGCGGATGTGCGCAAAGAGGGTTCCGCGTATGATTTGCCTTTGGCCGTGGGTATTATGGGTGCATCGTCGTTAATACAGTCCGATAAGTTAGACGATTACATCATCATGGGTGAACTTTCGCTCGACGGTTCAATTCTTCCTATCAAAGGCGTGTTGCCTATTGCCATTATGGCAAAAGAAACCGGATTTAAAGGGATTATTCTGCCTTCGGAGAATGCCAATGAGGCAGCCGTGGTTGAAGGGCTGGATGTGCATGGAGTTGAAAATATATGCGATGTAATCGCTTTTTTCAATCACGAAAAAGAGTTAGAACGTACAGAGGTTGATATCCATCACGAGTTTTTAGAAAATCAGACCAATTTTGAGTTTGATTTCAGCGATGTTAAAGGTCAAGAAAGCGTAAAGCGTGCATTAGAAGTTGCCGCTGCCGGTGGACACAACATCATCATGATAGGTCCGCCCGGTGCGGGAAAGTCAATGATGGCGAAGCGGATGCCTTCCATTTTGCCACCCTTTACGCTTGACGAAGCACTGGAAACAACAAAAATCCATAGCGTAGCCGGAGTGTTGGATAGCAACAGGTCGCTTATGTCGCGTCGTCCATTTCGTTCGCCACATCATACCATCAGCGATGTGGCTATGGTTGGAGGAGGCACCTACCCTCAACCGGGTGAAATCAGTTTGGCGCATAACGGCGTGCTTTTTCTTGATGAACTGCCGGAGTTTAATCGAGGAGTGTTGGAGGTAATGCGTCAGCCATTGGAAGATAGGCAAATAACCATCTCACGCGCAAAATTCACCGTGGATTACCCGGCAAGCTTCATGTTGGTGTCAGCCATGAATCCTTGTCCTTGCGGATATTACAATCATCCCGAGAAAGCATGCGTTTGTCCACCGGGAACTGTACAGAAATATTTGAATAAAATTTCCGGTCCGTTGCTCGACCGCATCGATATTCATATCGAAATAGTTCCCGTACCTTTTGAGAAAATATCCGACAGAACACCTGCCGAACATAGCATTGAAATAGCGAAACGTGTGATTAAAGCACGCGCGATTCAAGCTAAACGCTTCGAAAAAATAAAAGGAGTCTATTGCAATGCGCAAATGAACTCAAAGTTGTTGAATAAATTCGCTGCGCCTGACGAAGCGGGATTAAATCTTTTAAAAACGGCGATGGAAAGGCTTAGTCTATCCGCGCGCGCTTACGACAGAATCCTGAAAGTGTCGCGCACCATCGCCGATTTGGAAGAGGCCGAAAAGGTACTTCCTTCTCACTTGGCCGAAGCCATCAACTATCGTAATTTGGATAGAGAAACGTGGGCGGGCTAGCTTCGACATTAAAATTAAGGTAAAAATGTATGAAAGAAGAGGTCGCGTTTGAATATCTTTTTCAAAAAATAGTGTGCCATGATGATCAAGAGGCTTTTCAAAAATTGTTTTTTGAATTTTACCCTTCTTTATGCGTATTCGCCACAAAATATATTGACTCTCAGGAAGCAGCGGAGGACATTGTACAGAGTGCATTTTTGAAATTATGGAAAAATAGAAAAAAAATAGTCATTGAGAGCTCTTTTCGTAATTTTTTGGTAACCATTGTACGCAATGGGTGTCTTGATTATCTTAGAAAAGAGGATGTGAAAAATCGATATATGCGAAAAGAAATTGATGCCATTCTACCATCACCGGAAGAAATTTATACCTTAAATGAGTTGGAGGAGAAAATTGAAAATGCCCTGAAAAAACTACATCCTCATGTGCGAAATACTTTTGTGATGAATCGATTTGAAAAGATGACCTATAAAGAGATATCACAAAAAATGAACCTTTCGCATAAAACCATTGAGAAGTATATTGGTATGGCTCTTAGATGTTTACGTGTTGAATTGAAAGATTTTCTTCCTATTCTCTTTTGGATGTTTTATATTTGCATTAAAAAAAATAGAATATTTCTATAGGGTATTCTTTGTTTCGTGCGTCTAGTTTAAAAAGACTTCATAAAAGACATCATATGATATTCAACGAAGCAGATATCTTATTGTATCTACAAAATCGATTGTCACCGAAGAAAACGGAAAAATTTCGTCAACGTATGATTCAGTCGCCTAAATTTAAGAAAAAAGTTGATGATTTATCTTTTATTCTATCTCTTTCTGATTCAATGCGGCAACAACGAAGTATTGACACAGCAAAAGCTTGGCGCAAAACCTCGAATCACATTAAAGCGGATGTTTTTCGTTCTAAAATGTGGAAAATTTCAACTATTGCAGCAACAATTTTATTGCCTTTATTTGTGCTTTTTCATTATTTTATATATCCCCATTGGATTCAAAATAAGGAAGAACAATTCATTACGATTACCTCTGCGCCGGGAATTGTTACAAAGACAATTCTTCCGGATGGAAGCCACGTGTGGCTTAACGGAGAAAGTGAACTTGTGTATCCTCTCCCTTTTCACGGAAAAGATAGAAACGTGCAGCTTACAGGAGAAGCTTTTTTTAAGGTTCTTTCTGACAAAAAGCATCGCTTCAATGTAATTACTCAGCAAGGGACAAAGGTAAGTGCATATGGCACCGAATTTAATGTTAATGCATATGATAACGAAACATTTTGTGAAATAACATTGGTGAAAGGAAATGTTGAAGTTGGGCAAATTAATTCAACAGCTACCCAAATCTTAGAAGTTGGGAATAAGGCGATTGTTAATCAAACATTAGGTTCAGTCTCCATTGCCCCAGTAAATACATCTGTGGAAACGGCTTGGAAAGATGGAAAAATGATTTTTCAACGTGAAAAACTAAGCAAAATAGCAGAGAATTTATCCCGAAAATTCGGTGTTTCCATCATTTTGGAAAGTGAGAATTTGAAAGAATATGAATACACCGCTACATTTACAAATGAGAGTTTGCAAGAAATATTGGAGTTGCTGAAGTGCTCGGCACCCATATCATACTCAATATCAAAACAGGAACAACTTGATGACAACGTGTTTACCAAAAAAAGAATCGTAATAACAAATCAATAAAAAGAGAAATGCCTATGAAATAGATTCGTCTTTATAAAAAAAAGGAGAGTAGCATGAACGCGCTCACCTATTAATGTTTAAATCTTTAAGAAAAATTTAAACACACCGTGAAGCAGCTTAATAATAAATCTAAAATAAATTTAATAACAATGTGAAATTATGAATTATCTTGAAAACGAGACAAAAGTATTTTCTTTTTTTGCTTTTTTATATAAATTACCTATCGCTATGAGGATTACATTTGTACTATTGTTCGCTCTCATCTTACAGGCAAATGCAGAGCCGACCTATTCGCAAAACACACGTATTTCATTAGATATGAAAAACGTATCCATTGAAAAAGTTCTGCAAACAATTGAGCAGAAATCGGATTATTATTTTCTGTACAACAATCGATTGATCGATGTGGATCGAAAGGTTGACGTGTCGGTAAATAATGCTGCGATTGCTGAGGTTTTAGACTTACTGTTTTCATCAACCAATGTTGAATACAGTGTCAGAAAATCACAAATTATTCTTTCTCTCAAACAAGCATCAGCAGATGCGGCTTCCATTTCTGTTGTAAAAAATAGACAGCAGAACAAGAAAACTATATCAGGAAACATTACGGACATCCATGGAGAACCTATTATTGGTGCAAACATAATTGAAGTGGGTGAGCCAACCAACGGGACTACCAGCGATCTTGATGGAAAGTTTTCTTTACAGGTTGATGATAATGCGATTATTCTGATTACATATATCGGCTTTTTAGATATCGAAGTAAAAACTGCCGGAAAAACACAGTTTGATATTGTGTTGAAAGAAGACACCCAAACATTGGATGAACTTGTTGTGGTGGGGTATGGTGTACAGAAAAAAGTGAATCTGACAGGTTCGGTTACATCAATTAAAACTGAAGATATTAAAGACCGTGTTCAGCCCAATGTTCTTTCTGCCATTCAGGGTATTGCTGCAGGTGTTACAGTCATCTCACGCCCAGGACAAACTCCGAACATAAATTTTCGTGGAAGAGGTAATTTGGGAACATCAGCACCTCTTTATGTAATTGATGGTGCAATTTCTGATGCTACATTTTTTGCAAATCTTGATCCTAATAGTATTGAGTCAATCTCATTTCTTAAAGATGCTGCTTCCTCTGCCATATATGGCGCGCGCGCGGCATACGGTGTGGTACTTGTAACAACTAAACAAGGAAGAAAAGATCATATGAATGTTTCATATAGTGGATATTATGGGTTAAAAAATCCAACTTATAAACCTAAATACGTCAACTCGTGGGAATATGCAGAATTATTTAATGAAGCAAAATACAACTCTAATCCAGCAAATGGAAAAAATCAAGGTTTTACGGAGGAAGAGATAAAATGGTTTAAAGATGGAAGTAAACCAGATTTATATCCAAACACAAATTGGGGCGATTTGATTTTTAAAGATTATGCCCCCACAACTCAACATTCTGTAAACTTTTCAGGAGGAACAAGTAAAATTCGGTATTTCTCGGGATTAAGTTATCTTTATGATACTGAAACATTCAAAAACAGAAATAATCAACGTTATAATTTGAATATGAATGTTTCCGCAGATTTAACAAACTGGCTTACTTTCCATGGTAAAATGAAATATATTCATCGTACTCGTCGAGTTGATGGTGGAACCCCTTCCATGGCAAATATGTTGATTGTTCCTTCAACTTTTGTTGCTAAACATTCTAATGGTGAGTGGGGTTCAATAAATGCAGGGCAATTAGCAAGTGGCACTTTCATTGGAGGAAACCCCTTGCGCTCATATAGTGACAGAAATTGGTCGAATAATAAAACGACAAATTCAATGTATGAATTAGGTTTGGATCTTAAACCCATAAAAAACCTGATTATTTCGACCAAAGGAATCTATCAAAACACGGAATATAAAAACAAACAATATAATGGAACACGCGATTTGGTACCAAACTTTTTGGTGCCCGGAACAATGGTGAATGGTTCTGGAAATACACAAAATACAATGAATATGGATTGGAATAGCAGTGTGTGGATA
Source organism: Bacteroidota bacterium (assembly GCA_023418255.1). Lineage (GTDB taxonomy): Bacteria > Bacteroidota > Bacteroidia > Bacteroidales > Dysgonomonadaceae > JAEZZZ01. The sequence continues at coordinate 11,639 of JAEZZZ010000013.1, forward strand.
AGCCATACATTTACAGTAAATTATAATTGGACCAATGAAAAGCATAGTTTTTCGGCTTTGCTCGGATCTTCTTATGAACATTACAAATATGAAGCTCTTTCAGCCTCCAGAGAGAATTTTCCTGCTGATAGTTTTATTGACATGTCAGCCGGGGCAACCTCCGGACCTAATTACAAAAACTCATCCGGTTCTACAGAGAACAAAATGCTTTCTTATTTCACTCGTCTGACATATTCTTTGTTAGATCGATATCTCCTTGAGGCAAATTTCAGATCGGATGCTTCATCGCGTTTTCACAAAGATAATAGATGGGGCTATTTTCCCTCTTTTTCAGCGGGATGGCGTGTTAGTGAAGAAGAGTTTATGACTGATACTAAGGAATGGTTAGATAATTTAAAGCTTAGAATATCTATGGGAGCACTTGGGAATATTAATAATGTTGGGAATTATGATTATTTTCAAAATTATGCTGCAAACTCAAACTATACATTTGAAAATAATCCTGTAAAAGGTATTAGAGAGTCTAAACCGGCAAATAAAAAGTTAAGTTGGGAAAAAGTAAGTATTTTTGATACAGGAGTTGATGTAGACTTATGGAATGGGAAATTAAGTGCTACAGCTGATTTTTATATTAAAAACACGAGTGATATTTTGTTAGGATATAATGTGCCGTGGGAAACAGGAATTAGCAATCCTCCATCTCAAAATATTGCAAAAGTTCGTAATAAGGGATTCGAATTTACACTCACTCATCGGAATACTATTGGGAATTTTAATTATACTCTTGGTGGCAACTTTTCGTTAAACAACAATCGCATTATAGATTTATCCTCATCGGATGATATTATAAATAATATGAGCGGGCACGGGGTTGGTAAATATATTTTGAGAGAGGGAGAAACCATAGGCTCTTTTTATGGGTTTGAAACCGATGGGTTATACACCCAAACTGAAATTGATCAAGGACATTACTATACATACGGGAATGTTACTCCGAATGCAGGAGACATTAAATTTGTTCCACAACGTAACATTAATTACAAAGAATCTATTACAAATGATGATCGGACTATTATAGGAAATGATGTCCCTAAAATCACATATGGAATAAATATGAGTCTAATGTATAGGAATATTGAGCTTTCAGCTTTTGGACAAGGGGTTTATGGCACGAATGTAGCTTTTGAAGTATATCAATTGCATCCATTTTTCCACGGACAGGACAATCCAAGAAGGTTCCATCTTGATCGGTGGACAGAAATAAATCCTAATGCGAATGCTATTTATCCGCGTATATATGATGCAAGTAATCCACATACAGCATACAACAGGGCTTTTAGCACGTATAGTCTATTTAGTCGTTCCTTAGAAATTCACATTTAGGTTAGGAAAGATTGAACATCTAGCTTGGAAAATGAACCTGAAAACAAAAAATAAAAACTCTTCTTTGAGTTTTTCCATCATTTTCTTCAAATTCCACGCGGTTGCTGCCATCATAGCATTAATTTGTATGCCTCATTCTCCCCAAAGAGAATTCTGTTCCATTCGAAAATCTTTTTTCAGATGTCCGATGATAGGTTCAATTGCAGCTCTGGTTCTACATCTGCGTCGTTTCTTGCGTTTTTGATACACGCTGTCCGAGTCTTTCGGCTTATCCGGAGTGATGATGGTAACTCCTCTAATTCGGTTTTTACCTTTACCGCCACGATCGTAGGCTAACTCACGAGGCAATTGCAAATTGTTTTTTTCCATTTGTGAGAGCAACGGATCAATGGTGTGACCATTATACGGATTCTCCAAAAAGGCTTTTATCGCCGTAATGATTTTCCGACCTTTATTTCCTGTAGTAATCAATCCTACTTTGTTCCCAAATTGTTCACACAATAGTTCTTCCTTATAAGGTGTTCACGATTACTTCGTAATTCATATTACTTATGCGCTTTGCCTTTGGCGATGCAACGGGTGGAGGGTTTGTGCAAACTGTAAACCTTGTCTTTGTCTGTCCTTTTTTGATTCACTACGCGCTTGTAAAGAGAGAGGTCTTCTTGGTATCGCGCTTTTTGTCGATCATCCATTTTTCGGTCGAGCTCCCGTAGCAGCGTATTGGCGATGGTCTTTAATCGTCGTTTGGCTTTGTTTGCCTTTTTAGCTCGCTTGGGATGTTTCCCGTTGTAAGTGTCTCGTACCAACTGCTTGCTTTCACGCGTGTAACGACGACGCTGTGTGATTCCCTCTTTTTCGGCTATCTCGTTGCATTTGTCAATAACCTTTTTGCACAACTTCGCATCGGTGGGAAATGTCGTATTGTTTTCCTGAACGGTGGTGTCCGATAAAACAAAATTGGATTTTTTGCTCACTTCTTTTCCGTGAACTCGCACGCTGTAGGCAAATATTTTTTCTACCCCTTCTTCTCCCACTCGTTTACGGAAATGAACAAAATCGCTCGGATCAAAAGGAAATTTGTGTTCAAAGAACTCTCCTCCACAAAAATACTGAAAGTAAACATTCTGAACCCATTGTTCCGGAATACGCTCATCACCAAGATTGTACAAGTGTTTCAATATCAAGCATCCGACCATAAGACGAATGGGAACACTCGGAGCGCCTCTTTCTGAATAGAAGCACGAAAATTCTTCTTCAAAATAGTTCCAATCAATTTTTTCTGCCAAAAGAACTAACTCGTGGCTCATATCAATAAAGTCTTTCAACATCGGACGAAACAAGTCTCGTTGTCCTTTTTCGGGTAATTTTCCTATCATAATTTGCAAG
>JAEZZZ010000130.1 GCA_023418255.1 Bacteroidota bacterium
AAGTCTCGTTGTCCTTTTTCGGGTAATTTTCCTATCATAATTTGCAAGGTTTTACTCTGTAAAGATACGAAAAACGGCAAATATATACAAGAAAAATAGCGGTTATTTTTCTGATAATCAGAGGAGGCAGATGCTTTTTAAGGAGAGACTAAATATTTGAATAACGAAAAATATAATAATGATAAGACTTAATAGGGACTAGTCCTAAATAATCGTTACAGTTATTGGACAAAAATAAAACATTTATTACTATTACAGTTCTGAAAGGCATGCCTTTCAGAACTGCTTTTTTTTTTCGTAGCTTTTAATTTTAATCTGTTTCTGATGATGCATATACTCAGGTGTTTTATAATCACAAGAGTAGTGAGGTATGAGATTGTTATATCTATAGACCGCATCTTTTATTACACGCTTCATATCTGATAAAGAAAGAATAAAAGTGCCTTTTAAAAGACTGAAAAGAAGCTCTTTTGAAAAAAGACGTCCGCACTTCATTCAAAAGCGATAGAAAAAATGAAGTTTGCGACCGAGCAAACGAGAAAGCTTGTGAACTACTACGTCGTAGCAGACCGCGCGCTACGGATGGTAGAGAATAAAATTTCCGGAATCCATTTTCGCGGCATTTCAAAATGTGAGAGGGAAAGAAAGGTGAAGCATGTTATTCCTCTTTCTTCCTTTCCAACAATGCTTGAATTTCCTGTTCGGAAAGAGTTTTAATATTGGTGAAAAGATACTCTTTATCCAAGAAATTGCCATATTCGTTGCATTCATTCACGGCGGCATCTATATTGGATTGAACATCTACGTCAAAGGGTTGAAGCATTAGAATGGTAAAATAGTTTTTTCGAATTTCAAATTTTTCGATATCGACATCCACCTGTTGCAACTGAAATCGAAATTCTCTTTCGACAACTTCACGCTGAAATTCTGTAAAAATCTGCCTTTCCTTGCTGGCAAATAGCGCGAAAAAACGAAGTTTTTTATCCAAGCCTCCCAATCCGGATGATACATAAATCTGTTGCCGTCCCGACAGGTCTGAGCTCAATATGATTCGGCTGTTCACAAGCGCCATCGACGACCAGTTGAGCAACTCAACATCCGGAGGATTGCTATGATATGCTTCTATGGCGCGATAGGCACCAACATCAGGGATGGAAGCCAAGAGCGAAAGGCTTCTCTTTTTTCTGTCTATGGGGACATCAGGAGAAAAGAGAATAGCTACCTCTTCGTCACGCACAAACGGATTTTTTTCGCCTCGAATCTTTTCAAAATATTTGAAATATTGCATCTGTTCCTCTATGGGAACCAAATCTTCCAACACATGAAAAGAGTCGACTCCTTGTTCATCAAGTGTTTTACGCAATTTAGAAAGGATGTCATTCTTTTTTTCCATACCAATTACAAATGTACTGGATTTTCCGTTAAAAATAAAATAAAAAAGAACCGGACACTGAAAACTATGATCAATAACCATAAAAAACACCTCAAAAACCGAATCGCTTAAAATATAAAATTCTAAATTTGCAAAAAAATATTCGCAACCATCTTTCACCACTTATGGCGACTTTAAAAATTGTAGCAAAAAATACAAACCGATAACTTCATGATTCGTCAATCATTTCAGCATTTTTTTGTTCATCCTATACAATCCATTACTTCTACGACTGTCGCATACACTAGACTTATAATCAATCAGTTGCGCGATGGGACGTTGATTGTAGATTTTGAACCAAAAGCCAAAATGGAGATTTTGGAAGACAGCCTTAAAGTTTTCCGCTTCTCTCTGTTTGTCGTGATTGCCAACATCGCGTTGAATGAGTTGTTTTTATACACAAGTTCCGACTTTATTTCTGAATCCATTTCAGAAATATTCGCGACACTCATTTATTACATTCTCTTTGTCGCTATCTATCATATCTCGCTGGGCTTAAACAAACTTTTCAAAGCGAAAGGAATTGAAAGTGTCTTGGTGAAACTTTGGAGTTTTTATGCATTAATCTTCATTATCTTGTTCCAGTTCTCAGGACACTTAAATAGACCATTAGAGGAAAAGGTAAAATCCGACTTTGGCGTGAATGTTATGCTTTTTATCCTTTTGGTGATGTTAGGACACTTTGTAGTTGCCTCTTATTTACTGAAAAGAAAAAAGATATTCTCATTCCACATCGGTTACTTTATGATGCTGGCATATCCTGTTTTAGCGTTCTTGCTATTTATCTGGATGACCGCGTTTTCTGCTATTATTTAAATATTAGTTGTCGGCAAAACGTCCAATTACATCATTTTTTATTTCTCATAAAACAATCTTTTCAAAATTATCATTACATTTGCACTTAGATATTAATATCCAACGGATTAATAATGAGTAGACATTTACAGGTTTTGCTATTGTATAGATGACGAATTGCCTAAATAAAAACGGACAAAGAAGGCTCACCACAAATAAAATAATATGTGGAAAATTGCTTGAAAGGAAAATAAAATGACACAAAAACAACAAAATATGGTATGGATAATCGCGTTTGTCGCGCTTGCAGCACTTATCGGAATCGGCATTTCGTGTTGAACAATAAAAAAACCGGAAATTAAAGACGACCAAAAAAAATTATCATCGCGTATAATTCCGAATCGCAAGGCATGCCGGTATATACATTGATGAGAATACTTCCCGAGGAGAATGTGGAATATCTGGGTGCCTACGATTTATCAGTAAAAGATATCCCGGGCGGCATAAGAGAAACGAAGCGTAAGTGGAAACCGCTGAAGACAGGTGTCGTCCGCCTTTATCGGTTCCAACAGCCACGCTCTGAACCTACGCCGACCAATGAGGAAATTGAAGCCAAGCATCAACCGGCAGCGTATTATTTTATTGACGAGGCACTTAAAGTACAAAATATATCAAAAGAGAAAGCAGATTCATTAGCAAACAACCAAATCAAACAATAAAAATCAAAATGAAAACAATCCTACAAATAATATTTTTTGCATTGCTGCCGAGCATGACATTGGCACAAACAGACACCGTTTATGTGTACGGTCCCGGTGGACCGTTTCCCGCCATGAATGAAGCGGCGCAGCTATTTACTCAACAGCGTCAGACTCCCGTAAAAGTAGTAAAAGGTCCGGTTGCCAATTGGAAAGCTGCTACCGAAAAGAATGCCGATATAATTTTCAGCGGTTCGGAATTTATGATGACCAATTTTATAAATACTTTTCAAGATATTGCTCCCGAAACCGTTACGCCGCTCTATTTGCGGCGTTCCGGAATATTGGTGCGTCCGGGAAATCCAAAAAATATTCACACTTTGGCGGATTTATTAAAACCCGATGTAAACATTTTGGTGGTAAACGGCGCGGGACTCACCGGAATATGGGAGGATATGGTCGGAAAAACGCATAGCATAGACACGCTGAAACTATTTCGACGCAATATTCAATGCTATGCGGCAAATAGCGGCGTAGCCAAAAAAGAATGGATTCAAAACCTCAACATCGATGCGTGGATAACGTGGAACATATGGCAAGTTGCCAATGCTAATATAGCCGATTTCGTCGCGCTTCCTGAACGCTACACGCTTTATCGCGATTGTGGCGCGGCGCTCACTCGCAAAGGTATTGAGCACAAAAAGGCTGTCACCTTTTTCGAGTTTCTGCAAAGTGATGTTGCTAAACCTATTTTCAGAAAATGGGGATGGATAGTTGAGTAGATTTACTCTATCAAAAAATGGGTTACAAAAATCATCAATTAAGTTCAATTATAAATATCAATATTGATCGATTTAGAAAAAACTTATCCTATTCTACTTGACATTTTAGACATTATGTCAGGTGTCCAATCATTCGCTCAAAGCAATTCTTTTTCAGGACGAAGAGATATTGCGAGACTACAAAAAGGCAATACCTCTTTTCTTACGGCATGTAATGTGATAGATTGGTACGCAATGAAATTATACTCTTCAAAAACGTTCCAAAACCAACTACTTTATAATGCATTCCATAGCATGACTGAAAAGTTTCTTTTCTGTCTGTCGATATTTTTAAAATTATCATGTATATTTGTGTGAAAATTTATCACAAACGCGTAACGCATGAAAAGAAAACCACTTTTATTTGTTTTTTTATCCTCTGTATGGTTCATTCTGAATATTGTGCAGGCACTATTTACTGAAATTGGTAACGACGAAGCATACTACTGGGTTTATTCACAAAACTTGGACTGGGGATATTTTGACCACCCACCGCTGATTGCCTTGATAATAAAATGTGGCACCATGCTCTTCGGCCAAACGACATTTGGAGTCCGATTTTTTGTGACTCTGTCTCAGTTTCTATTTCTGTGGATACTGTTTAAATTAGTAAATATTCCCCGCACGACTCAAAACATTATCCTCTTTTTTATCATCTCATTTTCGGTTGTGATGCTTCAGGCCTATGGTTTTGTGGCAACTCCGGATGTGCCGCTATTGCTTTTTACGGCTCTTTTTCTTTGGAGTTTCAAATATTATGCTGACACCGATTATTCTTGGCAAGGCGCCTTGTGGTTGTCCGTATGCATGGCGGCATTGATGTATAGTAAATATCACGGCGCGCTCATCATCTTCTTTGTGTTGCTGTCCGATTTAAAACTATTTCGAAAAAAGAGTTTCTACCTCTCCGTATTATTTGCAATGGTGCTTTTCTTGCCTCACATTTTGTGGCAAATTAATCACGCGTTTCCCTCTCTTCAGTACCACTTGGTTGACCGGTCTAAGCCATTTAAATGGTTCAATTTCGTAGATTTCGCACTCAATCAATTTCCCGTATTTAATCCGTTTACGCTTCCGGCAGCAATTTACGTCATTTTTCATCGAAAAAACAGATCTCCTTTCGAACGCAGCTTAAAATTTTTATTCGTCGGATTTATCCTGTTTTTCACATTTTGGAATTTTAAAAGTCGTGTAGAACCACATTGGACAATTGCAGCTGCCATTCCAATGATTATTTTGATGGTACGTGAAGCATCGCAAAACATCAAGCTGAAACGCTATGTGACGCGTATAATGGCGCCCTCGCTGCTGCTGCTGATACTGATGCGATTTTTTCTGATTTTTGATATACTGCCCATTCCCACAGAGTGGCATGGCGATAAACAGAGAGTTGCCGATTTAAAAACTTATGCCAAAGACCGCCCGGTGGTCTATTTGCGTGGGTTTCAGATGCCTTCAAAATATCGCTTCTATACTGCAAATTCGTCAGGCGATGCCTCTTGTGTCGGGGTGCTTAATTATCGCCACACTCAATATGATTTCTGGCGCTTTGATGAAGCCTATTGGGACAAAGCAGTCGTTATAAATTTGCGAGGAGACACGCCGGCTGAAAATTTGGTCCGCATAAATAAAAATGATTTTTATCTGCTTCCGGTAGAACACTATCAACCCTACAAAAGGCTTAAAGTCAAACCGGCAAGTAAGGGCTCTATTGCTCTAAAAACGGGACAACATGCCTCTTTGCCAATAACAATCGAAAATCCTTATGACAAAACATTTCACATCAATCATCCGGAAATGCCTTTGCAAATATATCTTGTAACCGATGTAAAAATAGATGGTAAATGGCAGCAAAAAGCAATAAAAGTGAGCGCGCGTTTTGATAAAGAACAGATCGTGGCAAAAGAGACTGTTGGCGCCGAAATAGAATTTACGGTTCCCGGTTTTCTGACAGGAACACATCACCTGCTTTTTGCGGCCGGCACTCCTTTGCTCTATCCCGCGTCTCTCGAAAAACCGATTGAAATAGATTTTCAGAAATGATGAAGCTGGTCTTTAAATTCATCAAATTTGGTTTCGTCGGACTGCTGGGAATGGGCGTTGACTTTTCTGTCACGTGGTTCTGCAAGGAGAAGCTACGGTGGAACAAGTTTGTAGCGAACTCGTTGGGTTTTATTGTAGCCGCCTCATCCAATTACATCTTTAATAGAGTATGGACTTTTCAGAGCGAAAATCCTCAGATTGCGGGTGAATATGCCTCTTTTATACTCATTTCCGTTATAGGATTAGCATTGAATAATGGCATAATCTATCTCCTGAACGAAAAATTTAAGATGAATTTTTACGTCGCCAAAGTAGGCGCTATCGCCGTCGTGACAATATGGAATTTTGGCGCTAATTATATATTTACATTCAAACAATTGTAAGGTTGCAAAATATAGAAAATTTGACAATGTAAGAGAGTTTCAAGATTATTCAAGCCGTGATTGACCAACGAAAACAAGAATATGAAAAAAACGGATTTTTTCTACTTTCCTGGGATGTTTTCCGGAAAATAATTCAATATGAAAAAGGTTGAGTAGAATCTGCTAAGAAGCATGAAAGGTGGTGCTTGTTAGCAGGATGTGCTATTATTTTTTGCGAAAAGTGCAAGGTTTTTGTTGTCTTTACATTAGTCGCTCCTTAGAAATTCACATTTAGGTTAGGAAAGATTGAACATCTAGCTTGGAAAATGAACCTGAAAACAAAAAATAAAAACTCTTCTTTGAGTTTTTCCATCATTTTCTTCAAATTCCAC
>JAEZZZ010000026.1 GCA_023418255.1 Bacteroidota bacterium
GCCTCTTTTCCGAACGTCTGCCGTATAATTGACGCTCAAGATAAAGAATGCGCTGCTGTTTTCTTTCAAGTTGCTCGTCTTTGAAAAGAATCTGTTCATCCTTTAAAAGGAGAGATTTTTCTTGTAAAAGAATTTGCTCTTTCAAACGAGCGTTTTCCTGTAATATTTACTGTATATCCTCCATAATTATCTGGTGTAAAGACACAATATATCAGCAATATATGCAAGTATTTCAGCCTGTTTTTTTATCTTTTTTACTCCAAATTATAGCGTTTTCTTCGCCTTGCTTTAGGACTGATGCCTTCAATTAAAAGCAGCAATTCATCCCATCGAAGAATGCCGAAACGCGCTCCTTTTCCTTGAAAAATTTTATGACTGAGCCGACCCGATTCCAAACGTTTATGGTAAATCACAAAACCCCCACGCTCCCAATAAACCTATTTTATTGTAGTGCGATTTTTATTTACAAACACGTAAACATCGCCGCTTGTTGGGCTCAAAAAAATCCGGCGGATACATCCGAATAAACCGTCTATGCTCTTACGCAAATCAACACCTTGAAAACATAAAACAAATCGATTGCTTTCATTTAAACTAAACATTTCGTTTTTTTTTCGGCAAAGATCGAAAAAACGAGGGAGAACTAAAAGACGGCGGATTTGGGATGATTACATATCTTTCGGCCCAAAGCGTAAAAACACTACTTCTAAAAGGGGCGAAACTGAGAAAATTTCTATCCAGATAGTTAAATAAAATTAAATACAGAAATTTATCATGTACTTTGCATTACATAATACCATGTTTTGTTTATCTTTGTATCATCAAATAGATATATTTTATAGATATGAAGATAGAAAATACACAAAGCCAAATGCGTAAGGGAGTGCTTGAATACTGCATTCTCTCCATCATCAAGCGCAGCGAAGCTTACCCGGGCGACATCATCGAAGAGATGCATTGTGCCGGGCTTCAACTCCTGGAAGGAACACTTTATCCTCTGCTCAATCGCTTAAAGAATGCGGAGATTCTTTCTTATCGATGGGTTGAAAGCACTTCCGGTCCGCCACGAAAATATTTCAAGCTGACGGCGAAAGGTGAATTGTTTTACAGCCATCTTGAAACTACATGGAACGAGCTTTCTGAAGGCGTTGCAGCCGTTATAAGAAAGACGAATGAAAAAACAGAATCTAACACAACAGAAGAGACAACCTCTTAAATATCAACAGAAGAAATGAAAAAAGTTATCAACATCAATTTTCAAGGACAGGTTATCGCCATTGAAGAGACCGCATACGAGATATTGAAGCAATATATCAATAGCCTCAAAAGCTATTTTTCGCGCGAAGATGGTGGTGAAGAAATTGTGAACGACATCGAAAACCGAATAGCCGAGCTATTTGGAAACCGATTGAAGCTGGGTATCAGCTGCATTACCGATGAAGATGTAGAATCCATTATCAGCAGCATTGGCAAACCCGAAGATTTTGATACGGACTATGCCGAAGCAACCTTTAAAGATTCGGAGATGCCACCCAATATTCCTCACACGGACGACAGAGCAACGGAACAAACAGAAAACACCCAAAAAGAGCCTGCACGCGCTCTTTATCGCAATGCCAACGACCGAATAATTGCCGGTGTGTGTAGTGGCTTGGCACACTATTTCAAAATCGATCCGGTGTGGATTCGTATCATCTTTGTTTTAGCCGCGACCGCGCTTTTCTGGATCTATATCATCTTATGGATTGTCTTGAGATCAAGACCATTGGAATCAAATATATCGAAAAGACTCTATCGCAACCCCAGCGACAAATACATTGGAGGTGTTTGTGGCGGTATCGCGGCATATTTCAAAATTGACTCGTGGATTCCACGCCTTGTTTTCTTGTTGCCCTTACTGTTATTTGCCATATCGGGACTTGCGACCATTCCATTTTTCTTTTGGAATAATTTTTTCGACTCCATCCATTTCAACTGGAATTTTAACCTTGCGATGTTAATTGTCTATTTTGTTCTATGGATAATCATTCCCCAAGCGGTTACCGTGAAACAGAAACTGGAAATGATGGGAGAAGAGGAATACATTAAATCGCTTCGCAATACGATGAGCGACAACATTGCCAACGTCCGAAACAAATCAGACAATATCCATTCGGATGCATCAAATCGCATGCCACCGCCGCCACCGCATACATCACATGAGACATATAGCCAACGTTCAGGGTGCATGAACGCGTTTATTATTCTATTGAAAATAGCATTTTTCACTATTGCAGGGTTATTCGCCCTCTCGGTCATCGGTATGTTGATTGCAATTTTGGCAGCAGGCACCTTCTTGATTCCTCTAAAAGGACTGTTTATCGCACAAGGCACCGAAACGACGCTTATGTGGATAACGCTGTTTCTAACCATCGGATTACCTGTCATTGCCATTATTTTATGGATTATCAGACGGATGATGAAAGCGAAACCGCGTCGCATCATCGGTGTCGTAACGCTGACATTGTGGTTTGTAGGGATTGCAACAGGAATTGCTTTAGGCGTAAAAGTAGTCAACAAATTCAGAATGGAAGCATTGACAGAAAAAACAGTAGCTCTAAAATCGGTTCCCGGTAACACTCTCTACATTAACATGCAGCCATACCCCGACAGCCATTATACAACAAAAACGAGCGTATATGACCGATTTGAAAACCCGGGATTGCCCTTTTACAATGTGAACGAAGATTCGTTATTATTCAATAAAATCAGCATCAACGTAATGGAAAGCAGCGACTCTCTTTTTCATATAAAAACAGTTTTCGTATCAAAAGGAAAAAACTTAAAGTCGATTAAGAACGAGCAGAAAACTTTTTGTTATAATATTATCCAACGCGACTCACTGATTCTGTTTCCGGAATTTTTCGCCACACCGGCATCTATCGGCTTCAGGGATCAACACATGAACATAGAAGTGGCTGTTCCCGCAGGGAAAAAAGTTGTTTTTGACGATGATTTGGCGGAATATCAGCACAATAAACCCTACTATATTAAGAATCACGATCGAAAATATCGAAACAGAAATGTGACGCGTGAATATGATATCAATCACAAAAAATCATCGAAAAAAAAAGAAGTTCACGTCTGAACAAAAGATAAGACTCAAAATATGATTTGAGCAATTTACCATAATTTTCTTATTTCATTGTGTTATTGAAACGACAGCGAAAAACTTCACAGTCGTTTCATTACATATTGCATGACGATATTGAAAGTTTTTTTCATATGTCAGTATGATTTAAAAGAATAATCATGTACATTTGCAGCGTAAAGTCAAAATAAACAAAATGGAACAGCATCGATTTAAGAATTTAATGAAATGGTTCGACCTTCGATCGGAAATGGAGGATTACGACAAAATCAACAAAGAGATTGACAAAGGCATTGTATTCAAAGGCACCAACTTATGGATTCTCATGTTTGCCATTGTGGTGGCATCTGTCGGTCTTAATATGAACTCCACAGCCGTCATTATCGGTGCCATGCTAATTTCACCTCTAATGGGCCCCATCAATGGTATTGGATATAGTTTAGCAACATATGATTTTGCATTGCTGCAACGCTCGCTCAAAAACTACTCATTTGCCGTTGGTGTCAGTTTGATCACTTCGGCAGTATATTTTCTTCTCTCACCGGTAAATGAGGCTCATTCAGAGCTGTTGGCACGCACAAGTCCCACCATATACGATGTTATCATCGCGCTGTTTGGAGGCTTGGCGGGCATTGTTGCCATCAGCAGCAAGCTCAAAGGAAATGTTATCCCCGGCGTAGCCATTGCCACAGCTCTAATGCCACCCATTTGTACCGCAGGCTATGGATTGGCCACACTGCAATTCAACTTTTTCTTTGGTGCCATTTATCTGTTTACTATCAACACTGTATTTATCGCTTTTGCAGCGTTGATTGTGTGTCAGTATTTGGAGTTCCCCATCCGCTCTATTGTTGATCCTGGAAAGAAAAAGAAAGTAAATCAATTTATCAGCGTGATTATTTTAGTCACCATTGTTCCCAGTGTTTTCTTTGGGTATCAACTGGTTAAAAATGAAAAATTTGCTCAAAACTCAAAGGCCTTTTTAAGAGAAGTGGCTGTAGTTGAGAGCAATTACCTTCAAAATGAAAAAGTCAGTCCGGCTCAACATTCTGTAGAGTTGGTTTATTCCGGTTATGGACTGTCGGATCAAAATATAGAAGATATAAAGTTGGCTGGATTGAGGCATAAACTGGACACAGCAAAAATAAGCATTAGCGAAAGTTTTAGCACGTCATCTATCAAAGAAAGCACACGTAAATTTCAATCGGAATCAGAGATTTTAAGCAGTAAGTTAAGCGCGACTAATTTTGCACTAAAAACAACGGAAAGTAAGCTGGACAGCTTAAAAAGCATTCCGATGTTTGGCGAAAAAATCCTTCTTGAAATAAAAGCCCTCTATCCGCAAATCACGCAGTGTGCATATTCGGAATCATACACATTTACCGCAAACAAAGACACAACGATGCGCTCTGATATAAAGCCGTTTGTTATATTTACAACAGCTCCAAAGTCGCTAGACGCCAGAGAGAAAGTAAGAATTAACTCATGGCTAAAAAAACGCCTTGACAATCAGCACGTAACGGCTATTTTTGAAGAATGATGAGATTTAATTAGAACCCCATGGCCGCACGGATTCCAATTTGCCGAAATTGTAGCTTGTGAAACGAAGCAAACACACCGGCTTTAAAAAACTTGTTCCCAATACCATAGCCAATCTCACTGTATGATACAATTTGTGGAGTATAGAGTTGACTGAAATATAGGCGTTCTCTATCGGCCAGTTCCGATAAAAAACGAAGGTTTTTTAAAAAAAGAAATGGGGTTTCAAACATGAAATGTGCTTGAATATAAGAATCGGATGCATTGTAGAGATGGCGTCGTAACAGGTTGAAGTTGCCACCAATTCCATCACTCCAATTATCGGGAAAATTGTTTTTCGCAAAATAGATAAAATCGGCAAAATATTCTGTTTTGGTATTCGTAAACATTCCTGTACCGATATGGTAGTTGAATGTACGCATCAATCCAAATGGAATTTCTTGACTGATATCCATCTCTACGCGATAAAAATCAGAGGTGCTCCCAAAAAGATCTTTAAAACTCTTTGTCATTTCAAGCTGCAAAGTTGGATAACGCGACCGTACATACATTTTCTGATTTCCTTGGAAACGATAATATTGTTCGGGTGTCCACGACAATCGAATAAATGGTGCAAACGAGCGGCGTGTACCAAACATATCCTCAATATTCTGCGTGTCACCTCCTATGCTCCGCCATAGTTTTTTTGCTTTTTGAGCTTTACGAATATGATATTCGAAACCGGTGCTTACCAACAAACCGTTTGTTGGCTCGAACGTGTTAAAAAATCGAAAATAATAATCTCTGAAATAGTCTACAGAGATGTCTTCGAAATGCAGTCCTTTATTAACTAAACTATCCTGTATTTGTTGCACAAACAGGGAACTATACGTCGGATTTCCATTGCCAATAGCAAGCGTCATGCTCCGCATTCGGGAAGGATTATAGTTCCATGTCGTCGTAATGTCGGTAAATAACTCTTTACGCTTAAACATATATCCGGCAGAGGCTTCCAGTTCGACACTTCTGTATCCGGGTAATGAAAAGTGAAACGATACGCGTTGTCTATAGGTAATCCCGTCGATAGAAGAATAGCCTACAAGCGAAGGATTCAGTAAACCGCCATATCCGATGCGCGTGCCACCATAATTATATTCTGAATCTTTGAGCATAAACTGCGCAAAATAGAGAATGTTTTTGTTAAGAACAAGCGTGTCGTTGCCGTTTCTCAATTTCTGTTCTTGTTTTATGTGAAACGAGTCCAACACATCCTTTTCGACTGCCTGCAGTGGAATTGCTCTTTTTTTATTCCAAAAAACTGCATCATTGAGAACAGGCACAGAATCCACACGAATCTTATAATAATCACTAATATTTAAATCGTCAACTTTTTTTTCAAGGCTTTGACGCAATGTAATCTCCTTGTAATCAATCCGTGCAAGATAGCGGTTTGCTATTTTGTTACCCAAATAAGAAGCCGTGTGATAAATTGTGACATCAACAGGCAAAAAATTCATAATCCACTGGTCGCCCATCTTCATTTCAAATGAAAAATCAGACAAAAAGTCAAGTCCTTCGCCCTTAAATTGAATGATGCGCCATGTACCTTCTTCAACTATGAAATAACCTTTTATAAGATTCGGTATTTCATAAATAGGCGTAAATTCAACGGTGTAATATTGGGTATTTTTCTCGGTATATGTTTTTGTTAATTTATAGCGATAATATTTTGCCGTTGTTTTTCGCAGTGGCATAAAAAACGATTCGTCGTTGGTACTTTCGCCATAAATATTGATATTTAGAAGGTTGAAAGGAATCAGCTCAATATCTTTTTTACGCGTGAGCGTGCCACTGACATATTTAATATTTTGTACATACTTGTTTGGAAATTCATATTTAAGAGTACTGATGGTTTCAATAACGGCCTCGTCTTCATTCGGGTTGTGCAATACAAAGCGAGGCAGGTGATGTGTATATTTGTAGAGCAGATTTTTTTTCAAAGTCTGAACATAAGTGCGCATATATACTTCGGCTTCGTATTTCTCTACCAAGCCGTTATATCTTTCTGCTGCTGCCATTGTTCTTTTCAAAATGGAGTCGCAAGGCAGTGTCTCACGAGAGAAAAGTCGAAAAGAGCTGATGAGCAGAAAAAACAGTATGATGACTTTGAATTTCATTCCAAAGCACAAACTTACAAATTTATTTTTAAAACACATTGCCTATAAGTTGACTTTATACGCTTATTTTTTAATTATAAAAAAGCATATTTTCCACATCTTATGCCTTAGAATCAGAAAAAAAAGCTAACTTTGTGTTTTAGAACATAGTTCTATAACAGAGATGATGAAAGAACAAGAGCGCGAAATCGACTTATCGTCCTCACTATCCGACATTTGGAAAGTTTTGACGAGCAAGGAGCATGAAATACTTCGTAAACATGCCCGCTTAGTTCATTTCAAGAAAAATGAAATGATCTATCTCGAAGATGAGAAACCGAATGATTTAATGTGTCTGTTTAAAGGCAAAGTAAAAATATATAAAAGCGGCGTAGGTGGCCGCAGCCAAATCATTCGGATGATACGTCCTATACAATATTTCGGATACAGCGCATTTTTCGCAAGAGAGCCTTACGTTACGGCTGCATCAGCTTTTGAGGCTTCAACCATCTGCATGATCCCAATGGAAATCATCGAGATTTTTTTGCGTAGAAACGGTAATTTGGCCATGTTTTTTATACAACAACTATCTGTTGACTTAGGAATTGCCGACCAGCGCGTTGTCAATCTCACTCAAAAACATATTCGCGGACGATTGGCAGAGGCATTGCTCTTTTTAAAAGAAAGTTATGGCTTGGAAGAAGATGGCGCCACCATCAACATCTATCTGGCGCGCGAAGACCTTGCCAATTTATCCAATATGACAACATCCAACGCCATACGCACACTTTCCAACTTTGCCGATGAGCGTATTTTGTCCATTGATGGCAGAAAAATAAAAATCATTAATGAAGAAAAACTGATAAAAATCAGCAAAATAGGCTAAATAAGCACACCATCATTTTTTTTTAGAAAACAACTATATTTCATCATCCTATTTCCCTTTTTTGGAGAAATTATTCATAAAACACAGAATGATACAAAAATTAGCTCAACGCATCTTTGCATCTTATAACAACAGAGTCGAGAGATTCATTAATGCACCTATCAAAACGCAACAACGCACGTTCGACTACCTGATAAAACATGGTCGCAATACTTACTTCGGACAAGAACATGGATTCGACAGCATCCAAGATGAGGAAGCCTTCCAAAAAAACATCCCTATTTTCAGCTATGAGGATTTACGCCCCTATCTGGATAAAATCGTCGTCGAAAAAAAGCAAAACATTCTCTGGGATACGCCTGTAAAATGGTTTTCAATGTCATCGGGAACGACGGAAGAAAAGAGCAAATACATTCCCGTAACGCACGAATCGCTCTACAAATGTCACTATCGCTGCGGCTATCACATGCTGGGCATGTATTGTTCACACTATCCCGACGCGGCATTTATGCTGGGAAAATCCCTTGTTTTGGGTGGGAGTCAGCAATTCAATACCATTGGCGAAGGCATCTATACGGGAGATATTTCAGCCATTTTAATAAAGAACTTGCCTCTTTTTGCCAAATGGAGCCGAACGCCCGAGCACATTGCCCTTTTGACCGATTGGGAAGAGAAGCTGCGTCGATTGACCGATTATGCCATTGGTGCCGATATTCGAGCGTTGGTGGGAGTTCCATCGTGGCTTTTGGTACTACTGAAAAAGATTGTGGAAGAAACCGGAAAATCGCTTACGGAAATATGGCCACACATCGAGGTCTTTTTTCATGGCGGTGTCAGCTTCACTCCTTTTATTGAACAATACAACAAACTCATCCCAAAAGATTCGATGCGATATTGGGAAACCTACAACGCGTCGGAAGGATTTTTCGGCATACAATACAGCCCGAAGTCAAAAGAGATGCTTTTGCTTTTAGACAACGAGATTTACTACGAATTTCTTCCCGAAGAAGAATGGAATAAAGAACAACCGCAAGCCGTACCTCTTAGTGCCGTAGAAATCGGGAAACAATATGCACTCATCATCTCAACAAGCGGAGGATTGTGGAGATATCAATTAGGCGACACCATCGAATTTACATCAACATCACCACATCTGTTCATAATAACAGGACGCACCAAGCAGTTTATGAATGCTTTCGGAGAAGAAGTGATTGTAGACAATGCCGACAAAGCACTATCAGAAGCGTGTCGAAAAACAGGAGCTAAAATAACAGAATACACGGCTGCGCCAATATATTTTGGAGATAATCATAACGGAGCACACGAATGGCTTATCGAATTTGAAACAGAGCCGAACAATATAAAACTCTTTATAGAAACATTGGATGAAGCGCTTAAGAATTTAAATTCCGATTACGAAGCCAAGCGCTCATATGACCTTTCGTTGGGTAAACCCATGGTTCGTGTGCTACAAAAGGGAACATTCTATAACTGGATGAAACATAGAAAAAAATTGGGGGGACAGAATAAAATTCCTAAACTGGCAAACAACAGAAAATATGTGGAAAGCATCCTCGATTTTCTTGCTACAAATTCCTAAAATAGAATAAATTTCCTTTTATATACCTCAAAACTAAGAAAGTTTCTGTAAATTTGCGTCCTAAAAACGTTTTTTTGAAGAATGAAAAGAAACATCATACACTATTTTTTATTTGCGGTTGTTTTCCTCACTTCGTGTGGTGAGTACAATAAAATATTGAAAAGCACTGACATGGACTTAAAGTATACCTATGCAAAAAAATATTTTGAAGCCGGGAAATACGATCGCTCCATCACGTTGCTCGAAGAGTTGATAAATCCATTTAAGGGAACCGAAAAAGGCGAAGAGTCACTCTATCTTTTGGGCCAAAGCTATTATAATGCAAAAGATTTTTTACTGGCAACCGAAACATTCACAACATATTGCAATCGATATCCGCAAGGAGAATATGCCGAGCCGGCACTCTTTTACGCTGCCTACGGAATGTATCTTGATTCGCCCGATCCTCGATTGGATCAAACCAAAACATACAAAGCCATTGCTGAATTTCAGAAATATGTTGAAAAATATCCGAAAAAAGAGCGAACAGAACAAGCTAAAAACTATCTTTTTGAACTTCAAGAAAAGTTGGCATACAAAGAGCTTTTAGCCGCGAGACTCTATTTACGATTGGGCAATTATATGGGGAACAACTACGAGTCGGCTATCATCACAGCCCAAGAGGCCCTCAAAAGTTATCCCTTTTCAAAATATACCGAAGAGTATCAAATCACTATATTGAGAGCGCGATACGAATTTGCAGAAAAAAGTACGCTTCAAACACAACCCGAACGATTCCGCAAAGTGGTTGATGAATATTTTAACTATAAAAACTCTCATCCGAACGGAAAACATATAAAAGAAGCGGAAAAATATTATAACGTGGCGCAAAAAAAAATAGAGGCACTACCTTCATAAGATCAACAAAAAATAAATTTATAATATTAAATAATAAAATGGATTATAAAAGAACAACTGCAAGCAACAACACCGAAACCCGTGACGTAATGAAACTCGCCGAACCAACTGGCAATGTGTATGAAATGGTGTCTATCATCAGCAAGCGAGCCAACCAACTATCGATTGATATGAAACAAGCACTCGATAGCAAGTTAAACGAGTTTGCATCATACAGCGACAATTTGGAGGAAGTGTTTGAAAACCATGAACAAATAGAAATTTCGAGGTTTTATGAGAAACTTCCCAAGCCCTCTCTCATTGCGATTCAGGAGTGGAAAGAGAATGAAATATATTACAGAAATCCATCCAAAGAAAAAGAGCTATTTTAAGTATCCATTATGCTGCAAAGAATTCAAACCATTTTTCTATTGCTGGCATCGGCATGCATGCTGGCAGCTGTTGCCACACCGCTTTCGACCTTCACATATCAAGGCGATACGGTGGTTTTTGAAGCAATGGGAATGTATAAAAACGACAATTTAACAGACTCTACATGGGGACTGTTTGCTTTGGGCATCATCAGTTCAATCGCGTCTCTCATAACCGTTTTCCTCTACAAACAGAGAGTTTTGCAGATTCGTCTGTCGGTTATGAACATTATTGTGATGGTAGGATTTTATCTCTTTTTCGGATATTTGATTTATTCTGTCTATTCAACCGAAGCACTCACGTTTCAGAAAATTGGTATTGGATTGATTATGCCGATTGTCGCCATCATTCTGACCTACCTTGCCATAAGACGCATTGCCGCCGATGAAGCATTGGTCCGTTCACTGAATCGTTTGAGAAGATAACAGAGGCACCACATATCGATATGCAAAAACGCGGCTTAAGCCGCGTTTTCTGTTTTTTATAAAACCTTCCCTCAAACCTAAAATGACCACTTATCAGATTGTTTTGCATTTTTTGTAGAGGTTGGTACCGATGTTTTTGTTTTAACAGGTTTATCACTATTGTTTGGCACACCTGCACCTTTGTAATATTTCAAAATAGTTGGCATCATACGTTCTATTTGTTCAATACGCTTCCCATCAGACGGGTGGGTGCTTAAAAATTCAGGAGATGCGCCTTGCGAGTTTTGTGCCATGCGTTTCCAAAACGAAACTGCCACACGAGGATCATATCCCGCCATAGCCATGAAAACCAATCCTAATTCATCCGCTTCTAACTCTTGCTTGCGTGCATAAGGCATCAGTACACCATATTGCGCACCCAAACCAAAAACAGCTTGTCCAATTTGTGCCGAAGCGGAATTTCCCAACAGTCCACCGGCAACAGCACCCCCATATTGTAACGCCAATTGCTGACTGATACGCTCGCCACCGTGCTTTCCCACAACGTGAGCTATTTCATGCCCTATCACCACCGCCAAGGCCGTTTCACTTTGCGTGACAGGCAACAGTCCGGTATAAACAACAATTTTGCCTCCCGGCATGGCAAACGCATTGACACTCTTGTCTTTTACCAAGTTAAATTCCCAGTCATAATTTTTCAATTCAGAGGCATATCCGTTATTTGCCAAAAATGTCTCTACTGCAGCGGCAATGCGTTTGCCAACACGCGTTACCATTTGCGCATTGGCAGTGCCTCGCTCAACCGGCGCTTTGCGCATAAAGTCCTGATATTGCTGTAAGCTCAATGCCATAACCTCCTGATCGGAAACCAATTGCAATTGGCGTCGTCCGGTCAATGGCACACTTCCGCACGATGGTAGCAAAAACGAAATAAAAAGCACATACATCGTGTAGCGAATGGTTCTAAATTTTATCTTGCTCATAATCAATAATTTTATCCTTTATATCATTTTAAAGGTGTTTATATTCATGCTTATCTATTTATTAAACACTTTTGTGATGAAGAGGTTTACTTGAAAAGGTCTTTTTTTAATAAATATAATTCGAGTTTCGCAAGCTCTTTATCCCGCTTGCAATAGTGGTTTTAAATTAATAAATTTTGCAAGCCTTTGATTTTCAGGCACAATTTCGAGAACTAACTCTTCAGGATCTATGCTTAAAATATCCGCCATTTCAACCAATAACTCGATGATTATCTGCCATATATGCTCGCTTACTGTTAATTGTAGAGTATCCTTTTCAATGTCTCGAAACAGTTCGCCGTTGGTCTGATAAGCAGAAAAACGACGTGCGACGGCAAGCAAGTTGTATTGTAGCATACAAAGCGTTGTGGCGGCGATTTGTGCGTCGAAATCCTGTGATTCGCATTTGCCCATTTGCAAGTATTGTTTGCCTTCTCTGAAAAAAAAACTGAATTGACCAGCGATTGGCATAAATTCTATATGCTTGTTGAAAATTCAACTCCAAATTGGTGCTCTGCAACACATTGTAATTTCCTCGTTTGGAGTTTTTAGCAAAGAACAGTTTTATTTCAAAACCTTTATGCATGACGATTGCCGATGAGTAATAATATCCCAACAGCTTGCAGCGTTTCAGTAATCCTTTTTTGCTAACCCACATTATTCACCAAAAAGTTGCATAATTTGAGGAAAATCCTTATTTTTAAGGCATTAAAAGAAAAACAATAGATTTTAACGCCCCCAAATTATGCAGGACAAATATACAGCCTTTTACC
>JAEZZZ010000035.1 GCA_023418255.1 Bacteroidota bacterium
AGGCCAGGAGCGATGTGTTCGATTACATCGAGCGGTTCCACAATCCGCTCATCCAGCGAAGGCTCGACGCCAAGGATCAGGCCTTTAGACTCTTAACCCAACAGTCCGTGGAAACGGGGTAGAACCCCACAAGGGCTGTTGAGCTTTTGCTTGAGCACGAATGGATAGAGGATCTGCGCAAGCCCTTCGAACGACTCGTCCGCAATCGGCTCCTGCTTTGCTCGTGGGAGTCTGGATACCAGCATCCGACATCCATCTATGCTCACTACATCTCGCTTGAGGATTGGGAGCAGCAGACGGGGATTTCAGGCTGGCGGGGACATGATTGGTAGCACTGAACTAGATGAGAGCTAGGCTATGTTGCGGCATTCGCGCGCGAGCGCGCACGCGTCGTGCACACCAGGCAAGTGATACGTAGTCACGGCTCCCACTCCCTGCGTTAAGCATTGAGTGATCTCCGGAAACCGAATATGGGCATGATCGGGGCTAGAGGTGAATCTCGTTGGAAACCGACAGCACGGCATCAACCACCCGAGAAACCCGGGCCCCCGCATCGCCGCTTACAAGAAATCCCAACTCCAACGAGTAGTCAAAGCTCCATTTTGTCATGTTGGAAGAGCCGACATAGCATTCGTCATGATCAACGCGAATGACCTTGGCGTGAAATGTCTCGTTCTCGGGCCTGTCTGCCCTAGCAAGCCGAAAATCGAACACGCGGACGCCGAGAGCCCTCAATTCATCGGCGTGAGAACGGAGACTATCCGGAAGTCCATTTCGTACGATCAGCTCCTTGCGAACCGACGACCGGCTCGCCCGGAAAAGCGCATTAACCCGGCGTGCCCCATCTTCGTCAATAAACGGCGTCATGATGCTAAAGCGCGTCGACGTGCGCGAGGCCATCTCGCCCAAGACGTCTGAAGTAGAGGACAGACCCCATGCCCCCTCCAAGGTACTTTCCAAAGCGGACGCAAATTGACTGGGCTCTGCCGGTTTGGATATTACGACTTGAACCTTATCCCTGTCCGCGTGTATGCGTTCTTTAAATAGTCGAGCGCCCTTCAGCATTAGAGCTATCTCGCGACTTTTCTCCGCGGCCAAAGTAACGTGCCAAACCCCATGGCCATCCTCGCGGGCCGCGCCTACGGATTCCGTTTCCCTCAATGCCGTAAGTAGGTCTGAGATGCGAGCATGGCTCACCCCAGTAAGACGTGCGATATCCCTTGCGGTGCCCAACGCTTCCTGCTGTCCGCGGCCAGCAAGTTCGAACACACGCGAAAGGATCGCCGCGTGTGGCGCTAGTCGCAGGAAGAGCGTCTCAGTCAATCTCTCCTCCGGAGGCCAAGTCGATATACCCGGAGATAATCAAGCCATCGTCCTGTAGATGTTCGCGCGGCGCAGGCCCGCCCCGCAACACAGACCTCGACAACAATCGATTCGCCGCGACACACGACGTTTCCGGGATGACAACACAGCTCGGGCACGCTCCGCCGCTGGTGTCGCACAGGCTCCCCGCTCCGCACATGAGCGTTCTGGGAGCCAGCAGATGTTCAAGAAAGGTGTTGTTGTAGTTCCGCCAGAGTGCTGATAGATTCCCCAAATCCATGGTGGTTCCGTTTCGGTACACAACGAACGCCAAGTCCGCTGGGAAGACGTACTCTCCGAGGCTGCCGACGTCGAGGCCAGAAAACTCAGCAATAGACTTGATTAGCCCGTGAGCGTAGCTGTGGAGAAGCGTATATACATACCGATACGCGTTCGCAGGGCCGGGATTGAGATCAACGAAGAACTTTCCGAATGGCGCTGCACTTTCCAGCAAATGGGCGCCGAGTTTCGCCGAACCAGAAGGATCCCACTCGGTTAAATCCGTGACCCCGACAGTCCTGAGCCATTCGTAAACCTTGGTTGGCGAAAGACGCACATAGAACGCCTCGTTCTTCTGATTGACGACGTAGATGGGAATCTTGTTGTTTCCGAGAGCTTGGAATAAGTTCAGCCGGACAGGCAGCGTCAACGTCTGCTGATCCGATTTCTCGATCCAAGGCTCCGTAGACATCCTCGTGTAGCCGTGCGTGAACCTGCAAAGGTCAAACTCCCGCACCAGCCCCATGTCTTCAATCCCCAAGGCTCCGAGCAGCTGGACAGTACGTTGTTGCTGGGCCTCGAGTTCTCCCTGGTTCCTCGGTGCGAGATCCTTGTCCAAGTGCGTGAATCGCACGAATGGGGAGCGCCCATCGACCGGACGCGTCGCCCTGATAGTGTTCCTTGAAAGTGCCTCGTGCTCCACGGCGAGAACGAATGGGTCGTACCGACTGCCGTACTCTCGACGGCGCAGGATCTGCGCGTTGAGCCACGCCGGAGCTTCATGCTCGACCGGTACCAGCCTTGGTACTTCTTTCCATCCAGAGACGATCCCGCGAAGCACGTTCTTCACCTGCTCCTCTGCGGCAGCAACACCCGTGATGCCAGGCCAGGAAAGCATCACCGCAGCATTGTCGTAAGAAGCGACCTTCTCCGTATGACCTGCCCTTCGCAGCATCTCCACGATTTCGCTGTCACTCGGAGGTCGCTCCCCAGCCCGTACAGTTCCGCAACGAATCCCGCTAACCGGGACTCGTTGTCCGCCTGCAGCAGTTCGAGCAGGTCGTTTGGGATGCGGAGAAGACGATTAACTGTTCGGAATGGGGATAGAACGCCGGAGCGGCCCTATAGGAGATCGGCTCCATTCGTCGCCACCTGGGCGGGCGACGTGTCGACTCGTCTCCGAGCATCTGTGTCGTTTCCGGATCGTTCTGGAGCCAACTGTCGCCTTGCTTGTGCCCTTCCTCACATTCGAACACCCACTCACCAATACGCGGCGACTTATCGATAAGATAAAACTTCCTGCTTTGGCAGATGGGGCAACTGGGAGAAGGCTTCCCGAGTCTCTGCTCTTGGACATTCCATTCCCATCGGCCAGGCGTTGGCGCTTCCCAGAGGACCTGCTGCATATGCTTGCAACTCAATGGTCCCAGCCTGTCAATAAGGATCGCCGATTCCAATGAAGAAATCTCTCCTTGCAATTGCTGTGTTGCCGGCCTTGACCGTGGTTTCGTGCTCGGATACGTCTGGCATATCTGCCAAATCAACGTCCAAGCAAGACGCAGAGTCATACGCCGAGTGTCCTGGATACGACGGAACAAAGGCTGACCCGTGCAGAGTTTCTTTGTATGCGTTAATTGCGCAACCGGAGCGCTACGATGGTATGTATTTAGAAGTGGCAGGAATGTATGTGGAGGGGCTAGATACCGTGCTTTTTGCCGATCGCGATTCGGCAGAGAACTCGATATTGAAGAACGGAATCTATGTTGCGACCGACGGAGCCGATGCAGCTGACAAGGTCGCAAAGAATCGGAACAGATTCGTTACACTTGCTGGATTTTTTTCATCAATTAAGCGTGATCGTTCTGAATTCGCTCCTCGAGATTTTGCGCAGTTCTCAGGCAAGCTCCAGGTTGACCGGGTAGGAAGTGCGACGAGCGCGCCCATCCCCTATGCTTGCTGGGATCCAAAGCGAGACCGCACAAATGACCCAATGACAGTGAAAGCACTGTTAGGTGAAAATGTTTGCGACGACAGCAAGCAAAGCAAATAGAGCCCTACTGGCGTCGGCATACGCACCACGCTGCCTAGGTCGTCAGAGGACAATGTCGGGCGCTCAGCGCAACGCCGACAGCGCCTCACCCACGATGACGCGCGGCTTCACCGGCCACGAGGTGGTGGATGACACCGGCAACCAGCAAATCAGCCACCTGGAGTCGGGACGAAGGCGGCTGACCGTGGATTGGTTTGAGCGATTGGGCCGAGCCTTGGGCTATGAGCCGTGGACGCTGGTACTGGCGCTTGCCGCCGCCTTGAGGCTGGTGCCGCGCGCGCATCCGTCGCACCGACTGGCGGCCAAATAACCGTGGACTATGAACTTCTGGAAACCGTCATCGCCACGGTTGAAGCGCAACTTGGACGCCGACAGAAGCAACTTGTTCCGGCCCGGAAGGCACGACTGATTTACCTGCTCTACCAACACTTTCACCAGCGCCGGATTGACGGAAACTAGTGGCGATCTCTGTGTCCAGTTCGGTCGGCGGTGGTGTCCAGCGCCTTTGGCGCCAGCGTCCAGCCTATTTGGCGGCGCTGATCAGTTCGTTGGCTGTATGTATCTTCCCCTGTTTTGTGTGTTCGGACGCAAACTTCAGCCTCCGCGTGCCGCGCCTCAACCCGGGGTGGTCGACTTTCGATGGGAGCGCGAATGGCGTCAGCCCTTCTACCGGGGCGGCGTCAGATTTGGTGCCGGCGACGTATTCGTTGGGCTCTGCTCGCATGAAGAGATTGGAGAGTTTGAGCAAGCCCTACCAGGAGTGAACTTCATCGATCCTTTGCGTCCATTGAAATGGTACGCCACGGCGCTCATTGCGGCCCGCCAGCGCCTCGACCTTTCAGTGTTGGTGGTGTAGTCATGCCGAAGGCGTCCTTTGCTTCATTGACGCAGTCATGGTCGACCGCGATCTTCTCCCCCGAAGACGGTATCGGCCCCTTTTAACGTCGCGATTTCCGCCGGCACGTTAAATTAACGCCCTGTACGTTAAGCCTGTAAACCATTGAAAAAAATGGGGAGCGCTCTGTTGAGAGCGTCTCCCCTTACTTGTTTGTAGCCAAGCCAGCCTGAGCTCAGTGGCCGCTCAACTACGCCCATTTCTCAACACATAGCCGGAACGCCTAGCCTCATGGAGTCCCTTTTTGTTAAAGCACAGCGTGTAGCGATTTATGCCTATCAGACTAGCGACTTATGCCTATCGAACTAGCGACTTATGCCTATCCGCACAAAACGCCTCGTTCAACCGAGGCGTTTTCTGCTCAACCGCATTTGCTGTATCCGCAATTGAGGCACGTCGCGCAGCCATCCATGATCACCAGCGCCTTGGTGTTGCACTTGTGGCACACGGTGGCCGAGGGCGGGAAGCTGGCGCCGTCGCCGGTGACAGCGATGTCTTCGGCGGCCCCCTGGGCGGTGTTCGTGGATACGGGCGGCGCCGGGCTTACATCAGAGTTTTTTTTTGCGCGGTCTTCGTACTGCTTGCGCTTTTCGGCAAGGATGGCGCGCTGGTGGTCGCTCATTTCCGGGTCGTGAATCAGACCGATCGACTTCATGTGCTCTTCGACGATGGCGCCGAGTTCGGCGACCAGTGAAGGCATGTAGACGCCGCCGGCCTTGAAGTAACCGCCGCGGGGATCGAACACGGCCTTCATTTCATCGACCAGGAAGGTGACGTCGCCGCCCTTGCGGAACACGGCCGACATGATGCGAGTCAGCGCGACAATCCACTGGAAGTGCTCCATCGACTTGCTGTTGATGAAGATCTCGAAGGGGCGACGCAGTTCGTGTTCGGTGCCGGCGTTCAGCACGATGTCGTTGATGGTCACGTACATGGCGTGTTCGACCAGCGGCGACTTGATCTTGTAGGTGCTGCCGACGAGCACTTCCGGGCGCTCGATGCGCTCATGCATGTGGATGATGTCGGCGGTCGGCAGTTCCGCCTCCGCCTTGGCGCGGCTGATCGACTCGGCCTGCACCGGGGGCGCTGCTTCGCGCGCCTTGTCTTCCGGAGTCAGAACGCTGTAACCCTTGATTTTCTTGTCGATTTTGACGGCCATGGCGGGAAATCCTGTTGTGTCGTATTGCGGGTCGAATGGTGTGCGTGGGGTGGCGCGTTTTCCTGTGCGCCTTGCCCGGTGACGCCTGCCCTTCTCCCGCGGACGGGAGAAGGGCGGCGGTATTGCCTGTTACTTTCTGGATGCCTTCCTGGCAGTTTTCTTCGCGGTCTTCGGGGTGGTCTTGCGGGCGGCTTTTTTCGCTGCCTTCTTGGTTGCTGCTTTCTTCGGTGCTGCCTTGCGGGCTACTTTGGCGGCGGCCTTCTTCACTGCCTTGCGCGCGGGCGCGGCTTTCTTCGCAACCTTGCGTGTGGCTTTCTTCGCGGTCTTCTTCGCCGCTTTCTTCACCGTCGCCTTGCGGGCGCCGGCCTTCCGGGCGGTGGTCTTGCCCGCGGCCTTCCGGGCGGTCTTTTTGGCAGCCTTCTTTGCCGTCTTCTTCGTTGCCTTCTTCGTTGCCTTCTTCGCAGTCTTCTTGCCGGTCTTGCGGCCGAGCGCGGACACTTCCTGCTTGGCGGTGGCGCTGGCGGCTTCCAGGCGCTTCTTCGCCTTGGCGACCGTCTTCTTCACTGCCTTGCGCGCTTTGCTGGTGCGCTTGGCGACGGCTTTCTCCGCCTTCTTTACCGCCTTGCGCGCCTTGGCGACCGTGGCGCTGGCCGAAGAGGCCACCGCTCCACCGATCTCCAAAGCCTTTTCCTTCACAGTCTCGGCGGCGTCGGAAAGCGTCGCCGTGACACCGTTACCGTTGCTCATGTGCCCTCCTGTGGGCTTTGTCGTGAATGACAACGCCGATGCTATACCGCTCTTGCGTGCTTGTTGCGTGTGGATGAGGCCGGAAGTCGATCCTTCCTGCTCACCGCGACTGCTTCAAGAGCGCAGGAATCCGGATGTCCGGATTCCCGCGCCATCAACCGGCCCGCGGGCAATCAATCAGAACTTGCCGTAGTAGCCTTCCTTCAACGCATCGAACAGGTTGGCGGCGGTGTGCATTTCGCCGTCGTATTCAATCTGCTCGTTGCCCTTGACCTCGACCAGGCTGCCGTCTTCCAGCTCGAAGCGGTACGTCGTGTTTTCCAGATCGGCTTCCTTCACCAGCACGCCCTGGAAGGCGGCCGGGTTGAAGCGGAACGTGGTGCAACCCTTCAGGCCCTGCTGGTGCGCGTAGCGGTAGATGTCCTTGAACTGTTCGTACGGATAGTCGGTCGGCACGTTCGCGGTCTTGGAGATCGAGCTGTCCACCCACTTCTGCGCAGCGGCCTGCACGTCGACATGTTCCTTCGGGCTGATGTCGTCGGCGGCGATGAAATATTCCGGCAGCTTCGCCTCGGCGTCGTCGGAGAACGGCATCGCCTTCGGATTGATCAGTTCGCGGTAGGCGAGCAATTCGTATGAATAGACGTCCACCTTTTCCTTGGACTTCTTGCCTTCGCGGATCACGTTGCGGCTGTAGTGATGGGCGAACGAGGGCTCGATGCCGTTGGAAGCATTGTTGGCCAGCGACAGCGAGATGGTGCCGGTGGGCGCGATCGAGCTGTGATGGGTGAAGCGGCTGCCCGCTTCGGCCAGTTCGTCGACCAGTTCGGGCGCGACGGAGGCGATGCGCTGCATATAGCGGCTGTACTTGGCGTGCAACACCTTGCCCGGGATTTCCTGGCCCACTTTCCAGCCGTCCTTCACCATTTCCGGACGCTTGCGCAGCATCTCGGCGGTGACGGTGAAGCGCTCTTCCATGATCGGCGCAGCGCCTTTTTCCTTCGCCAGGGCCAGGCCGGTTTCCCAGCCGGCCACCGCCATTTCGCGGGAGATGGCTTCGGTGAACTCGCAGGATTCCGGGCTGCCGTACTTGTGCTTCAGCATGGTCAGGGTCGAACCCAGGCCGAGGAAGCCCATGCCGTGGCGACGCTTGCGCAGGATCTCGGCGCGCTGCTGTTCCAGCGGCAGGCCGTTCACTTCGACCACGTTGTCGAGCATGCGGGTAAACACGCGCACGACTTCCTTGTATTCCTCCCAGTCGAAACGCGCCTGATCGGTGAACGGATCGCGCACGAACATGGTGAGGTTGACCGAACCGAGCAGGCACGCGCCGTACGGCGGCAGCGGCTGCTCGCCGCAGGGGTTGGTCGCGCGGATCGATTCGCACCACCAATTGTTGTTCATCTCGTTGACGCGGTCGATCAGGATGAAGCCCGGCTCGGCGTAGTCGTACGTCGAGACCATGATCATGTCCCACAGGTGCCGGGCCTTGAGGTGGCCGTACACCTTGCAGGCGACCAGGCCGTCGTCGCGCACGATGTAGTTCTTGTGGGTGGGCCAGTCGCGCCACACGACCGACGCGGCATCCTCGAGGTCGAGGTCACCCGCTTCCTTCTCGTTGATCGGGAACACCAGCGGCCAGTCCGCGTCGTCCTTCACCGCCTGCATGAAGCCGTCGGTGATCAGCAGCGACAGGTTGAACTGGCGCAGGCGCCCGTCCTCGCGCTTGGCGCGGATGAAGTCGCGCACGTCCGGGTGCGACACGTCGAAGGTGCCCATCTGCGCGCCGCGGCGGCCGCCGGCGCTGGAGACGGTGAAGCACATCTTGTCGTAGATATCCATGAAGGACATCGGGCCGGAGGTGTACGCGCCGGCGCCGGCGACGAACGCGCCGCGCGGGCGCAGCGTGCTGAACTCGTAGCCGATGCCGCAGCCGGCCTTGAGCGTCAGGCCGGCCTCGTGGACCTTCTCCAGGATGCCGTCCATCGAGTCGGTGATCGTGCCCGAGACGGTGCAGTTGATCGTGCTGGTGGCGGGCTTGTGTTCCTGCGCGCCGGCGTTGGACGTGATGCGGCCGGCGGGGATCGCCCCGCGGCGCAGCGCCCAGAGGAAACGCTCGTACCAGTACTTCTGCTTCTCGGGGGTGGTTTCGGCATCGGCGAGCGCACGCGCCACGCGCTGGCAGGTGGCGTCGATGTCGGCGTCCACCGGCACGCCATGCTTGGTCTTGAGCCGGTACTTCTTGTCCCAGATGTCCTGCGAGGCGGGCTGCATCGGGATCTCCCGTCCGCCGTGCGTCTTGACTGCTTCCAGCCGAACCGTGCTCATGCGTGTGCTGTCTCCTGTGCGGGCCCGGGTACGTGCCCGGGCCGTTGTTATGGTTGCCGCCGGCCGCGGAAGGCGCCGACACCGACGGGAGCGGAACACGCGCCTGCGGCCGCGCCCGCCCCCTGGATGCTGTGTTGTCTGTGCCCTTGCGGGCCTGTGGCAGGCATCCGCGAGTCCCCTCTCGTGCGAGGCGGGTGGCTGTCCGCCATTCTGCCGAAAACCCCACGCCTTGGGCCAGCCTTGCGGGATGGACCCCAATATGTTGTGGAGGGCCGGGCCACGCTACGCGCGGCCTCCGGCGAAGTCAACAACGCTGCGGCAGCGCGCGCGCGAGGGCCTGCGCAACGCCGCGCAGGCCGCATGAAACGGTCGCGTTCAGCTTCGATGGAGCCGCTGCGGACGACACTCGGGGGCCATTCTTGGTGCAGTGCGGCGCGGCGGTTGCGCGGGGCAGGCTTGCCCGGGCGGCGGTCCGCGCCCATGTTGCCCTCCGCCCATGACCAGACGCGACCCCGCCATGCGCCCAGCTCCCACCCTGCTCGTGCTTGCCGCCGCCGCCGCGTTCGGCGGCTTCGCCGCCACCGCCATCCGCGAGGCCGTGCAGACGCCGGCCCACGCCGCGCCCCAGGCCGCCGCACCGGCGCCGGTGGTGTCGGGACTGCCGGTGGCGGTCGACGGCCAGCCCATGCCCTCGCTGGCGCCGATGCTCAGGCGGGTCACGCCCTCGGTGGTGAGCGTGCACGCCGCGCAGCGCCGGCAGGTAAGCCCGTTCGGCAACGATCCCTTCTTCCGCCGCATGTTCCCGGAGCTGTCGCAGGAGCGCATCGAGCGGTCGCTGGGCTCGGGCGTGGTGGTGGACGCGCGCAACGGCTACGTGCTCACCAACCACCATGTGATCGAGAACGCCGACGAGGTGTCGGTGACGCTGTCCGACGGCCGCACCCTGGAGGCGGAGTTCATCGGCTCGGATCCCGACACCGACGTGGCGCTGATGCGCATCCCCGCCGAGGGCCTGACCGCGATCCCGCTGGCCGCCGGCGGACAGCTGGCGGTAGGCGATTTCGTGGTCGCGGTGGGCAACCCCTTCGGCGTCGGGCAGACGGTCACCTCGGGCATCGTCTCGGCGGTGGGCCGCAGCAACGTGCCGGGCGCGGGCTACCAGAACTTCATCCAGACCGATGCCTCGATCAACCCGGGGAACTCGGGCGGCGCGCTGGTCAACCTGCGCGGCGAGCTGGTGGGCATCAATACCGCGAGCTTCAATCCGCGCGGCAGCGCCGCCGGCAACATCGGCCTGGGCTTCGCCATTCCGGTGGACCTGGCGCGCAACGTCATGCAGCAGCTGGCCAGCACCGGCAC
>JAEZZZ010000131.1 GCA_023418255.1 Bacteroidota bacterium
AAGTCTCGTTGTCCTTTTTCGGGTAATTTTCCTATCATAATTTGCAAGGTTTTACTCTGTAAAGATACGAAAAACGGCAAATATATACAAGAAAAATAGCGGTTATTTTTCTGATAATCAGAGGAGGTGGGTGCTTTTTAAGGAGCGACTAAATATACAAAATAAACAAAGAGTCGCGCACTAGCGACTCTTTGTTTATTCTATCTACTCTCTGCTGTTCTTATAGAATCATTTTCATTCCTACAAAATATGTTCTTGGTGCTGCCGGTCCATAGATATAAGATGATACTCTATCAGGACCTTTATCAAAGTCTTTCTGATACGCATTGAAGATATTTTGTACTCCGGCATTCAGCTGCAAAGTTGAGTGATGGAAGATAGGAATATCATATGATAATTTTGTATGCAATTCAAAAAAAGCATCTGCCTTTGTTACTTTATTTTGAGTTGTTGTGACTGTTGCAGTCTCCTCATTATCCGCTTCATAAGGCACATACATTGAGCCCGTATAATTTCCGGAAAGTGTTGTCGAAAAACGTGAAGTGGGTCTCCATGTGGCTACAAAATAACCGTAGGCATTCGGCGTGCGCATAAACTCACGATACTCATCAACAAAATCAATTGGATTACGAGGAGTATCATAAAGACTTTTCTGTAATGTCAATCCCAATTGCATGTCAAGCAATTTCCGGTATGCCATACGTGCTTCTAAGTTTACTCCATATACTTTAGCGACATCAGCGTTGTAAACAACTTTTCTTTTTCTGCCATTTTTATCAACCCCGTCATCTTTTGTATCAAAAGCATTTTTCAACTTAGTATAAAATCCCTCTGCCAACAGATTGATTGATGTGTTCTCCGCTGTGATATAATAGTCAATCGAACCGCTCAAACTTTGAGAACGCTCTTCTTTTAAATCATCTGCCAATACCCGAATGATTTGTTCTCCTCCAGCTAAATCCACATGTAGATCTTCATCAAAATACTGTGGCGCTCGGAATCCTTGGCTGTACGATAAGCGGAAATTAACTTTTCCGTTAGGGTTGTAGCGGATATTAGCACGGGGACTAAAGATCGCTCCTTTAACCAACGAGTGTTTATCTAAGCGACCTCCTAAAAGGATGCCCCAACGATCATTTTTCCATTCGTTTTGCAAGAAAGCGCTGGTCATATGCGTTTTTTGTTCTACATTTTCCACACGATATCCACTTATATCAGTAAGCGAGTTGTTAAGATATTCAATACCGGTCGTCAGATCAGCAGGCATAAACATAAAGTTATCAATGCTGCGAGTGTATTGTCCACCGAGGCTATAAATAAACTCAGTAGAACGACCATATGACCCTAAACGTGCGTTTACATTCTTAATTTCTTCTTTATCAATGTTTATTGTATCCAATTCAGTAACGCTGGCTCCGCCACCATAATAACTTTTTCTAAGCGTATGTTGTGCTGATGCATACAAGTTGAATTTGTTTTTCAAATCAGCCGTGTTTTGAATGTAGTTGATGCCTCCACCATTGATGAAGTGCTCCAACTGTTCAGTAACTTCCGCTTGAAATGGTTGTTTTTTGAAGTTGTCTCCACCGCGACGGAACTCGTGCATGTTGTGATATTCAAGTGTTAATTTTGAATAAATGCCTGTTTTAATGAATGAGCGAAAACCAAAAGAACGGTTTTTTAACATCGGCATTTCACTGAATCCATCATCATCGTGGTCGTATCCTTGTCTGTCACGATTTTGTCCATAAAGCATGATTCCCATATTGTGGTGGTCTGTGATCATGGAAGCATTGAACATGGTATTGTTATCCAACGCACTACCACCGATAGAAGAAAGGTTGTGAGACACAGAACCGGTATTTCGAGTTGGCTCCTTTGTGATTACGTTGACAACACCCCCGATAGCTGATGAACCATAAAGAGCAGAGCTACCACCACGAATCACTTCTACACGCTCAATCATATTCGATGGAATTTGCTCCAAACCATATACCCCTGTCAAAGCTCCATAAATGGGGCGAGAGTCAATTAATATTTGTGAATAGGCACCATCCAAACCGTTGATTCTTACTTGTGAGAAACCACAGTTTTGACAGTTGTCCTCTACCCTTAAACCGGGTTGAAAATTCAACGCTTGCGCCAAGTTTTTTGAGTTGGTTGTTTCCAACATTTTCACGTCAAGAACACTCACCAATGAGGGCGCGAGCATTCTGTTTGTTTCATTTCTGTTGGCGGAAACAACAAGCTCGTTAAGGCTCATCGCTTCTTCTTGCAGTTCAAAATCAACTTCTTGTGAAACCCCAGCTTTGGTTACAATCGTTTTTTGTACTTTTTTGTATCCAATCATTGAAACTTCCAATGTAAATTTACCAATAGGTAAGTTTTTCAAGAAGTAGTGTCCGGTAGCATCAGTACTCATCCCGATAGTTGTTCCTACGATTTTTACCGTTACAAACGGTAGATGTTCTCTCGTTTCTTTATCTATAACATGACCAAAAACATTCGCGTCTGTTTTTTCGGGATCAATGTCGTTTATCGCCTGTAACGAAACGAATAATGGAAACAGGCATAACATAAAAAGAATTGTTTTTTTCATTTTGTTTAAATTATTTGTTTTTTTTGATTAAAAAATTGAAATATCGTACACACCAATATGTACCTTACCTCTTACTTTCTATGCCATATACACAGAAAGATAAAAGTTGACAAAAAATAATAAATTGTTGAGATTTATAATATAGGGGGAGCGCGTAGATACGTTTTATCTTTATTATCACTAGGAACAAAATCAGGATAAACATCACAATGCACAATTTGCAAAGGCTGTGAACGGTCAGTAAAATCGTAATCAGGAATAATATCCGAGGTAATGTTCGTATGATAAAAAAGATGGAGAATTTGCAGTTCACCCTCTGTGTGACTCTTCGATTGCTCTTTTGATTTGTCGTACGGATGAGAGTGAATATAAACTGTATTGCCAATAATATGTGTATGGGTAAAGAATGATATCCCGCTCACGTAACATGTGAACAGAATAAATAAAGACCATTTCTTTAGATTTATTGACCTAGTTTTTTGCATAACAATCTGCGAAGATACGTTTTTTTTTATTTCCATGAAAGATTAAATACTTTTTTCTTCTTTTTTTAACAAAACAAGAGCTTTTTCTATTTTTTATATTAATTTTGTCGGACAAGTATTTCAATAATCAATTCATTATAAAATAAAAAACTACCTGTTTTGACAACAAAATGCATTAATGAGTTATGAATGCGCTTTCAATAATAGAAAAATACTATACAAAAGGAACAAAACTTTACGACATTTACCTATCACATGCCATTGATGTGACAACCAAAGCGTTGGAGATAGTGCAAAGACATCCGGAGTTGGCTGTAGATGTCAAATTTATTGAAGAAGCAACCATGCTTCACGACATTGGTATTTTCAAAACGAAAGCGCCACACATTGCATGCAAAGGTGCCTATCCTTATATATGTCATGGCTATTTGGGCCGTGAGCTGATGGACATGGAGGGTTTTCCTCGCCATGCCCTTGTTTGCGAACGCCACACGGGAGTTGGACTGAGTTTAGAAGAGATTATTCGTCGTAAACTTCCCATTCCGCATCGCGATATGCTTCCCCGAAGTTTAGAAGAAAAAATCATCAGTTTTGCCGATAAATTTTATTCAAAATCAAATCCGGGAAAGGAAAAGTCTATGGATAAGATACGCCGGGGATTGCGCAAACACGGAGAATCTCAAGTGGCTATTTTTGATGAATGGAGCGAATTGTTTTTATAAATCACACTTTTGGCAAACTATTTGCTTACTACTGTTATATAAACATCGGAATAAATTTAAAAAAACGTCGCCGAACCCTCAGTGGCGCGTCGGCGATGCGGATATCGATATGAAAATGAAACAAAATAAACACAAAAGCGATTATGCTGACAAACGAAACGAAAAAGAGGAGAATATGACGTTTGGGCAGGAAACAGAAATGAACACCGAGAATGTGGACATTTTGACAGAAGAAAACGAAAGTGCCGACGATGAAGAAAAATCGGAATTAGAAAAGCTTCAAGAAAAATATGATGATTTGAATGACAGCTTTCTGCGGGTACGCGCCGAATTTGAGAATTATCGCAAGCGCACAATGAAAGAAAAAGCGGAAATCATTAAAAGCGGGGGCGAAAAAATTTTACTAGAAATCATTTCGTTAGTAGATGACTTTGAACGCGCGCTTGTTTCGCTACAAGAAGCCAAAGACAAAGAGGCCATGTCGGAAGGAATTGACCTTATATACAATAAGTTTCTCAATTTCTTACATCAACATGGCGTACAAGAAATCGAATCCATTGGTCAACCATTTGATGCCGAACGTTTTGAAGCTGTAACAACCATTCCGGTAGAAGATAAAAACAACAAAGGCATGGTGGTGGATTGCATCCAAAAAGGATATCAATTGAATGAAAAGATTATTCGATATCCCAAAGTTATAGTGGGGGAATAATATGGCTAATAAAAGAGACTATTACGAAGTATTGGAGGTTAGCAAAACCGCTACCGTCGAAGAGATAAAAAAAGCATACCGTAAAAAAGCGATTCAATATCACCCGGATAAAAATCCCGGCGACCAAGAAGCGGAAGAAAAATTTAAGGAAGCCGCTGAGGCTTATGAAGTGCTCAGCGATACCAACAAACGCGCTCGTTACGACCAATTTGGTCATGCCGGACTGGGAGGTGCCGCCGGAGGTGGTTTTGGTGGCGGCATGTCCATGGAAGATATTTTCTCGCAATTTGGGGATATATTTGGAGGGCATTTCGGCTCATTTGGCGGGTTCGGCAGTTTTGGTGGCGGTCGTTCAAGACGCGGAAATAGAGGTGCCGACTTGCGTGTCAGGGTAAAACTCAATCTAAAAGAGATACTCAACGGCGTAGAGAAAAAAATAAAGGTAAAAAAATATGTTGCTTGCAAGCATTGTAATGGCAATGGATCCGAAAACGGAACAGCCGTATCTACCTGCTCTACCTGTCACGGATCGGGTGTGGTTACGCGCGTAACCAACACCATTCTCGGACAAATGCAGACATCCACTACATGTCCAGCATGTAGCGGCGATGGAAAAACCATCACTAAAAAATGTACGCATTGTAGCGGAGAAGGAATTGTTCGCGCCGAAGAGGTTATTACAATCAACATCCCTGCGGGCGTTGCAGAAGGAATGCAACTCTCTATGCAAGGAAAAGGCAACGCGGCACGACGCGGTGGTAGCAACGGTGATCTGTTAATTGTAGTGGAGGAAGAGCAAGATCCGGATTTGATACGCGATCAAAACGATGTCATCTACAATCTCTTTCTTAGCTTTCCGATCGCCACATTGGGTGGTACGGTAGAAGTTCCCACCATCGACGGCGTTGCCAAAGTGAAGATTGAACCCGGCACACAGCCCGGCAAAGTATTGCGCTTGCGCAATAAAGGACTGCCTTCTGTAAATGGTTATGGGACAGGAGATGAGCTAATTAATGTAAACGTGTATGTCCCGGAAAAATTGAGCGAAAAAGAGCGACGCTTCATGGAGGAGATGCAAAAATCAGAAAACTTTGTTCCTTCAGCTTCTGCAAAGAAAAGCGTGTTCGATAAATTTAAACGCATGTTCAATTGAAACGCAACATAAGATAGAACTACGAGAAATATATGAAATGTAATATTACTTGATGTTCTATCTTTACCCATTTGCCTCCGTGCAAACAAATTCGGTGGACAGCTAAATTTTCGCTTAAAAGCATACGAAAAATGGTTCGGGTGGGCTGTAGCCTACCCGCTTCGAAATTTCCTGGATAGATCTACTACAAACTTGCAAACAACTCCGCTGCGCGTTGCATTTATACATTAAAGGCATAAATTAAAACCGTCGTCCTGACAACCTAGATAGATTCTGCTTTCAGTTTGGTTTTATTAATGCCAAACTGTTTTGATAAATCGGGAATGGCTAGTGGCAGCCGCATGAAACCTGAAGAAAATGATGAAAAAACTTAAGAGAGGAGTTTTTGAGTTTTATTTTCAGATTATTTGTAAAGCAAAATTATTCAATTATGTATGCCACTGTGTGAAATGTAATTTATAAGGAGGGACTAACTATTTTTGCAATGGTAAACTTTGTATTGAAGACATACAAACAGATGAAATAGCACAAATTAAAATGATGCTTGCGGCATTAATCAATAAATTAAAATAGCTGAACGCTGAATGCTGAACACTTACAGCTTCAAAATCTATGAACAAATCATCCAAAATATACATCGCCGGACATCGCGGACTGGTCGGTTCGGCAATATGGAAAAACCTTCAAGCGAAAGGTTTCCAAAATCTTGTGGGACGAACGCATCGCGAATTAGACTTATTGGACAGTGTTGCCGTGCGCAATTTCTTCGATGAAGAAAAGCCGGAGTATGTTTTTCTAGCAGCCGCTTATGTGGGAGGGATTATGGCGAACAACACCTATCGCGCCGATTTTATTTATCGCAATCTGCAAATACAAAACAACGTAATAGGTGAGAGTTTTCGTCACAATGTGAAGAAATTGCTGTTTTTAGGTAGCACCTGCATCTATCCGAAATACGCGCCTCAACCGATGCCTGAAGACGCGTTGCTTACATCGCCATTGGAATATACCAACGAACCGTATGCCATCGCGAAAATTGCCGGATTGAAGCTTTGCGAAAGTTTCAATTTGCAATACGGAACCAACTATATTGCGGTGATGCCCACCAATTTATATGGACCGAATGACAATTTCGATTTGGAGAAAAGCCATGTACTTCCGGCAATGATTCGGAAAATTCATCTTGCCAAGTGCTTGACGCGGAATGATTGGGATGCGATTCGCAACGATTTTCGGAAACGTCCTGTGGAGAATATATCGGGAGATAGTTCCGAATCGGAAATTCTAGCTGTGTTGCAAAAATATGGAATTACGGATAAAAGTGTAATACTTTGGGGAACAGGCGCGCCGACGCGCGAGTTTCTTTGGAGCGAAGAGATGGCGGACGCCTGCGTATTTATTATGGAGAATGTTGATTTTCGGGATTTAAGCAAAAATAAAGACGAGGTGCGCAACTGCCATATCAATATTGGTACGGGAAAAGAGATCAATATTCGTGATTTAGCGTATCTTATTAAAAAGGAGATAGATTATTCAGGCGAAATCTTCTTTGACAGTTCCAAACCTGACGGAACCATGCGCAAACTTACCGATGTTTCAAAATTAAACGCATTGGGTTGGAAACATCAAATCGAAATAGATGAAGGTGTCGCGAAAATGTACCGATGGTATCTGCAAGAATGACATAAAAGAAAGGCTGAAAACCTAATCGTTCAGCCCTCTTTCTATATGATACCTTCAGTTTAATGTTACAACTTATCCAACGACTGCTTCAAATCGGCAATAATATCTTCTACGTTTTCCAATCCTACGGATATACGGATAAGTCCATCGCTAATGTTGCTTGCCGCGCGTTCTTCAGGCGAATAGGGTGAATGCGTCATGCTTGCAGGATGTTGTATCAGTGTTTCGGCATCGCCTAAACTTACGGAAATTGTCAACAAATGTAAGTTGTTTACCATCTTTTTCCCTGCTTCCATGCCGCCTTTCACTTCAAACGCAATCATGGCACCGGGCAATTTCATCTGTTTTTTCGCCAGTTCATATTGGGGAAAAGAAGGGAGACCGGGAAAAGATACGGAAGCAACAGCCGGATGCTTTACCAAAAATTCCGCCACCTTTTGCGCATTTGCACAATGGCGTTCCATACGGATTTCCAGCGTTTTCAATCCACGTGCGATGAGGAAAGCATCAAACGGGCTCATGCTTGCACCGGTCAAATCTTTCACGCCTACAAGGCGCGCTTCGTCTATATATTCTTTTTTTCCGACGACGAATCCGGCAATTACATCGCCGTGACCATTTAGGTATTTTGTCGCGGAATGCACCACAACATCAGCTCCTAATTCCAATGGACGCGTGATAAATGGTGTCGAGAACGTATTGTCCACCATTAATTTACAGTTTTCCTTTTGATGACATATTTCGGCAATTCTCGAAATGTCGCAAATGTGCATATTGGGATTGGCAGGCGTTTCAATATACACTAATTTCGTGTTGGGGCGCATCGCTTTGCGCACATTTTCCGGCTCTCGCGCATCCACAAAAGTAACTTCTACACCATAGCGGCTAATTCCATGACTGAGAAAAGCAAAAGTGCATCCATAAAGCGTTTTCGAAGCAATGATGTGGTCACCTTGTTTCACGCACACCCAAATCGCAGAGGTAATGGCTCCCATTCCCGATGCCGCGGAAACGCACGCTTCGCCGCCCTCGAGCAACGCCACTTTTTCTTCCACCATGCTGCATGTGGGATTTCCCAAACGCGTATAAATATAACCCTCTTCTTCCAGGGCAAAGCGTTTTCCTCCTTGCTCTGCCGTATCAAAAACAAATGCGGATGTCTGGTAAATAGGGGCGCATAAAGCACCGAACTCATTGGGTTGATGCCCGCCATGAATGGCTTTCGTAGCAAACCCCGATTGTTTTAAACAGTTATTTTTCATAATAGTAATAATTGGTTTTTAAGATTTTCTCTTATATTTTTCCATGCCACAAAGGTAATTAAACTTTATGAAAATAAAGCTACAAAACAAACAAGTTTCTTACTTATGCTTGCATCTGACTCAAGTATTAAATGCAACAAAGTTCTACAAAGATGCAAGAAATCTTCGTTTTCATGGGTGTCGACTATTCTTTTTCGGCAACAGAAATTGGAGCTGATTCCCTCGTGTAAAATTCAGCCCTTTTCGGTACTTTTGTTTTGAAAATAAAAATGAATGTCCGTATATTTCCCTAAAATGATTATCTTTGCAAAAAAATATTTCTATGAACCTGATTGATTTTATCTCAGAATTTCCCGATGAGGAAAGCTGCAAACAAAAGTTTAAAGCGTATC
>JAEZZZ010000098.1 GCA_023418255.1 Bacteroidota bacterium
ATTGAGGGTTGACCAAATGAAGGGTGAACTCTTTTTCCAACAAGCGCCAAATCGGGATCCAATAAATACCCGTACTTTCCATACACACATCACGGACAAAATGTGACCGCATGACTGCTGACATGCGTTTAATTTCACGCGTGGTTACACCAAATTTTTCTTCTGTTTTTTTGCCTTGTTCATCCAAAATACACATAAATATGCTATCTTTGTGAACATCAAGGCCGCTGACTGTTATCATAATTATAATTTTTAATGATTAAACACTTGTGCCATAGAGCACCTTAATTACAAATATAACAATTACGGCCTTGATTTTTATCGCTCGGCGTATAAAATTCAAACTTTTTTATGTAAGTTTGTGGAGTAATTGATTATGCTATTTATAAGTATCTTGCTAAGAAATTCCTATATATAATTAAAGCCCAATATCGTTATGAACAATGTCATTGATAAATTTTTTTCGACCAGAGTCCTTTCTCGATTTGCAATTTTTGCAATCGATTTAACCATCATTGTATTCTCATCTTTTGCTATCTATTTATTGAGTTATGGTTTTGATGGAATGACTCCTTCGGTTAGGTCCAATGGCGTTTTTGTTACGCTTGTGCTAATCTTTTTCAACATCCTATTCTTTTCTGTATTTAAAACGTTTAGTGGAGTGTT
Source organism: Bacteroidota bacterium (assembly GCA_023418255.1). Taxonomy (GTDB): domain Bacteria; phylum Bacteroidota; class Bacteroidia; order Bacteroidales; family Dysgonomonadaceae; genus JAEZZZ01. Next base: position 667 of record JAEZZZ010000098.1, read on the forward strand.
GCGCTTTTCTTCTTTTAGCGACTTATTGCGTATTATATATGCGCTGACGTTTGGGTATATCTGTTCGTTTATATTTCTGTCATTATATAGAGAAAAACATGCGGCGTTCGATTTTAGTGGATTTCATCTTTTCACTATATATATAATGAATGTTTCAATGATGGGGTTTTCGCGCATATTGGTGAAAGAGGTTTATGAATCGATTAATGGTTCATATAGTAAACCAATCAAAACATTTGTTTATGGAACGAAAGAGGCGGGCATCAGTGTCGCAAAGTCTTTGCGTGGGAATCGTGAATTTAACTACAGGGTGCTAGGCTTTATTTCTGATGAACAGCACATGATAGGTAAAAATATCATTGGGATGAAAGTATATGCTAATGACACAAACCTGTTTCGTGTTTTAGAAAGTAAAGATGTGAAAACAGTAATCGTTTCGCCACAAAAGATGGAGGAGATCAAAAACTCATCCATGTTGTTTAGTTTTATTGATAGAGGCATTTCTCTTCTTACTACCACTCCGATTGATCAGTGCTCGGGAGCATTGACCAATCGTGAGCAACTCAAAGACATTCAAATTGAAGACTTGTTGCCACGAGACCCTATCAATATAAATATGAAAGAGATTGCCGCCACCATACAGGGAAAGCGAGTGATGATAACCGGTGCCGCAGGTTCAATAGGAAGTGAAATCGTACGTCAGGTAGCATCATTCAATCCGTATGATATTATTTTAATAGATCAAGCTGAAACGCCACTACATGATATGCGCCTTGAACTGCAAGAAAAATGGAGAAATATAAAAACTGAAATTATTGTTGCCGATGTAGCAAACGCCTCACGTATAGAAAAGATTTTCTCTAAAACGCATCCACAATACATTTTCCATGCGGCCGCATACAAACATGTTCCCATGATGGAGGATAATGTATCGGAGTCGGTGCAGACAAATATTCAGGGAACAAAAATACTGGCTGACCTTGCCGTAAAATATAAGACGCAAAAATTTGTGCTGGTATCAACGGATAAAGCAGTTAATCCGTCAAATATTATGGGTTGCTCAAAAAGAATCAGCGAGATATACATTCAGTCATTGGCGAAGCACTTGGAGCGAAAACAAAAAAACACAACTCAGTTTATTACTACTCGATTCGGGAATGTCTTGGGCTCAAATGGTTCGGTTATTCCTCTTTTTAGAGAGCAGATAAAACAAGGTGGCCCGGTTACGGTTACTCATCCGGAAATTATTCGCTATTTTATGACCATTCCGGAGGCATGCCAATTAGTATTGGAAGCCGGAGCGATGGGTAAAAATGGAGAAATATATATATTTGATATGGGGAAACCGGTACGTATTCTTGATTTGGCAAAACGAATGATTCGCTTATCCGGTTCGAAGGATATTAAAATAGAATTTACCGGCTTGCGCCATGGCGAAAAACTTTACGAAGAACTATTGAGTAGTGCTGAACATACCAAACCCACACGTCATGAAAAAATAATGGTTGCCGATGTTAATGAATATGAATACGAAGATGCAAATGAACGTATTGAGGATTTAATAAAAACTTCATATGCCTATGACGCTATGCGTACTGTTAAAAAAATGAAGCAGATTGTTCCGGAGTTTCGGAGTATCAACTCACCTTTTGAGGCAGTGGATAGATTGCTAGATGGCGACAGATAGAATTCTCTATTTTCTCTAATCAACCACCAAATCACCCTGCATATTGCACAAAGTTGTGTAATATCCATTTTGTGTATAAAGCGTTTCGTGTTTGCCGGACTCTACGATTTTTCCCTCTTTCATCACAAAGATCATATCCGCATTTTTTATGGTTGACAATCGGTGTGCAATAATAATGGTCGTGCGGTTTTTCATAAGGCTGTCAAGCGCCTCTTGAACCAATCGCTCCGAAGTGCTATCTAATGCCGATGTGGCTTCATCCAGAATTAATATTTGTGGATCTTTTAAAATTGCTCGAGCAATACTTATACGCTGGCGTTGACCGCCTGATAATTTCCCGCCTCTGTCACCAATGTTTGTTTCATAACCATTTTCGGTGGCAATGATAAACTCATGTGCATTGGCTATTTTTGCCGCTTCCACAACTTTTTCCTTAGTCGTATTATCAACTCCGAAAGCGATATTATTATAAAAAGTGTCGTTAAATAAAATAGGTTCTTGATTCACATATCCCATAAGAGATCGCAAATCGGATATGCGCACATTTTTTATATTGATGTCGTCTATCAGAATTTCTCCTTTTTGAATATCAAAAAAACGCGGCAACAAATCCACCATTGTTGATTTTCCAGAGCCGGAATGTCCAACCAAAGCAATGGTTTTTCCTTTTGGTACTATCAAGCTGACATCTTCTATCACCCATTCGTTTTGATACTTAAACCAAACTCCGTGATATTCTATCTTCTTTTCGAAACTTAATTCTTGTGGATTGGATGATTCTTCGATTTCATTTTGTGCCTCCATCACCCCATCAATGCGGTCCATTGATGCCAATCCACGTTGAATGGAATAGATAGAACGAGAAAACTCTTTTGCAGGATTGATGACGCTGTAAAAAATAGTGAGATACAATATAAATGTAGCCGCGTCAATAATTCCTGTTCCGTTTAAAATAAGCGTTCCGCCAAACCAAAGCACTGTGGCAATTGTGAATGTGCCGAGGAATTCACTCATCGGATGTGCCAAGAACTGTCGTTTAGCTATTCTCCCGGACATATGCATAAATTCTTTGCTCCCTTGATGAAATCGGCTCGAGATGCTCTTTTCGGCATTGAATGCTTTTATTACACGCAATCCGCTCAATGTTTCCTCCACTTGTGCCATCAACTCGCCCCACTTATTTTGTGCTTCGAACGAGCTGCGTTTCAGTTTTCTACCGATGGTGCCCATGATATATCCCATTATTGGCAATATAACTAGCACAAAAACAGTTAATTGCCAGCTGATGACAATCATCGTTCCAAGGTATATTATAATCAAAACCGGATTTTTAAAAAGCATATCCAGAGAACTCATGACAGAATTTTCAACCTCGTTTACATCGCCTGAAATACGTGCCAAAATATCACCTTTTCTTTCTTCCGAGAAAAATCCGATTGGCAAAGCCAATATCTTGTCGTTAATGCGGTTGCGAATATCACGAACCACACCCGTACGGATTGGGACAGTGAAAAATGCGCCAAAATATGCTGCCGCCGTTTTAAATAGTGTCATCACAACAAGCCAGATAGCAAGAATAAGCAGTGTTGTTGAGCTGCCATGTTGTTCAATCATGTTTGAAACGTACCAATATGCATTATTTTTCACCAAATCCATCGTTGATATGCCCGGCGTATGCCATGGGATAAATGTATAATGAGACTGCGTGGTGTTGAAGAGAATCTGTAATATTGGAATGATAATTGAAAATGAAACAACATTTAATATTGCCGTGATAATATTGAATAGAAACGTCAAAAAAACATATCTTTTATATGGAGGTAAAAATCGTTTTAGAATACTGATAATACTTTTCATTCAAATTAAACCTTTTTGTTTTACAACTGTCCTTATAGCGTGAAATGAAAAAGAATGCGCAAGGTAGTCATAAAAAATGACTCAAAGTAAAAAAACAAACATTTTTATTTTACAATTACAGCAAAGAAGAGATCCGGAATTCATTTTTTTTAGACACAACAACCAAACTGGAAAAATCAGAGAAAATGTAATAAAAGCGCATACTCAAAAAAAGTGACTTTTTTTTGTGTGTGTATTGTTCTGTTTAATAGTGTTTTGTATTGATCGGAAAATATTTTTCAAAAAAAACATTGAAAAATATTTTGCAGTAATAAAAAAAGTTTTCTATCTTTGCAGCCGCTTTCGACAAGGAGTATTCACTTACGACAGGTTGGAGGTTCAAAACAGAAGCGATCTTT
>JAEZZZ010000117.1 GCA_023418255.1 Bacteroidota bacterium
CGAACGCGTAACAACCTCATAGGTTTTTTGTTAAATGAAACTTGAACCATAAAATAAGAATTTTTTAGTTGATTTAATAAAGGACAACCTGCTTTGGATAGAAAGACAGGTTGTTTTTTATTTATACCCTTCATTGGCGCGATATAATAATGGACAGCATTTATCTTACAGCAGAACAAAAAGCGTTTATTACTTCTCATGCACACGAGGATGTTCATGATTTGGCGTTGCGCTATTCTGCTGAAGATATGCCATTTCTTTTGGCGCAAATTCGTGGACGGCAAATGGCTGCGTTTAAAATCCCCTCATGGTTTGCTATTCCGGAAATTATTTATCCCGCACATTTGGCGTTGGAACAAGCATCGTCAGAGATAACGGCACGGTACAAAGTAGAGGTTATATCTCAGTGCAATAAAGGTGTTTTGCTCGATGCAACGGGTGGATTGGGTGTCGATTTCTCATTTATGGCACGCCATTTTCACAAGGCACTATATATAGAACAAAATGCCGATTTATGCACGTTGGCAGAGCATAATTTTAAAGAGCTGAGTTTAGAAAATGTCTCTATCATGCATCGCGATAGCGAACGCTTTTTACGTGAAATGGATCAGCATGTCGATGTCCTCTATCTTGATCCGTCACGGAGAGATTACATCGGAAAGAGGGTTTTTTGTATTGAAGATTGCACACCCAATGTGATGGAATTGCTTCCAAACATACTACAAAAAGCGGACAGCGTATTGATAAAATATTCGCCGATGTTAGATATATCTCTTGCCGCGAACAGGTTGCAAAATGTCTCACAAGTGCATGTTGTTTCCGTTGAAAATGAGTGCAAAGAGTTACTCTTTTTATTGCAAAAAGAACCAAACGGATGCACATGTTTTGCCGTAGATTACAAGAGAAACAGCGCGCGCGATGTGGATGTTTTTACGCTGGAAGAAGAACAAACCGCTCTTATTGAATATGCTTCAAAACCAATTCGTTATTTGTACGAACCCAACAGTTCATTGCTCAAAGCCGGAGCATTTAAATTTGTGGCAAAAAAATACGATGTTGCAAAGTTGCACCAACATTCTCATCTCTACACGTCAAATAAGTTTATTCCTCACTTTCCGGGACGAGTTTTTGAGGTAAAGCAGTTCTTTCCTCCAAGCAAAGAGAATCTTCGCGCTTTTCTTGCAAAAACGAAAAAAGCGAACATCTCTGTTCGCAATTTTCCAATGTCGGTTGCCGAAATTCGTAAAAAAACAAATCTGAAAGAGGGTGGGGAAGAGTACCTTTTTGCCACTACCATGAGCGATGGACAAAAACTATGGATTGTGTGTAAAAAGATAATTTTCTAACACAACAACTGTATAGCGTAAGCCAGTTCGCACAACTCTTTTTTGATAAGCGTTTTTTATAAATCAATCTTTGTCGGCATAATCATGTGCTTGGGATCCAGTATGGTATCCAGCTGCTCTTTGGTAAGAAGTTTTTTGTCAAGAACCAGTTGATATACGCTTCCGCCTGTTTTTAGTGCCTCTTTGGCAATTTGTGTACAGTTGGAATATCCGATATAGGGTTTCAACGCCGTCACGATGCCGATGGAATGTTCCACAACGTTGCGGCAATGTTCCGCGTTGGCGGTGATATTGTCCACACACTCTTCGCGAAGCGTATTGCAGGCGCGCATCATCCATGTGGAAGATTCAATAATGCATTGAACCAGCACCGGTTCCATCACGTTCAGTTCCAGTTGTGCCGCTTCCGATGCCATTGCTACGGTGAGGTCGTTGCCAATCACTTTGTAGCAAACTTGATTGACCACTTCGGGAATCACGGGATTTACTTTTCCCGGCATGATGGACGAACCCGGCTGGCGTGGTGGCAGGTTTATTTCGTTCAATCCGGCACGCGGTCCTGACGACATAAGACGCAAGTCGTTGCATATTTTCGACAGGCGAATGGCAAGCATTTTGAGTGACGATGAATAGGCAACCATAGATGAGGTGTCGTGCGTTGCTTCTACCAGATTTTCTGCCAGTGTTATGTCCCATCCGGTTATCTCTTTGATGTATTTTGTGCAAAGCTCGGCATAGCCCGGTTCAGCGGTAATTCCGGTTCCGATAGCGGTTGCCCCCATATTGATTACGAGGTATTCCTGCGATACTTTATTCAATCGGCGCAATTCGTTTTTCAGTGCGTCGGCAAATGCGCCAAATGATTGTCCTAGAGTCATGGGCACGGCGTCTTGCAATTGTGTACGTCCCATTTTTATTACGTCTGCAAACTCTTTGGTTTTTTTTTCAAACGCGCCAATCAGGTTTTGCAGAGCGCTTTTTACCTCGTCGTGCAGCAGATACAATCCCAAATGCATTGCCGTGGGATAGGCGTCGTTTGTTGATTGTGCCATGTTTACGTGATCGTTGGGATGGCAATGTTGATAGTCGCCGCGCTCTTTTCCCATGATTTCCAATGCACGGTTGGCAATTACTTCGTTGGCATTCATATTGACACTGGTTCCTGCCCCGCCTTGCACCAAATCGATTGGGAAATGTTCGTGATGTTTACCGTCAATCAACTCTTGGCAGGCTTGTGTTACGGCGTCTCTTATTTCGTCGCTGACAAGTCCTAATTGATTGTTTGCTTTAATAGCGCCCATTTTGACAATTCCCAGTGCTTTGATAAATGTTGGGTGATCCGCCAGCAGTTGGCGACTAATGTCAAAGTTTTCAATGCATCGCAATGTTTGTATTCCAAAAAGAGCCTCTTCGGGAACTTGTTTTTCACCAAGTAGGTCATGTTCGACGCGCGTTTTTCCGCTTGTTTTAAATTTGTAACTCTTCATAACAGTAAGGTCAATAATAAGTTTAATGTTAATAGTTTATTCTTTTTTGGCAAATGTACATGTTTTTTCTTATAAAACCGCATAGACTGATGGAAAAAGTGATAATAGGCTATTTTGTGTTAAACAAAAAGAGGTGCTCAAACATGATGAGCACCTCTTTGCTTTATTTGCATGATTGAAAAATTATAGCTGTACGCTTACACCTAAGCGTAAGAAATTATACTCTTTCATCTTTGCGATAGAATATGCTAAATCTACACGAACAAATTTTATACTTCCTCCCAATCCTACGGTAAAATATCCATTATCGTTTCCCCAGTGATATCCGGTTCGTAGCGCGGCTACATCAAACAATTCATATTCCACTCCCAATCCTCCGGTAAATGCTTTTGCATCGGAAGGTAAGAAAAATGTGCGAGTTGTCAATCCGGCATTAAGCTTATGGTTTTCTGCTAAATGAAGAGATAAGGAACCTCCTACGCCAACCGACGCAGGCATATTGGTTTCGGTTCCTTTTTTACCATATTTTACTTTTCCGCCCAGATCATGAATGCTTAGCCCTACCATGTAATTGGCTTCCTGGTTAGAAAGAGCAAAACTGTTGTTGTAATATATTCCGGTACTTACGCCACCCGTGTAGGCAGTTTTGTAATTATAGGACTGAATGAAATTTCCGCCGATGAACGCTGATAGATTGGGGTTGAACTGAAATGCATAAGCAAAATCAATTGCCCAATCCATTGGATGAATAGGTTTTCCCGGCACGCCATTTTCGTCGATGCGCGGTACTTCTAATCCTGAAAAATAACGAAATCCAACCATCGCGACGTGTCTGTTCAGGAATTTATATCCGGCCGATACGGCATGATAGAGTTGTCGGCTGTCATTTACTTTTGGCAGCATTCCGAATGTGTAAGAGGTATAAATTTTATCCTCGTTAAGGAAGAATGCTGTGGGATTTGTGTAGAGATACATGCTCTTTGTAGCTCCCATATTGGCATCTCCCATTCCGGCTGTTCGTGTGTCAGCATTAAGCTCGAGGAAAGGCAGGCTACGGCTGCTTTGGCTATATAGCGTGTTTCCAAATACAATCATCAATGCGATGATTAGTGTTATCTTTTTCATATATTGTCAGTTTTAAATTTTAATAAAAGATTTTTTAAACGTTTTTCCGTTTGCTTCCACATGTAAAATATAGGTGCCACCGGATATTTTTGAAATGTCGAGCTGTACCAATCGCTGCTCTGAAGTGGATGCTGCAACATTCTGTTGTAGAACTTGCGTTCCTGTGGATGTTCTAATGGAAATTGTAGCATTTTGTACCTCGTCACTCAGACGCGCATTCAACACTTTTGTAGCGGGAATAGGATATACGATATAGACCAATCCATCTTCTACAACTTGCAGAGTGATGGTTGCTAGTACAGATGCGTCTTGCGAGTCTGTAGCTTTTACTTGAATTGTTACCAATCCTAAGCGTGCAGGGTTAAGCATAAGTTTGTCGCCCGAAAGCGTCACTCCCATGGTAGATGGATCGGCAGAGCGTGCTGTGTATGTAATAGTGTGTCCATCTTCATCGGTGAAATATTCGGACAAGTTGATGCTATAATCGGCTCTATTGCTAGGGATAAATATTTTTTCAAACTCTTTCACCTGTTTAGGTGGATGGTTTTCATAAATTTCGAAGGGGATATCTATGGTTGCAGCCGCGTCAAAAATATCGGCGACGCGTATAGATAATTTGTACTTTCCGACAGGAGCGATGGCTAAAAATTTAAGAACAATGTAGTCGCCTTCTTGTGTGATCATTACTCCATCTTTATCTCCTGAGGATGTAAATGTCCATTCCTGTCCATCAGGTTCATTAACCAGAATTTTTACTTCCGCTGTTTCTGTTCCGGTAATCTTTACCACTTCGTCGCCTATGCGTTTTAGAATAGGGGGGAAGTTTTCTTTTGTTTTTGCTGAGAAGAATATAGGTGCAGATTGCAATCCCCATCTGTCTTCTGCTACCATTACAAAGTGATATGGTGTGTTGAGCTCTAAATCTTTCAGCGTATAGTTGATTTCGTCGCCCGGCTTATATGATACACCATTGATGATGATGTGTTTAGCTGTGGTGTAATTGCTGTTTGTTAATTCCTTCGTGGAATAGTACAGAATGTAATTTGTAGCCGTGCCGTCGTCTTCATCTGCTACTGCTTTCCATGTAAAGTCTAATTTTACATAGTCTTCTTTTACGGAAACTGAGGCTACTTTTTCGGGTGCTTTGTTTTCGTTTATGGCAAGTGCTTTTTCAGCGTCGATATATCCTTTCCCTAATCGTCCCTTATAGTCAGGATTTTTTTCATCAATGTTTACGGGAAGCAGAGCGGTTGTAATGCGTTTTTTAAGTTCTTCATTCGTAAAGCCTTGTTTTCCAAATTTAGAAACGACTAGCGCCGCGATGCCTGATACGTGTGGACATGCCATTGATGTTCCTTGCATGTATCCATATTTGTTGTTGGGTATTGTGCTTAAAACCATTCCACTTGGATAGAATTCATCGCCTCCCGGTGCCATGATTGAGATCCAGTCGCCACGGTTTGTGTACCATGCTTTTTTGAAGTCGGGCGCCATGGCGGAAACCGAAACAACAGCTTCGTATGCAGCAGGATAGGAGAGATCATCTTTATTATCGTTTCCGGCGGCAAAAATGACAACGCCGCCTTTCATCGGCGACTCGGCAAGTTGATTGCCATCATTATCGCAACCGGCATATTTAATGAAATAATCTATGGCCGCTTTGTCTGAAGCAGAAATATTCCTAGCTCCTTTATAACCCCATGAATTTTGGCTGATTACAGCTCCATTATCCGCTCCATACTTGATGGCGGCGGCAGAGTTACCGCTATCTTTCCCTGAAAACATCTGACAGCTCATCAAACGAATGCCGCTGTCGGGAGAGCCATTGCCTCCGGCAACACCGCAAACGCCAATGCCGTTGTTGTTTCGTGCAGCCACTGTTCCGGCTACGTGTGTTCCGTGATCGTCCGGTGTTACTTGGCCGTTATTATAAACAAAGTTGTATCCGTAGATGTCATCAATAAATCCATTGCCATCATCATCAACACCGGGCGTGCCATTGAGTTCGGCAAGATTCACGTGCATGTTGGTAGCGATATCTTCGTGCTTAAAATCAATGCCTCCATCGACCACTGCGACAATCACTCCGGGCTTCCCTGTCTCTTTTTTCCATGCTTCAAACAGATTGATATCGGCCCCGGCAACAGATTTTGAAAATCTTCCGGTATTGTTGTAATGCCATTGTTCCCCAAGTTTTGGGTCATCAAAAGGATTGTCAGCATTGCGTGTGACGGCGACAATCGCTTCTGTTACGTTGTATGGAGGACGAGTAATTTCATATATGGGCTCAACGATATCTACTCCGGGAAGAGTGCGGGCTTCAGAAGAGGCGCGTGTAACTGATTTTTTTTCGTCGAACCGGATGTCGTACCATAGGTGTAATCCTTCTTTGCGGGTACGCTTTTCAAATTTTCCTGCCGGAGGAAATACACGCGTCATGCTTTTGGCGCCGATTTGTTTTAGGTAGGCGTCAAGCGTTATTTGTCCACTTCGCAGTTCGCCGCCTTGCTCGTTTACGGTGAAAGCGTCACCCATTTCTTTTGTTAGTTTCACGCGCAACATGCCTTTGACCACGTCGCTTGCATCTTCCGAAGCAATCTCTGTCAAAGGTTGATTTTCTTCGGTTTTGTTCAATTCTACGTCTTCTGTTTTACATCCACCGATGAGGATGACGAAGAGTAGAAAAAATAATTTCAAATTTTTCATACAAGTTGTTTTAAAAATGATTATTAATCTGTCTGAATCTCTATTTTATTGTTATTGTTACTAATTCTGTAAATTTATTTGATTTTTCACATGTTGCCTTGCTATCAGAGGCATGTGTCCGTCAAAATACATACGAAAGGGTAAAGGTGGCTCCGGTGTAACCCGGAACGAAGCGGCAAACGCCGCCCACACATTGCAGTCCCTCTCTGTTTTTCCCATAGGTGACACTTACACGAAGACTGTTGTGGACATAACCGGCTCCAATGTTAAAGAAGTGTTCTTTTTCGTCGGCACCGTAATTGTGCATATCACTTACATACACCATCCAGTGTGGTGCGAGACCGAACTCTATCAGACCGTATAGCCAAGCTTTGTCGCGCATTTCGGTGTTCATGTGTTGTAGCTCTGAACGAAGTGATATTTTGCGGTTTATACGCCATAAAACGTCAATCACTTCAATAAATGATTTGTAATTTCCCTTTCCGCTTTCATATTTTTCTTGGAAATAGAAGCCGATATTTGTTTTCACGTTTCGGTTGAGGCGTTTACCAAGCTCTAATGATGTCTCACGAAAGAGGTTGATTCCTTCTTTTCCCCAAAAAGGCATTGTTTTCATCCAATTATCTCCTAAGGAGCGATACCATGAGGCATTCAACGAAAACTTCATGGGGTACTTGCCCATCCATTCGGGAGCCACGTCCCAGAAAATGTCCATTTGACCTCCAATTTCTCCCTCCGGATTTGCAACATGCGGATAGAGCGATGGCAGCGCATATTTGTGTTGTTTGGTGAGCGCAGGGATATAGTTGAGAGGAATGTAGATTTGTGCCGGTTTATTATCCACTCTAAAATCCATATGTTCAATGCGCCTGAACACACCAGAAATTCCGAGGCCCTCACGCGTGTAATCCATATTGAGAAGGAGGGCGTCGCCACGTTGATTGACATACTCGCCTGTTATGGGCGAGAAGCTTTGTGAAAGTCCTTTCGACGTATACTCCAGTCCAATGTTAATGTGGGCATTATTGAATCCGGTACGCACTCCAAACAGGTTTACGGTGGTCGGTTCCACAGCCGCGTCGTATGTTTTTTGATTATGGCGCATAATCCATGAACTGCCGAAGGTTACGTTATAAGTGTATTCCTTGTTCCACAACCGGGAAATAATGAAATCTCCATCGGCGCCGTAGGTGATGGCATCGGCATATTCAAGGTAGCGTCGCGGTTGTCCTGCCAGCGCCTTGAATGTCATCCAGTCCAACGGCGAATATTTGATGTGCATGCCTCGTAGCGAAGTGTTTACTCCCAACGCGCGCTCTTCGTACGAACGAAAAATGAGACCGCTGCCAAATTGCTCATAGAAACTCCCCAACGTCATGCTTAGGTTGTTGCCGGAATAACCGGCAAAGTATTGCATCAGTTTATGTCCTTTTAGCTCTTTGGGGTAGCCGCGCATGGGTGGTTCATACAATTCGTATTGCAACCCCACATTGAACTTCTTATATTCGTAATTCAGATTGATGTAGGTGTTTAGGCCAAGAGTGTCCAAATCCGGGCGATCTTTATCTTTTTTGTAGAATGCCGCGTTGGCATCCACTCCGCCATGTAGTTTTCCCCAATATGTCTCTTTTGTTTGTGCTTGAAGTGAAATGGAACCTGTAAATATAAACAGGAAGCCGTAAAGAAGTAAAGATGTTTGTTTCATAAATGATTTTTTCAATAAATCTACGTTAACTAAGTTTTTGGCTTGATGAAAATATGTATAAATCCAAAACTTTGTTCCGATAGAATTGAACTGAACTTTTTTCGCTCATTCAGCTTAACGTGAAAGTTTTTTATCTCAATTAGCATATTTCAATGCCTCTTCTATCACATATATTTCATCTCCCGGATTGTATCCGCTATGCATGTAAACCTTTTTTCCATCTTTAAAAATGAGAGTGAAAGGTACCGATAGCACATTTAAATTTTTATATAAAGCTTGATTGGGATCCATATATATTTCAAACGGGAAATTCTTACCTTTGACAAAGGATAATACTTTGCCTTTACTTCTTGAGTCGTCAATGGATACACTCACTATGCGCACTTTTCCTTCCCATTCCGGTTTCAACTCTTTAAATGCCTCCATTTCCATTACGCAGGGTTTGCACCATGTTGCCCAAAAGGAAACAATCACCGGTTTATCGCCTTTGATAATATCAGCAAAGGTTTGTTTTTCTCCTTTTAAATTTTCCACACTGATGTTTTGCGCTTGAGCCTGTAATGCGGCGCATGTGATTATGACCGCGAGAATAAGTTTTTTTTTCATAATGATTTATTGTCGCATTAGGTTTGTTTATAAGATGAATGAGAGAGTAGAGGCATGACATAAAATCACGCCTCCACATCTCGTATGTATATTTAATAGCCTGTTTTCTTTCCTACTTCTACACGCTGCGCGTTAATTACGGTGTGATCTTTGTTGGTGATAAGAACAATCACTTCACAATTTTCTTTTTTGTATTCCGATTTAGCTGCAAATGTGAACGTTTTTGTTGCATCCTGTCCGGCAGTAATGGGGAAAGGTTCGCCAAATATTTTGTTGTTGTGGCTCATGCGATATACATGATTGTGTTCCATGTCTTTGATGGGATTGCCTAATTCCGGATACACCGCGTTGGCTTGATCCGCGATGAGCTTGTTCTCTGCTAAGATAACTACGCAGTTGGCGTCGAGATAACTTTTGTTCGACATGAACCGAGCAGTTGCCACAATGTTGTTCCCTTCTATTTTGGCGCTCAAGGCAATGCCAACACCCACCTCTTTCTTTTGATGGTTGGTGATGGTTGAAGCTGTTCCTCCACTAATATGCTTTGTTTTATCGCGATCGATAACAATTGTCGGGAAGCCTTCAACAGCTAAAAAATTAGCTAACTTGTTTGCATCTGCTGTAGCAAATGGGTCGTTCCCTACATGCATTCCCAGTCCAACTGCTTTGCCCGTTTTAATCGCGTCGTTGAGCATAAAAATACAACGCGGGCAATAGGGACACCATGTGCCGGTAAAATCTTCGGCAAATACTTTGGGAGTGGCCACAAACTCTTTCTGCGCCGTTACTTTTACTGCCGGTGCCTCATACGTTTTATATTTCGCGGTTATGATAAATTCTCCCGGCGCGGAAGCTTGTAAAAAGTTTCCTTCGATGGCCTTTCCATCCACGTAGAAGGTGGTTTCGTCGGTTAAGTCGTTGTTGTTGTCGAGTGTGTTTAGGCAGGTAAATGTTACCATGTCGATGTTGTCGCACACAAATGCTGGTTTACTCAATATGATAGCCAACCCATATTTTGTCGGCTCTTTTGATTTGATAACTATGGAGTTGGATTTGTTTCCGTTCCAAGTCGCTATGGCATAGTGTGAGCCCACTTCGGTTGTGGTGTATGTATTTCCCTCTATTTCTTTATCGTTGATTGTTATTTTAGACTCTTTGGTGATATCGGTTCCGTTGGGTTTGGTTACGGTAAAGGTTACTTTATCTTCGCCGGTATTCTCTATTACCACTTTGTCGGCGGCCAAAATAATGGCTTCCGGTTTGTTTGCCTGAAAAATCAGTTCGTTGGAGAGTTGTTCGTCATACATGGCAATGGCTTTGTATTCTCCCGGTTGAGTCGCGACGTATGTATTGCCTGCAATCTGTATGCCGTTCACTTTTATTTTTGCCATATCCGTTACGTTGTTGCCATCGGCATCGGTTACGGCAAAAGTTATTTCGTCGGTGCCGTTGGCAAGAATGGTGGCTTTGTCGGCAGTCAAAAGCAGTTGTTTTGCCGCGTTTGCCTGAATTTTCACTTCGTTCGATGTGGCGGATTTGTAAACAGCTACGGCAACATAATCGCCCTCTTCGGTGGTGGTGAATGTGTTGCCCTGAATGGCTTCTCCGTTTACCTTTATTTCTGACTGTGAGGTTCTGTCGGCTCCGGTTTGGTCGGTAACCGTAAAAGTTACTTTGTCGTTGCCATTTGCCAGCATCATCTCTTTGTCGGCTTTGAGCGCGATGCTTATGGTGGTGTCGTTTAAATTGTTTTTCGAGCATGCGCATAGCAACAGAAGAAGTAGCGCGTATGGAATGATTCTTTTCATAAAATGATCTGTTTATCTAATGATTATTACTTATTATTTTGTCGCTTAAATGAGATTACGTGATGTTTTTTTTTAAGAGATGCTTTACTATCTTCCACCCATTAACCTCTTGTTTTCACAATGTTGGTAGATAATAAAACACCTCGCATTTTCTTACCGGTCATCATCTCTGTCAACAGAGTAAATGTTCCTTATTTCTATCACTTTATCGGGAATACGATAGTTTCCGCGTCGCGCAAAATAAGCGCAATTACCCAGTTCACCCATGCGGTCATATTCCGATACGGAGTAGGAGGTGCGCGCTATCAGCTTGCTATCCGTTCTGAATACTGTAAATTAAAAACAAAAGAGAGACTTATAAGGCTTTGACCCTTAAGCCTCTCTTTTTGTCATTTAGGTTATTCAACTCTTAATTTATTGCTGATATCTTTGAGTTCAAGATTTGTAGAACCCAGATCTTCCTTCCATATATTGAAGGCGAGAACCCTCTTACCGTTCGCAAATAATTTATGTTGGAAAGGTCGAACCAGAAGCACTAATTTAATGTCTTTTCTATAATAATAGTATTCAAGTCCTTTCTGAGTAATAAGATTAAATCCTTCTCTGTCTAATAGTTTTTTGAATTCATTTGTCAAAAAGAGCTCGCCATTCACATCAAAAAAGCATAAATTTAAATTATCAAATAGTTGGAGAGTTTGATCAAGTACAAATGGCTCTTCTTTTGTCATGAAGTACATTCTATGCAGCCAGGGTAGAGGAGCGTCGTAAGTTTTATTACCAACTGTGTTTGTAATTTCTTCATTTAATGTGCCGCCGTTAGCCGCCTCCCAATTTACAATGTCGTTATCATTGGCTTTGCCAAAATCAATCAGACCATATGGGAATTTGTCAAATGTGGGATATGCTTTTGGTTGTTCAGGGATAAACTTATACAAAACATGAGGATAGTCCGCGGCAACAATAATTTTAGCTTCCACTCTTTTTTCTTTATTGAAGAAAACATCTTTTCCTGTTTCTTCAAAACCGTTTTCTTTCAATATTGCAATATAGTCCAGTTTTTCTTTGCCATTATCTTTGGTAAAGAAATCTCTGTCTTTCGTAAATACGATAGCTTCACTATAAAGTTTTTTTCCTCCGGTGATTTTATAGGCAACTTGATCAAAAGCGGGACTTACAGTTTCATATGTATAGTGTTGACTGAAGAGGCCGGGTTCTCCGATCAATTTGCTATATCTGGCTGTTTCAAATTTTTCAATATCGCCCGGATCGACTCCCGGTCCAAATTCCATATAAGGAAGTATGTGGTATATTATTCCGTCTTGGTTAATCACATATTCCTTTAAGGCTTGATTTTTTGCTTTGAATATCAACTTGGCTACGCGATCTTCCCGAGCCTTGTTTTCTCCAATGTTCACAACAATTTCATGTTTAAATTGCTTAGCGGTTATTTGTACCCAATCCGCGTCTGTTTCGACGGTCCAGTCATTGGTGTTGGCGTCAATATCAAACACGTATTCTCCGCCAAATTGATTTACGTTAAACTTGTCGGGCAATACGACAATCGATACGTCAGAACCTTCTTGTTCAATTTCTATTTTCTTGCCGATTACTGCCAAAACAGCTACCTCGCCCATGCGTTTTTCAGTAGATGGGTTGGCTTCTACTTTAATGGTTAGTGTGTTGCCCGATTGTGTCAGGTGAATCCAATCGGCATTGGCGATAGCTGTCCATTCCGTTTGGTTTGTGGTCACCGTAATGGATTTTTCAGAAGCTGCCTTTGGCAGTTGCACACTCATCTCCGATAGTGTCAGAGTGGGATCTTCTACTTCGTCGTTTTTGCACGAAAAGGCCGCGAACAATACGCTTGCCAGCATCATAATTGCGAATAAATTTTTTTTTCTCATAATTTAAAAAATTTTAATTAAGTGATATGAAACCTGTATTCTGCACCGGTTTAAAACGATGCGTAAAGTATTGTTTTTCTTAGGCAAACATCATCATGTGTGTTGTTTATGACGAAGTTAAACCGTTGTGTCAAGCGCAAAAAGCAAAATAGCTTTCAATACGCAGTTCTGTAAGCGTAAAAAGAACACTTTAAATAAAAACGGGTGTTTTTTGTTTTAAATTATCACCTGCTGTTTTAATTTAGTGTCGCAAGTTAGTACTTTTTTTAAAAACAACAATTTTTTAGTGTTAAATCTGTTTTTTGTAAATTATTTCCTTTTTTAACTGTTTAAAATGCAATTGTCATGATGAAAAGTGTTTACAAAATGCCATAAGGATTGTTTTGTGAATATGCCATGTTTTTAAAAAACAACAGGTTAATGTATGTTTGCATTCTGCGTGCGACTGTTAATTTTAATTGTGTTTTTAATTTTTTTTTTTTTTTTTTTTATGTATGAGTCGCAAAATACACCCTTGTTGATTTATGTATTAAAAGCTTTTATTAACGTTATTTATTGTTTGATGGCGTTTG
Source organism: Bacteroidota bacterium (assembly GCA_023418255.1). Taxonomy (GTDB): domain Bacteria; phylum Bacteroidota; class Bacteroidia; order Bacteroidales; family Dysgonomonadaceae; genus JAEZZZ01. Next base: position 13,260 of record JAEZZZ010000117.1, read on the forward strand.
TTTGGTGCTTTTTTCACCCAATGAAGATGAGAAACAGGTTTGACTTTTTTATGGAATCTTTTTTCGTCTTTTTTTGAAGGATTTGCTCTTTTGTTTTGCGTTAAATAGGGGGCTATTTGGAAGAAATGAAAGTTAAACAATGCGAAAAAGGTCAAAACCACAGGAGGTTTCAGGCAAAACCACAGGAGGTTTCGGGTAAAACCACAGGAGGTTTCAGGCAAAATCACAGGAGGTTTCGGGTAAAACCACAGGAGGTTTCGGATAATACGACAAATGCACCATTTATGGCGAGAATTACAGGGCGACAGCGCAGTGGCTGTTGTTTTTACGTTTAAAAGTCTTTCGTGTAGCATTCACTTTCGTTTTTTTTACAGGGCAGCAATCATTTTTTTTTTCAAGGCAAAAGTTACGATCCTGTCCTCTTTTCTTACACAAAAAAAGCATTGAATAAAGCATTATTGATGGATTTTCTTGTCCACGCAGTTTCTGTTTATGGAATGATGGGGCGTGAACCGCATATATTCTTTAATGAGACAGTGTATGTCTAGTGTTGTCAGGCTTTCATTCGTTAAGTTGCGTCGCGTTTAGAATGGATAACCTATGGC
>JAEZZZ010000119.1 GCA_023418255.1 Bacteroidota bacterium
GGCTATACTAATGATGGTACATTCTATGGTTTATCTCCCGAAGATTTTAAAAAATCGATAGAAGATGTCGGGATGAAAATCATCTCTTCACATGCGGGACTTCCGTTGGAGAATGATGAGAGCAAAATCGATTGGTATGCTGTTTGGCAATGGTGGAATATTGCCATTGACGCACATAAACGAGCCGGAATTAAGTATCTTATTATGCCATGGATTCCGACACCTCAAACGTTGGAACAGCTACAGGCATATTGCGATTATTTTAATCAAATTGGAGAGAAATGCAATGCTCATGGCTTGTCTTTTGGATACCATAATCATCAGTTTGAATATAATGAAATCGATGGAAAAGTGATGTATGACTATATGCTTCAACACACCGATTCCGATAAAGTGTTTTTCCAAATGGATGTCTATTGGACGATTGAAGGAGGAAAAAATCCGGTAGATTATTTTAATGAATATCCCGGTCGATTTAAACTATTGCATATCAAAGATAAAAAAGAGGTAGGAAGTAGTGGAACCATCGATTTCGAAAACATCTTCAACCATCTTGACAAAGCCGGAACGGTTTACCCTGTTGTAGAGGTAGAAAGGTACAGCACAGAGCCGTTGGAAAGCGTTAAAATCAGTTATGATTATCTTTTAAGTGCACCGTTCGTGGAAAAAACATATGACAAAAATAAAAACACTATAATACTCCCTAAAAACCGGACAACAAGTTAAGATATGGCAAAGGAAGAAAAAATGGCAACACACCTTATCAAAAGCTCTCGCTCCTACAATTCCAGATTCAGCACTACTTTTCTATTACGTTTGCTCCATAGCGGCGAGCCGAGTAGCAATCGTTTTATTTCTGTTTCGAGAGTGGGGCATGATAATTCGTTGATTTGTATTTCCGAAATTCGTCCATCATTACTTACGTAGAAAGAAATTTGAGCGGAAATAGACCTGTTTTTACAAATGGTTTTATCGTAATGTTCTTCAAAATACTGTTTAAATTCAGTCTCGCCAAAAGTTGGATGAATTTCTTTTGATAACGTTGCAACACCTGTAATAGTCCTTTTTCGTTGTGTTCCATGTCCCGTTACAACCAGTTCGTTGAGTGCTATATCATCGGATTTCATCACGATATCGCCCATGTTTTCTTTCAGCGGATTTTCGGTATTCCTCAATGAAGCCTGATGAGAAAGAATTTTTCCTTCCAACTCCGCTAAAACAGCCGATTCGTGAACTTCCGGTTTTACTTGAAGAATGTCTTCTTCGGGTGCTTGAGGTAAAATTTTATCGGCAAGTAAAACTGAATCTTTTTGTGGCGAAAAAGCCGAAATTACTTTTTGTTTAGCCGATTCAGAAGAGGCAACCTGAATCTCTTTTACATCTGTTTGGCGAAGCAGGAGTGGAATGCCAATCAAAAGAACGAGTACCGCAGCGGCAGGCCATATCCATACGCGTTTATCAATGCGTTTGGGCTGTGGCGCAAATCGTTTTTAAGCTTTTGGATGGAAGACGCATGGTTGCCCGGCACCGAATCGAAACCGTCGATGGCATCTTGCAGGAAAGAATCGTTCATCGCTTCGCGCTCTAACCGATTGGCTTCATTTCCGTGCCGTTTTCCTAGTATGTAATCCTTTAAATTCAACTTGTCAACATATTGTTATTTTCGAACTTTAGCTCTTCGCTTACGATCTTTCGCTCATCATTTTTAACCCTAGAATACAATTTCTTATATTCCGCTTTCCGTTCTGAATGTAACTCTTCACCTTCTCGAGGGTATATCCTGTAATGGAAACGATATCGGCGTAGGATTTGTTTTCATAATAAAAATATTCGATGCTAGTTCGCTGTTCTACGCCCAATTCTTTTATGCAAAACTCCAATGCCGATTTTTCATCTTCCGACTGCGCCTCATCTAATAGAGTGAAAAAGTCGCCGTTTTCTATAACCGCGTCATTAATTTCCACAAAAAATGTCTGTTTCTCTTTTCTAATTTTCTGCAGACAATGATTTTTAGCCACGGTATAAAGCCATGAGTGAAATTTGGTTATATCGTATTTTGTAATCTTTTCATTCAGCTCTTCAAACAAATCCATCACAGCGTCTTTGGCGTCAGCTTCGTTGCCCAAATATTTCAGGCACAATCCGTACAACATCGGAATGTATCGCCGATAAAGTTCGCCGAAGTAGTCTGACCGATTATTTTTTCGGAATAAATCGAAAAGTTCTTCGTTGGAAAAATTCGCTATGTTTTTTAGGGTTTTAATCAATTATCGCTCTATTACACATTGAAAATCTATTACAAAGTTAAAAAAAAATCGGTTTCGTTATGGAATTTCAAGTGCTTTTGCATCCATATAGAAAACATTCAACATTAAAAATTGAAAAATATGAAAATTACAATTCAAAGAATCGTCATGATTCTACTTTTTACAGGATTTATCTTCTCTGCCACGGCGCAGGAATTGGAGGTAACAGGAACGGTCTACGCTAGCAAAGACTGCAGCCCTTTGCCAACAACCATAGTAAAAGTAAAAGGGCAAAATAAATGCGTGGTGTCGGACTCGAAAGGAAATTATCGGTTAAAAGCTCAAAAAGGAGATGTACTTGAGTTCTCTTACCTTGGATTTGAAACATTTGAAAAAGAAGTATCAGACGCTAAAATAGATATTTTTTTAACCGAGAAAGACAATGCGCTGATTAGCCCGCCTATCTTTACGACAGAAAGCGGAACGGTAAACGGCATTATATATGACGCTGCAGATAAAAGTGTGATTATAGGAGCAAAAGTGCGTGTGATAGAAACTAACTCGAGCACCATTTCCGATTCCAACGGGGCATATTGGCTCAAAGCGGATAAAGGGCAAACGATCGAGGTCTCTTACGTTGGATATGCAACACAGAAAATAAAAGTGAAAAAAGCTATAACGGATGTCTTTTTAAAACAAGATGTAGAATTATTGGAAGAAGTGGTAGTCGGTTTTGGCACGCAAGCAAAGAGTATGATGGTGGGAAGTGCTATTTCGACCCGAAATGTTTTCCATCGCCGGCCTTCAATCATTAAGCCGTCTTATCCGCGGGAGATGAGTTCCGAAGAATACGAATCATTTAAAGAAAACCGATTCCTTTCCGCCGTTCAAAATCCGCTTTCAACATTTTCATTGGATGTGGATGGAGCGTCGTACGCCAATATTCGGCGGATGATTAACCAAGGAGTGATGCCCGATAAAGACGCCGTTCGAGTGGAAGAGATGATTAACTATTTCAGCTACAATTATCCACAACCAAAAGGCGAGCATCCTATAAATATTGTTACGGAAAAGGCAGTGTGTCCGTGGAACAGCAAACATCATGTGGTACGCATTGGCGTGAAAGCACGCGAAATTCCTTCCGAAACGTTGCCTCCAAGCAATTTCGTGTTTTTGATTGATGTTTCGGGTTCGATGTTTGGACCAAATCGATTGCCGTTGGTAAAATCGTCGATGAAGCTCTTGGTAAACAACCTGCGCGCTAAAGACAGGGTGGCCATCGTTACCTACGCGGGTTCGGCGGGTGAAGCACTACCATCGACAAGCGGTACCAATAAACAAAAAATCATCGAAGCGTCGGATAATCTTAAAGCCGGTGGCTCAACCGCGGGTGGTGCGGGCATTCAGCTGGCGTATAAAATTGCTGAAAAGAATTTTGTGAAAGGCGGGAATAATCGGGTGATTTTGTGTACCGACGGCGATTTTAATGTGGGCGTTTCGTCTTCCGATCAATTGGAGTCGCTCATCGAAACCAAACGCAAATCGGACGTGTTGCTGACTGTTCTTGGTTACGGAATGGGAAATTACAAGGACAACAAATTGCAAACATTGGCGCAAAAGGGAAACGGGAATCACGCCTATATCGATAATCTGCAGGAAGCCAACAAAGTGTTGGTAAACGAGTTTGGTGGCACTATGTATGCCGTCGCCAAAGATGTGAAATTGCAGGTGGAATTTAATCCAAACTTCGTAAACGCTTATCGGTTGATTGGCTACGAAACCCGATTGCTCAACGACGAAGATTTTAACGACGATACTAAGGACGCGGGCGAGTTAGGCGCAGGGCATACCGTTACGGCACTCTACGAAATTGTTCCCGTTGGTGTTGATATGCCTATGGGCAGTGTGGACAAACTGAAATATCAGCAAACGAAAAGCGATGCATCATTGCCTAAATTTATCGACTCGAAAGAGTTGCTCACCGTAAAACTTCGTTATAAAAAACCGGATGAAAATTTGAGCAGGAAATTGGAGGTTCCTGTTTTGGCAAACAACGCGAAACTCAACGTGTCGCCCGATTTTAATTTCGCTATGGCTGTAGCTATGTTTGGACAACTGCTTCGCGAGAGCGATTTCAAAGCTAATACCACCTACGCGACAGTGCTCGAATTGGCCCGTAAAGGATTAATCAACGACCCCAACGGCTATCGTCGCGAGTTTGTGCGGCTGGTGGAAGCGATAGATCACATGGATAAATAAGAGTTGGCGAGATTTGGTAACTTGGCGAAAAGTGAAAGCATTTTGTCGTTCTTTATAAATTCAAATTAAGTTGGAAAATATACTTATGAATATCTGTTTATTTCTCCAAAAAGATAATCTTTTTAGGGATATACATGGGTGTTTATTTGTAAAAATACTTGAAAGGTTTTTCAAAACCAAAATGTTTTCTTGGTCTTCTGTTAATTTGTGTTGTGTTTCAATGCATGTTAGGTGTTTTTAAGAATCGGCTATATAAGGTCTAAATTATCTACCTTTGTCTCTCGGTTAATGTTTCATGATTAAATTTTTTGTCACGAAGACAAAAATATAACTTTTATCCAATCGTCCCAAAGTGAAGAAAAATTTTTCTCTTCCTTTGTCCGATAAAATTAGCCATTTATCTTCAACTAGTAGGTGTGTTTATTAATTGAACTCACATTTAATTTGCCAGTCGTATAAATCAAATAAAGAGAATAAATGGATAAAAGTGATTGAAAGTATCAAAAAAAGTGTATTTTTGTGGATAAAATAAATAAATGCAATTGAGTAATCATTAAAAATAAAAGGACATGGATAAACCGTATGCAATTGGTATCGACGTAGGCGGTACAAACACAAAATTTGGAATTGTTGATAGACGTGGTCAAATAATTAAAAGCGATAGTATCAAAACAGGGCGTCACAGCGATGTTAATGACTATATTGATGAGTTGGCGGGTGCATTGCAGAAATTGATGGCAAACTCTATCCCGACCGATCAAATAAAAGGAATTGGTGTGGGCGCGCCTAATGGAAACTATTTTAATGGCAACATTGAGTTTGCGCCAAATCTTCGATGGAAAGGCGTCATTCCATTTGCACAATTGCTAGAAGACAAAATTGGAATTCCCGTAGCTTTGACAAATGACGCTAATGCCGCAGCCATTGGTGAGATGACATACGGCGCGGCACGCGGCATGAAAAATTTTATCGTCATTACGCTTGGCACAGGAGTGGGCAGCGGTATCGTTATCAACGGTCAATTGGTGTATGGTAATGATGGTTTTGCCGGTGAGTTGGGACATACTATTATCCGTCGCAATAATGGACGTCTTTGTGGTTGTGGACGAAGCGGTTGTTTGGAAACCTATACGTCTGCAACAGGTGTTGCACGCACTGCTCGTGAATATATGGACTTGCGTCCTAACGAAAAGACTTTGTTGCGCAACATCCCGGTTGAAGATATTACATCCAAAGATGTGGCAGATGCAGCGAATGCCGGTGATAAAATGGCACAAGATATTTTCCGCTATACCGGCGAAATGTTGGGTGAAGCATTTGCCGATTTTGTCGCTTTTTCAAGTCCTGAAGCCATCATCCTTTTCGGCGGGCTTTCCAAAGCGGGTGATCTGATTATGGATCCTATCCGTGAAAGCATGGAGCGGAATTTATTGCAAATTTATAAAGATAAGGTTAAGCTGCTCTTTTCTGAATTGAAAGAAAGTGACGCTGCCGTACTTGGCGCGAGTGCTCTTGGATGGGAAGTAAAGTAATTTGCCTTTAAGAAGTTTTTATAATGCATATAGACGGGGTTCAAAAGAAAGTTTTCTTTTGAACCCCGTCTATTGCGATGAGTCATTCCTCTGATTACGTGCGATATACCCACACGTGCATAAAATCCCAGATTTTAAACTTGCTGGTGCTATCGGTGTGTAATTTGTTGTGAAAATAAATGATTGTTCCCGTTTTATTTAGTTGTCTTTGTTTGATTCTCTATGGTTTTTTATGATTTGAGCAAAAAAATGTAAAACTTACCATGTGAACACTTAGAATAGCGATAGATTTCTTACCTTTGTATTCTTTATTTTAAAAATGTAATATACAAAAGGTATGTCTCGGAAAATCAACAGAGCTCTCATTTCGGTTTATAATAAAAATGGATTGAATGAGATATTACGAGTTTTAAATGATCTACATGTAAGATTTATTTCTACCGGTGGAACCCACAACTATATAGAGTCGTTGGGTTACGAATGCGAGTTGGTAGAAGATGTTACGGGCTATCCACCAATTTTGGGTGGGAGAGTAAAAACTTTGCATCCCAAAATATTTGGAGGAATATTGTACCGCCGCCAAGAAGAGAGCGATAAAAAACAGGTGAAAGCATATGATATCCCATCCATTGACTTGGTAATTGTTGATTTATATCCTTTTGAAGAAACCGTACGTAGCGGAAGTTCTGAAACTGACATCATTGAAAAAATCGATATTGGAGGTGTTTCTTTGATTCGTGGAGCCGCGAAAAATTTCAACGATGTACTTATTGTAGCTTCCAAAAAACAATATCCTGCTTTGCTGGAATTGTTGAATTCAAAGCATGGAACAACGAATAGGGAAGACAGAAAGTCATTTGCAAAAGAGGCTTTCGGAGTGACCAGTTCTTATGATTCATCTATTGCAGGATATTTTGGTTGGAGCGATGAAAAAAACGCTTTACCCAATCTTACCTATACTCAGGTAAAGGAGTTGAGATATGGTGAAAATCCGCATCAATCGGCACATTTTTATGGCAATTTCGAGTGTCTTTTTAAACAACTGCATGGCAAGGAAATTTCATACAATAATTTGCTGGATATAGACGCAGCTCTATCCCTCATAGAAGATTTTGACGAAACGGCGGTCGCCATTTTGAAGCACAACAATGCATGTGGAATGGCTTGTCGCTCGACGGTTTTAGATGCTTGGCACGATGCTCTTGCGGGTGATCCGGTTTCAGCATTTGGTGGCATTATAATAACAAACGGCAAGATAGACAAACAGGCTGCTGCGGCAATAAACGAAATATTTTTTGAAGTTCTCATAGCCCCGTCATTTGACAAAGAAGCATTAGATGTGTTGTGTATGAAGAAAAATCGAATTATTCTTCTACACAAAAACGAAAAGAAAAAGACCAATACAACTCAATATCGCTCCGCGCTAAACGGAATATTAGTGCAAGATAAAGATTTGAGTGTTGAGCGTGCCCCAGAGATGAAAACAGTAACCAACATATCACCTTCGCAGCAAGAGATAGAAGATCTTGTGTTTGCCAACATATTGGTTAAGCATACCAAGTCAAACGCCATTGTGTTGGTTAAAAACAAGCAACTTTTAGCAAGTGGAACAGGGCAAACCTCTCGGGTAGATGCACTCAAACAAGCCATTGAAAAGGCACATTCATTTGGCTTCGATTTAACGGGAGCCGTGATGGCAAGCGATGCGTTTTTTCCTTTCCCCGATTGTGTTGAAATAGCACATCGAGCAGGAATCACGGCTGTAGTACAACCCGGCGGTTCTATCAAAGACAACGACTCTATTACTTATTGCAATGAACATGGAGTGTCGATGGTATTCACCGGAATACGACATTTCAAACATTAATAATAAAAAATAAATCAAGAGACAGAACAAAAGCTGATTTTTTAGCGTAAACCTCTCTTTCTAAATTTGTAAACAGATAAAATAGATATAATTATGGGATTATTTTCTTTTACACAGCAGTTGGCAATGGACCTTGGCACTGCCAATTCCGTAATCTTAGATAGCAATGGAAAGATCTTATTGGACGAACCTTCCATTGTTGCTTTGGATCGCAAGACTGATCGAATGATTGCATTAGGAGAAAAAGCGCGACAAATGCATGGCAAAACACACGAAAATATTCGCACAGTACGGCCATTGCGAGATGGAGTGATTGCCGATTTTAACGCTGCCGAACAGATGATTCGAGGAATGATAAAAATGGCAAACAAAAACAAACGCCGTTTCATCGCACCATCTCTGCGAGTGGTCATTTGCATCCCATCGGGGAGTACAGAAGTCGAAATTCGTGCTGTGCGCGACTCTTCTGAGCATGCGGGCGGACGCGATGTTTATATGCTTTTTGAACCAATGGCTGCTGCATTAGGTATTGGTCTTGATGTAGAAGCACCTGAGGGCAATATGATTGTGGATATAGGTGGTGGAACGACAGAGATTGCCGTCATTTCATTGGGAGGAATTGTGACCAACAAATCCATTAAAGTGGCGGGTGACGACCTCACCGAAGATATTATGGATTATATGGGACGTCAACACAATATGAAAGTGGGAGAACGCACGGCCGAAGAAATAAAAATAAATGTTGGTGCTGTATTGATGGAGCTAGATAATCCACCTGAAGATTATGTCGTGCATGGACCTAATCGTATGACATCGTTGCCGATGGATGTACCACTCTCATATCAAGAGATCGCGCATTGTTTAGAGAAGTCAATATCTAAAGTGGATTCTGCCGTATTGAATGCGTTAGAACAGACACCACCCGAATTGTATGCTGATATTGTTCGAAATGGTATCTACCTCACAGGTGGTGGTGCTTTGCTACGAGGTTTAGACAAGCGCTTGTCTGATAAAATTGGTATTCCGTTTAAAGTGGTAGATGATCCACTGCATGTTGTAGCAAAAGGAACAGGTGTCGCTCTAAAAAATATTGATAAATTTAATTTCTTGATGCGGTAACTAACCATTTATTTTCTTGTTTTGCATTGACGCTCTATTTTTGCGGTAGCAAATTGATATATGAAGCATCTGATAAATTTTTTAATTAAAAATAGTGTATGGTTTGTAGCCGTTGTGCTGCTAACAATCAGTTTCTACTTAGTTTTTAAAGATAATCCCTATCAGCGCAGCGTATATCTCTCTTCGGCAAATCGTGTAACGGGATGGTTTTACTCTACCTCGCAACAGATTTCTTCTTTTTTTTACTTTCGAAAAAACAACGAAGAATTAAGTCGCTGGAACGAAATGTTACAAAACGAATTGTATCGGCTAAAGAGTTATCTTGATGTAGCGGTAGAAGATTCATTATCGACACCTCCTTACCATACTCAGGCATTTGATCTGGATTCGGTGTCGCGGTCACGATTTACATTCATTGCAGCCGAAGTGGTTAATTTAACCATCTCAGGAGCTAATAATTTTATAACACTCAACAAAGGGACTAACGATGGAGTAAAACCCGATATGGGAGTTATTTCACAGAGTGGAATTGTAGGTGTTGTTTCGTCGGTGTCAAAACATCTGTCGGTTGTCATCCCTGTGATACATCCTAAATTTAGATTGAGTGCAAAATTGAAGCAATCGCAAAATCATGGCTCTATATCCTGGAATGGCAAAGATATCCGATGTGTGCAGCTGGGAGAGTTGCCTAAGCATGAGACTTTTGTTAAAGGAGATACTGTGTTGAGCAGTTTTTCACGGATATTCCCTAAAAACTTGATTATTGGAGTGGTAACTGAACCTGTGCGCTCTAAAAATGATTTTTTTAACTCATACAATGTCGCACTTTCCACTGACTTTCATTCGCTGCATAATGTACTTATAATAAGAGATAAATTATTTGAAGAACAACAAACATTAGAACAAGCTATTCAGTCGTGAAACTTCGATATATATATGAGTTTTTTACGTTTGTATCGGTCGTGCTGATGCAGGTTCTTTTGTTTAATCACATTACACTGTTTGGTTATGCAACCCCTATTTTATATATCTATTTTCTTATCAAACTCCCTCTAGGCCGGAATCTATTTTTTGTAATCATATCAGCATTTTTATTAGGCTTATGCGTTGATGTTTTCATGAACACGCCAGGGATGAACGCTGCTGCTACTACGCTGGTAGCTTGTTTTAGGAAGCCGATGTTGAGTGCTTTTTCTTCGCGTGAGGATTATGAAGACTTTATTCCGGGCATGTATGTTTCTTCCGGCTCGTTTGTGCGATTTTGTCTCTTTTTTGTGGTGCTCCATCTTACGATTCTGTTTTTTATTGAATCGTTCACGCTTTTCAACCTCAAACAAACGTTGTTACGCATAGTGTCATCTGCCGCATTGTCACTCATCCTTATTTTCGCTATTGATAGTCTTATTTTTAACACAGTTAAGCGTGAATAATAAAAAAGATTTTTTCAAAAGAAAATATGTTATTGCAGGAATCATTCTGCTCTTTTTTATTGTATATGTTGTGCAACTTTTTCGTTTGCAGATATTAAGTCCACAGTATCGGGATTTTGCCAACAGCAACGCTTTCTTACGAAAGACACTCTACCCCGCGCGCGGCAGTATTTACGACCGCAATGGAGAGCTGCTGGTGTACAACCACCCTACCTACGACGTGATGATGGTTGTACGTGAAATGCGAAATTTTGACACGCTGGATTTTTGTCACACTTTAGGAATTGATACGGCGCAATTTTACACATTAAACAATGATATGCGCGATCCGCGCAAAAACCCCGGATACTCTTCCTATACTCCGCAAATGTTTATGTCACAATTAGATGTTAAAGAGTATGGATTGTTGCAAGAAAAACTTTATAAGTTTCCCGGAGTATATATTCAAGGACGTACGCAACGGCAATATAAGTATCCACATATGGGACTGATTCTTGGTTATCTGGCGGAAGTGGACAAAAATAAAATGGCGGCTGACCCTTATTATGTGCGCGGCGACTATGTAGGAAAATCAGGAGTTGAGCTCTCCCATGAAGAAGATTTGCGCGGCGAAAAAGGGGTAGAAGTACTTTTGCGCGATGTTCACGGGCGTGTACAGGGAAGTTATCAAGATGGCAAGCTAGATAAGTTGCCTGTTTCGGGACGTGACTTAACTCTCTCGATCGACATCGACTTACAGGCGTATGGCGAGCGATTAATGCAGAATAAGGTCGGAAGCATCGTAATGATAGAGCCAAAAACAGGCGAAATCCTATCAATGGTTTCATCGCCTACATACGATCCCTCGTTATTGACCGGAAAGGAGTTTGGCAAAAATTATATTGCATTGGAACAAAACCCGTTTAAACCACTCATAAACCGTGCAATAGGCGGGACTTACCCGCCGGGTTCTACTTTTAAACCTACGCAAGGACTCATTTTCTTACAAGAAAATATCATTCAAGAGCACACCCGTTTTACGTGTTATCATGGATATCCGCCATTGGGAGGTCGTCCCGGTTGTCACGGGCATGCCTCACCATTGAGTATTCAATACGCTATTGCCACCTCCTGCAATGCTTTCTTTTGCTACGGACTGAATTACATGTTAAGTGCACGAAACAAATATGGCAATGTCTCTGATGCGTTTGAAGTGTGGAAAAACCACCTGGTGGACATGGGTTTCGGTTATAAGTTGGGGGTCGATTTGCCATCTGAAAAACGGGGTTTTATCCCTAACAGCAAATTCTACACCAAAGTACTGAATAACAATAATTGGAATGCCCACAACATCATATCCATCGCTATCGGGCAGGGCGAAATATTGACAACCCCCTTGCAATTGGCAAATTTTGCAGCCCTAACAGCCAATAGGGGATATTTTTATACCCCTCATATTGTGAAAGAGCGAAAAGGACTGCCACTTCAAGAACCGTATACCACCAGAAGAGAGAGTGGGATAGGGAAGGAACATTTCGAGCTGATAGTAAATGGAATGGCCGATGCTGTAACACATGGAACCTGTAGAAGAATAAATTTGGCTCCTGCTGTACAAGTGTGTGGTAAAACAGGTACGTCTGAGAATCCACACGGCGAAGATCACTCGCTTTTTATCGGATTTGCGCCCAAAGACAATCCACAAGTTGCTATTGCCGTGTTGGTTGAGAATGGGGGCTTTGGGGCGACTAACGCTGTTCCGATTGCTCGTTTGATGTTGCAGAAATTCTTCAATGGTGAGATTCCGGAAGAAGATAAAGGGTTGGAACAGAGTGTTATAAATCGATCTATTCTTCCCTACTTCTATACCCGCAATTTGCCGGCAAATTCATCAAAAAGGGAAACTTATGTTGAAAATGATTGAATGGTCAAGTAGCATATCGAAACGTGGACACATCGATTGGGGAACGGTAATTTTCTATCTGACCTTTGTGTTGCTTGGCTGGCTCAATATATATGCTGCCAGCTATGATCTTGAAAATACCGTTGAACTGTTTGACTTGTCAGGAAGAGCCGGCACGCAACTTGTGTGGATAGGGACTTCGCTTTTGTTGGCATTTGTTTTGATGAAAATAGAAGTCGGTTTTTATGAAACCTATGCTTTTGTGTTTTATCTATTCGCTATTTTTGTATTGCCGGTCACATTGGCAGTCGCGCCTGACATCAACGGATCACGCTCTTGGCTAGTGCTGGGTCCTATTCGTTTGCAACCTGCTGAATTTGTTAAGTTTGTGATTGCATTGGCATTGGCAAAGGTGTTCAACATATATGGGTTTGAGCTGATGAGGCGCAAGAGCTTATTGATTGTTGCCGGAATCATTTTGTTACCCACGCTGTTGGTAATCATGCAAAGTGAAACCGGAACAGCGTTGGTCTATTTAAGTTTTGTATTGATGCTTTATCGTGAGGGACTGCCCGGCAGCATTCTCTTTATGGGCATTTCCGCCATTCTTTATTTTATTTTAGGCATCAAGTTCTCTGATACTCAAATTGGACTGTTTTCTCTTGGAGAAATTATTTCTGTTGCTTGTATCATTGTTTCGGCAGCCGGCATTATTTGGGCTCGAAGCAAATATAAAAAAACAGCTGTTACCGTTTTTTTAGTAGGGGGGGCAATTTTTGCCGGAGGTTTTCTGCTAAGTTTCCTTGTTGAAAATATTGATTACGGCTTGGTAGCCCTCATTGCGATGATGGCTGTTCTGCTTTTTTTGATATGGCTTTTTTTGCGATACAGAAAAAAAATCTATTTCTACGTATTGATGTTTGTTATTGGCTCCTTTGTCTTTTTAGAGTCGGCAGAATATGTGTTTTATAACGTTCTGCAGCCTCATCAGCAAATGAGAATAAAAGTAACGTTGGGAATGGAGCAGGATTTACGAGGTTCGGGTTATCACGTGGGACAATCAAAAATTGCTATTGGTTCGGGAGGATTGACCGGTAAAGGTTTTTTGAATGGAACGCAAACAAAATTGAAGTATGTGCCCGAGCAAGATACCGATTTTATTTTTTGTACTATCGGCGAAGAGCATGGCTTTATAGGCTCAACCTTAATCTTATTGCTCTTCGTAATATTTATCTTGCGACTCATTCATTTGGCGGAAAGGCAAACTTCTACATTTGGTCGTGTTTATGGATATGCTGTTGCTTGCGTATTCCTTTTTCATTTGCTTGTCAACATAGGCATGGTTATTGGTATTATGCCGGTCATCGGCATTCCGTTGCCATTTTTTAGCTATGGAGGTTCATCGTTGTGGGGATTTACTATTTTGCTTTTTATTTTCCTTCGTATCGATAAATCACGGAAAATAAGATGAGATATTGGCATAAAAACGCCCAAAAAGTTGTGACCGATCAAAAATGTTTACTTGCAAAGGGCTCACATCTTTTCTTTAAAGAACCTATTTCCGAAAGGTTCATTGTAAGCATCCCAAATCGACCGTATTGCAGTGATTCACGTAATACGGTATCAATTAATTGGGTTTTGTGTAAACGGTTTAAGGGAGGAGTTCTTCCCAATTGATAGGAGTTTGCAGAGTGGGGATTTTCTTTAAAGTGGATGTAAGCCATTCATGAGGGGAGACATCGGCTTGCATACACAACACAAACCGATTGCTTTCATTTAAACTAAACATTTTATTTTTTTTCGACAAAGATCGAAAAAACAAGGGAGAGCTAAAGGACGGCGGATTTGGGATGATTACTTTAAAAGATGCTCTAATGCTCTTATCCTCCCTTCTTAAAGAAAAAAGGCATTGAGTAAGCCGTTATTCATAGACCTTCTTGTCCGCGCAGTTTCTGTTTATGGAATGATGGGGCGTGAACCGCATATATTCTTTAATGAGACAGTGTATGTCTAGTGTTGTCAGGCTTTCATTCGTTAAGTTGCGTCGCGTTTAGAATGGATAACCTATGGC
>JAEZZZ010000141.1 GCA_023418255.1 Bacteroidota bacterium
ACCTCTTCCAATTCCTGAGCATTGAGCTCTACAAATTCTAAATTTTTCATTTTACAAAATTAATTTAACTTGTTAATACTAAAATTGTTTGTTGTAATTATTTCTTCACTGTGCGCACTTGTTCCGATTTAATTACACAGCAAAATTAGCGGCGCAGAGTGAAATAAAATTGCACTTCGGCAAAAAAATTAATTAAAGTAGCATTTTAATCAATTCGGCTTCATAATTTCAAGTAAGTTGGAATTCGCTTGTCCCTATACGAAAATTGTCCCTTGTTTACGTAATTGCAACAAGGGACAAAAATTATAAAATGAATCGTGGCTAAAAGCCAAAAGCCAACGGCTAACAACTATTATTTACTGCTCATCGAAACTTCGATGCGGTTGTTTTGTGAGAGAAGTTTATGCGCAAACGCTTTCACCGACTCCACGGTCAATTCGTTTACATATTTTTCATAATCTTTCTCCAAATCCACACCATACACATAATATTGCCATGTGTTTTTGAGTGCGTAATAGTTCTTTTTCAAGTTGTCGGTATGCTGTTTCAGCATATACTCTTTCACTTTTTGCAACATTTGCGCGTCGGGACCGTTTTGCTGCATCTGAGCGGTAATGTTGTTCATCGCTTCTACCAACGCCACACGACGTGCCGGATCAGCATCAAACTGAAACTGCAATGTGAAACCCTCTTTGGGCAGTTTTTCCGGTTCGTAGCGAACGCTCACACCGTATGTGCCGCCCTCTTTCTCACGAATTTTGTCGGTAAATTCCATTTCAAAGAGCTGTCCTAAGGCGCTGAGCATCACTAGATTTTCGACATCATACTTCATTTTGCCTGTATGAATGATAGCTGTGGTTGCTTTGGGCGTTTCCATTGCGCGTGTGAAGTGGTTGTTGCACACGCCTTTGCGTGTCGGAATTTCGCGCAGTGTCGGTTCGCGTGTCGGAAGGCGATTGGGAAGTGACGCAATGTATTGCTCTACCAACGGTTTCAATTCATCTTCGGAAACATTTCCTACAAACGTGAAGGTGAAATCCGAGGGATTGGCAAAACGCTCTTTATACAATTTCAATAAGGTATCATAATTTACCGCGTCAATCTCCTGCACGGTTGGCATCGCAAAACGCGGATTGTTCATATACACCGTGCTCATCAACGAATCGTTGAAGATGATGTCGGGATTGTTCGCCAGCGTAGCCAATATGCCTTTAAGACGTTGCGCCATAGATTTATAAGCTTCGTCGTCTTTACGTACATCGGTGAAGTTTAGATAGATGAGCTGCATCAGTGTTTCCAAATCTTTCACGCTGCTGCTGCCGTTGATGCTTTCGTTATATAGTCCCACTTTAAAATGAATATCTACATTTTTTCCCGACAGATTTTTCTTCAAATCGGTGGCGCTGAATTTTCCCAGTCCGCCTATTGATGCCACATCGTCCATCAGTTTGATTTCTGCCACATATTGGTTGTCGATTACCGACGAGCCGCCAAGGGCAAATCCATTGACCAAGATTTCATCTTTTTTATAGTCGGTTGTTTTCACAATCACTTTGGCGCCATTGCTCAGCGTCCACGCGGTGGTGCCTTTGGCACTGTTTTTCTCCTCTTTGATAACTGATCCTTTCGCCGGAAGCATTGCCAATAGTGGTTCTTTCACCGTATTGTCTTCGTATGCCGCCAGCTCTTCGGTATCGGTGGCGCGAATGATTTCAGCTATTTTGCTTTCCGAAGGGAAAGAGGCTTTGTCTTTTTCATTGCCCATCAGCGTTACCACACGGTTTTTGTCGGTAATCAGTTGCTGCATAATCTGGTTGATTGCCGCCAAAGGAATGTTAGGTACCAGCTGATTGTAAATATTGTATGTGTCTTCAATAGAAGGGATGGGCTCATTTTTGAGGAAATGTTCCACATATCGTCCTACATAAAAACTGTTTTGTTGCTTGTCTCGCTCGTTATACAGTTTTTCCACTTGACTTAAAAAAGTGGCTTTGGCACGTTCATATTCGCCTTCGGTGAATCCAAAATCGCGTGCTCTTTTCATTTCGCGTAGCATCGCCGAAATGGTTGTTTCAAAACCGTTTGGCTTAGGCATCCCAATCACTTGCAACGCATTTTTTGTTCCGACACCAAAATAGGGACCGTTTATTGCGACAGCATAGGCAAAAGGCGCATCGCTTTTTTGCAACATCTCTTGATAGCGGTCATTAAGCATCTGCACAATCATGTGTGTGGCATAGTTGTAGATAAGATAATCCATGGTTGCCTTGGCTGCCGCGGGAATCTGATTTCGCTTATATGCCAAATAGATGGTGTTGGATGGCATCTCTTTGTCGGCACCGATAGCCACCAGTGGCTCATCGTTGTCAGGGATTTGTTCATACACGCGTTCTGCCGGATTCTCCGGTTTGGGGATGGATGAGAAAATGGTTTTTATCTCTTTTTCCACTTCGTCGGCATCAATGTCTCCAACAATGATTATTCCTTGCAAATCGGGACGATACCATTTGTGATAATAATCACGCAGCACTTGCGGCTCGAAGTTGTCTACCACGCTCATCAAGCCGATGGGCATGCGATGTGCGTATTTACTGTCTTTGAAGATGATGGGGGCGATGGAATCCAAAATGCGCATCTGTCCGCTGCGGCGAGTGCGCCACTCTTCGTGTATCACTTTGCGCTCTTTGTCGATATCTTTTTCGCGAAGAAAAAGTGCATTCGACCAATCATGAAGAATCAGCAAGCACGATTTCAGCGCGCCGGGTGTATTCACCGGTACATCGTTGATGTTGTAAATGGTCTCGTCCATGCCGGTCGCGGCATTCAAATTGGTGCCGAATTTCACGCCAATGGTTTCTAGGTATGAGATGATGCCGTGACCGGTTTCATCTTCGGGAAAGTGTGTGGAACCGTGAAATGCCATGTGTTCCAGAAAATGCGCCAAGCCTCGTTGGCTTTCTTCTTCGAGGATTGAACCCACTTTTTGTACAATATAAAAGTTGGCACGGTTTTCGGGCTGTTTGTTTTCACGAATATAATACGTTAACCCGTTGTCTAATTTTCCGATACGCACCTGTTTGTCCACCGGAATGGGTGGCATTTGTTGCGCGTGTATCGCCAATGTGCTTGCACATAAAGCAACAATCATGGCGAGATGTTTAAACTGTTTTTTCATTTTTTGATGTAATTTGTTTAATATGATAAAAATAAGTTTGTCGCAAAAATAGGCTTTTTTCTTCTATTAAAACGTTAATAAATATTATATAACGTTCTGTAAATCTTTTTTTATATGAGATAAAAAAAAGACCACCTAGGATTAGATGGCCTCTTTTGTCTTCGGTTAATACAGATATTAGCGTTAAGGTAAAAAAGATTGTTTTAGGTTATCGCTACAAAGGTAAGCTACGCTTATTGTCTTTCCAAATAAAAAAACATATTATAAAACATAGTTTTATAATATGTTTTTGAGTGTGAACAATTGCTTATGTCTTGTAATGTACTGTTGTATAGCGCATGAGTGTATGTGTGAAAAAAGAGCAAACAGATAATCGTTTGCTCTTTTCATCTCTTTTTTTGAGAATTTTATTTTCTTATACCCAATTCCTTGATGATTGCACGGTATCTTTCGATATCTTTTTCGATAAGGTAGTCGAGCAATCTGCGTCGTTTACCTACTAAAATTCTCAATGAGCGCTCTGTGTTATAATCTTTCTTATTTGACTTTAAGTGTTCCGTCAAATGCGAAATACGGTATGAAAACAATGCTATCTGTGCTTCCGGTGAGCCAGTATCAGTGTTAGACTTCCCGTATTTAGCGAAGATTTCTTTCTTTTTTTCAGAATCTAAATACATAAATATTACGTTATTAATAATAAAACTTTTAGGGCTGCAAAGATAAGGCTATTTTTTTAATCTGCAAATAGCTTGTTCTATTTTATTCCGTTTTTTTATGTCAATCACAACATTTAATATCCCTCTGCAACATCTTTTTACCGGAAGTTGACAATGCATTGTAGCTCTCATTTTGTTATTTCTATTGCTTCACAACCTATATCCATGATGTACAATCGGCTATAAATCCGTTTCATCAACAATTGCCAACGTGGGATTGTGCGAATCGTCCGAGTTGTTTATCGGAACGATAAGGTGTTTGTTGTGCAGATATATGATTGGCCCAATGGTTCCTGAATCATCTACAAGTTTATATGTTTTGGCACGAGCTTTTGTTTTGTCATATTTTGTATAGAAGGTGTTGTGGTTATAGGCAAATATAAATCGCACATATTCCTTATCTTCCGAAACAGAACGAATCAGAGTGGCATATTTTTGCGCGTTTTCCGGCTTGTTGCAAAAGGCAATGGCATCGTAAATATCCCACTTTTTTACACTTTCAGGAATGGCTTTTTTGTTGAAATCGACGCGATATTTTGCGTAGAATGTATTGTTGTTATCTACTGCCAGTATGGTGTCGTTCAGTACTTCCCAAATCAGGGTGAATTCCTCATTAGCGAAAAACTTATTCATTACGGTTAGTCCGCTCTTTAAATAGCGACCTTCAGATGTTGCGATGACCCGATAGTCCTCATCCAATATACTGTAACTGGGACGTTGTTCCTCGTCGCTGCCGTAAAAGTTACTGGCAAGAAATCTTTTGTTGGATATCGGATAAATATAATTTGGTGTTGTTTCAACATTGTACCGATTTTTTATAGAGGTTGAATGCAGAAAGTTCCCTCTTGTGTCATATGAAATTAACTTTCTTGCCATGTGGTCGTAAATAACCACTTCCATATTTTTGAGAAAAAACGAAGCTAAATGTTTGAATTCCATTGGTCCTTGCCCCTTACTGCCAATTCGATTTTTGAATGTGCCGTTTTTATCAAAGACAAACAAGTCTTGCCCCGACAGAATCAGATAGTTGCTATCCTCGGTTAAAACCATATTATCTACACTTCGGATGATGGAATGATCCGTAAATTCTAAATGCACTTTTTGTGCTTGCGACAAATCTACGGTTTCAATATCCGAGAAGTCGATATAGATATCCGTTGTTCGATTGGGATTGGTACCTCTATTGCACGATAGAGCAATCGAAATAGCAAAAATTAAATGTATGAAAACAAGATGGCGTGATAGCTTTTTATACATCATTGATTATTTTTTTAGTTTTGAAAAGATTTCTGAAATATCGTATTTGAAAAACCGATCGGTTTGATTATCAAGTGCAAGCAGTTCACCCCTGTTCATGTTGATGTCAAATGAAGTTGCCGGCTCTTTCAATTTCAATTCAGCTATTGGGCTGCCCGTCCAGTCAAACAAATAGATAATCGGTCGGTTTTTTCGTCCCAATTGATAATCTTTGGCTGTTTCGTTTATATACAAAACACCCCAAAATTTTTCATAAAAACGCAAATCTTCAAAAGTAAACAATCTATCCCATCGGTGAGTAGCTTCAATCTGTTCGATGCTGTTTAATTTGTCACCCATGCAGATTGTTTTTGAAAACGTACCGTCCGGTTTGTACATATTGATATAATTCAGACCAATAGGTGTCTCTACGACTATTTGGTTGGATGAGTTGTATCTTGTGATGGTTGATAGGATATTGATATCTTCATCTTTGCTGATTTTTGCTTGATTCAAGCTTTCTAACCCGCATTATTCATGAAGAACACTTTCCATTTTCTTTGCCCCTCTTTTCCTCTGTGGGATGAATGGTTTTACTATTTTCTAATTCGATGATTGTTTTTTGAACGTTTCTTACTCCGCAAAAACA
>JAEZZZ010000007.1 GCA_023418255.1 Bacteroidota bacterium
AAATTATAGCGTTTTCTTCGCCTTGTTTTAGGACTGATGCCTTCAATTAAAAGCAGCAATTCATCCCATCGAAGAATGCCGAAACGCGCTCCTTTTCCTTGAAAAATCTTATGACTGAGGCGACCCGATTCCAAACGTTTATGGTAAATCACAAAACCGCCACGCTCCCAATGAACCAATTTCATCGTATTGCGATTTTTATTCACAAACACGTAAACATCGCCGCTCGTAGGGAGTAAAGACAGTTGTCGGATACATCCGCACAAACCGTCTATGCCCTTACGCAAATCAACGCCTTGCATACACAACACAAACCGATTGCTTTCATTTAAACTAAACATTTCGTTTTTTTCGACAAAGATCGAAAAAACAAGGGAGAACTAAAAGACGACGGATTTGGGATGATTACGATATTATCGATGTTGCTTTTTATTAAAAAAACGACGAACCGGGAAATTTAATATTCAGAACTAAAATGAAAGCGGATATTTTTAAAATCCTGTTGTGCCATCATCAGCATATAGTTGGACTCGGCAAGAAAAACATCGCGCCCTTGCTTGTCGTGCGCAATAAACTGATATTTTCTTTTTTTGAAATCTGCCAGTTGCTCAACATCATCGCTCTCAATCCAACAGGCTTTATACAAAGAGATGGGCTCCCATTTACATTGAGCTCCGTATTCATGAAGCAATCGATATTGAATTACCTCAAATTGCAATTGTCCAACAGTTCCAATTATTTTTCGATTGTTAAATTGATTGACAAAAAGCTGTGCTACGCCTTCATCCATCAACTGCTCAATACCCTTTTGTAGTTGTTTTGATTTCATGGGGTCGGCATTTTCGATGTATTTAAACATCTCGGGCGAGAAACTTGGTAATCCCTTGAAGTGAAGCACTTCGCCACTTGTCAGCGTGTCGCCAATTTTAAAATTGCCATTATCGGGAAGTCCAACAATATCGCCGGCAAATGCTTCGTCTAAAATCTCTTTCTTCTGTGCCATAAAGGCTGTGGGCGAAGAAAATTTTAGCGGGCGCTGCAAACGCACATGTTTATAATTGACATTGCGCTCAAATCGTCCGGAACAAACTTTCACGAATGCAATGCACGAGCGATGATTGGGATCCATATTGGCGTGTATTTTAAACACAAATCCCGTGAACGCCTCTTCGTAAGGATTGACTGTTCGCTCTTCGGCTTGCACAGGGCGTGGTGATGGTGCAATGTCTAAAAAACAATCCAACAGCTCTTTGACGCCAAAATTATTGAGGGCTGACCCAAAAAACACAGGTGCCATTTTTCCGGCAAGGTATTCGTTGTGCGAAAATTCGGGATAAACTTCGGTAATAAGTTCCACATCATCACGCAGTTTGTTTGCCAACGTTTCGCCGATGTGTTGTGCCAGTTCATCGGATTGAATATCAAGATGTATCGATTTGGCAACAATTTGCTTGCTTGGTTTATATAAATCCAAGCTGTCTTCATACATGTTATAGACACCTTTGAAGCGATCTCCCATGTCAATCGGCCAGCTCAAAGGGCGCACTGCAATTTGCAATTCTTCTTCGAGCTCATCCAAAATGTCGAACGGATCTTTTCCTTCTCGGTCCAACTTATTAACAAAAATCATGACGGGTGTTTTGCGCATTCGACATACTTCCATCAGTTTACGGGTTTGCATTTCTACACCTTTTGCCACATCCACCACAATGATAACGCTGTCCACAGCTGTAAGTGTACGGTAGGTATCTTCGGCGAAATCTTGGTGTCCCGGTGTGTCTAATATGTTTATTTTATGTTCGTTATATTCAAATCCCATAACGGAAGTAGCCACAGATATTCCACGTTGCTTTTCAATTTCCATCCAGTCCGAGGTGGCTGTTTTCTTTATTTTATTCGATTTCACAGCACCCGCCACGTGAATGGCACCGCCAAAGAGCAACAATTTTTCTGTTAAGGTGGTTTTTCCCGCGTCGGGGTGGCTGATGATGGCGAAAGTGCGTCGCCGCTGAATTTCGTCTTTTAATATCATGTAGTGTCTGTTTCGTTGTGCAGTTTATTTTATACGCTTTTTTTACTTTGTGACTATTATTCTTGTTTGTTCAATTGCTGAATACATCGCTTCAAAGCCTCTTGCCATGAGGGAATGACAACATGAAATTGCTCTTCAATCTTTGATGTGTTTAATACGCTAAAAGCGGGGCGCTTTGCCGGAAGAGGATATTGTTCCGTATGGATTGGCTCTATTTTCACTAAATCCAACGGATAGAACTCTTTGATTTTTTGTGCAAAACCATACCACGTTGTGACGCCTCGGTTTGAGAAATGGTATATTCCCGGCTTCCATTCATGCTGTTCAGAATCTTCGAGGATGTGTAGAATCATTTCCGCCAAATCAGCGGCATAAGTTGGCGAACCATGTTGATCATCAACCACATTGATCGTTTCGCGATCGTGCATCAAGCGTATCATTGTTTTTACAAAATTGTTTCCAAATTCTGAATATAACCACGATGTGCGAATGATTATAGCTTCGGAATTAGCAGCTAATACCGCTTCTTCACCTAGCCGCTTTGTACGCCCATATACCGATTGTGGATTGGTCTTATCTTCTTCGGTATAAGGTGTTTTTGAATTTCCGTCAAAAACATAATCGGTTGAAATATGGATGAGTCGGCAATTTTCTTCTGCAGCTACTTTTGCTATATTTTTGGCACCTTTACAATTGACTTCATACGCTTTATCGGCATTTGTTTCTGCCTTATCCACAGCAGTATATGCGGCACAATGGATGATAATGGAAACAGCATGCTGATGCACAAAGTCGGAAACGGAATCGTAACAGGTGATATCCAACTCATTAACGTCGGTAAAAATAAAACGAAAAGGCAAGGAACGGTTTTTTGTTAATTGAGCTATTTCGTTTCCCAATTGTCCGTTAGCTCCTGTTACCAACACGTTTTTTTGTACCAATCCGTAAAAGAACTGATGGCGCTTGGTAACGGTTTCGGTTCCTCCCAGATGCTTATTCGATCCTGTATATATAGGCATATTTTGATTGTTAAATTGCTTATTTACAGCATATAAAACGACCCATACAAAGTAATGATTCATGCCTGCATTATTGTTCTTTTTTATCGTTTGTCTTATATTTTTCGGCAAGCAAGCTAATCATCGTTTTTATTTGGCGAATCGCTACCTCTGTTTCGTTAGAAATTTCTCTTTTTTGAAGTTTCAACAACAAATAGCCATATAGTGCAATAAAGCAGGTTTCTATCTCCGGCATTTCGTTGTTATCCGCCTTGGCGCGCAATTCCACAATGTATGGCAATGTTTTATAATAAATAGCGATATAAGCCGATTCGGCAGGATTGTTTAGTAGTTGAAGATGCAAATCTGTCAGTTCGATAATGATATTTTTATTAATTTGAAGATGCCCTTTCTGTTGCACACCCTCGGATTTCATCATCATAATCAATCCTTCGAACCATTCACGCGCTTCATTTCTTTCGTTTTCAGATGCATAGGTAGAATTGATAACAAATTGCTGCACTTTATCAATATCGAGTTGATAAACACGCAAGATGTCTTCAATCTGCCACATATAAATCAAATACTCGGCAATATTATCCTGTCTATTAGGCTGTTGCATTATACTATTTTATATCGATTCATTGTTTTCTGACTCTCCGATTTTCTTCTATTCCACTTCGTTTACGGCCAATCGAAAACGTTTTTTATTGCTACTTACTCTGAATTTTGCACGATATATGCTAATTTTGCTACAAAATTACGAATTTATGCTTAACTATCATATTATAGAAGCCGGATATTTTCTTGCCGATGGAGGCGTGATGTTTGGACCGATACCAAAAAAATATTGGTCGAAGAAATATCCTGTGGATGAAAATAACATGTGTGTGCTCTCGATGCGCTGTCTTTTTATCGAAACCGAAAGTCGTAAAATACTGGTAGATACCGGTGCCGGTGATAAGCAATTGCACAAACTAAAATATTATCAGCTGCACAAAATGAAAAATATTGCCGATGAAATAGAACGTATTGGTTATCAGTCATTTGAGGTTACAGATGTGATACTGACGCATCTGCATTTCGACCATTGTGGCGCGGGCACACAATTTGACGATAGCTACGATGTGATTCCCACTTTTCCAAATGCTCTTTATTGGGTAAGCCGTAAGCAGTGGGAAAACTATCGGAATCCATCTCCGTTTGAAGCAGGTGCGTTTTTTGCAGAAAATATTGAACCCGTGTATGAATCGGGACAATTGCATTTGGTGGAAAATGACATGGAACTTTTTGACGCGTGCCGTGTGAAACTGTTTGATGGGCACTCGCCGGGACAACTTGTTGTTTTTTTTGAAACCGATGATGAGAAATTTGTTTATCCGGGTGATGTAATTCCTACTTCATTAAATTTTTCACTCAATTGGCTATCAGCTTTTGACAACTGTGCTTCAACAGCTTATTCAGAAAAAAAACGCCTTCTAAATTTGGTGAGTAACGAAAATAGAACCTTCATTTTTTATCATGATGCTTACACGCCCATGGGAAAACAACCAAGAATAGGAAGATAGAAATTTTTTGATACAAATAAAGCGCTCTTTTTGCGGTAGAAAAAACAAATTTTTAAGAAAACATCTAAATCACTATTAATCAATACATAATAAACGCAAAGCATCTCGCATAACAGAGAATACAACTCTTCAAAATAAAAAAGCACATTTTCATGATACATTTTCATGCACATATTCGTCTTATTAAATGAGTATGGATATTGTCGAATACAAAAAAATTGTCGCGGCCATTCGTCCCAAATTGTTGTTGGTGGCGAAGCGCATCACTAAAAATAGCGATGATGCCGAAGATGTGGTGCAAGAGGTGTGCCTGAAAATATGGCATCGGCGACAACAATTTGCCGCCCTCGACAATGTGAAAGCATATAGTATGCAAATGGCAAAAAACATGAGCATTGACTTAATTCGCTCACGACGAACAATATCCGACGAAGAATTGATGCTTACAAAAGAGGATGGCAGACAATTACCCGACGAAATAATGGAAATGCAAGAGAGCCACGAAGCCATTCGTCGAATTATCAAATCGTTGCCACCGATGCAACAGCGTATCCTTCAACTAAAAGAGATTGAAGGGTTTGACAATGATGAGATTGTGAAAATTACCGGCATCTCAGCCGAAGCCGCTCGCAACAATCTTTCACGTGCACGTAAACGGTTGCGCGACATCTATTTGACATATCAGAAAGCAAAAAAGGAAACAAATGGAAACGAATAAAAACATAAACCATCTGCTGGACAGATATTTTGCAGGCGAAACATCTTCGCAAGAAGAACAAAAGCTTCGCGTTTACTTTGCGCAGGAAAACCTTCCTGATGAAATGCAGCCGATGGCGCCATTGTTTAGTTATATGAATGCCGAAGCGGCAGCATGGAAGGTTCTTCGTGAAATTGAGCACGAAGAGAAAAAACAACTCACACAAGCAAAACGTCGCCGATGGATTATCGGAAGTGCCGCCGCCACTGCTGCCGCTTCGGCAATTATTGCTGTCGTGTTATTGCTAAATCCTACGGATGCAATCAAGCACAAAAATGAAAATTGTGTGTGGATTGATGGAAAACAAATATTTGATACTGAAACAGTGCGACAATATGCAGAAAAATCGTTTAAAAACGTAAGCATCGAAGCCAATATTGTGGAGGTACAATTGCGCTTTATGGCGGAATAAATGAATGATAAATATGAATGTGTATGAAATTCAAATCAATATGAAAACAAAAAAATATTTCTCGCTCCGACTCATTTTTGCTCTTGCACTGTTTGCCTTCGCGGTAGCGATGCAGGCTCAAAAAGATTTGAAAATCAATTCAATATTTGAGAAATATGGCAAGCAAAAAGGCACAACGATGGTAGTGCTGTCGGCAGAAATGCTGGATAGCTTCCAGCTTCACAAGTACCAAAGCATTACATTGCCATACAACAACTTGAGTTCAGAGGCTATTCAGCAAAGTTTGAAAGAAGATAAAAAACAGGCACGAAAAATTAAAGAGGTAATTAGCAATGGCTTTATATCATCAGGATATTACCAACTTTCCGACGAAAACAGACAGGTCAATCGCTACATATTATTCAAAATTGGCAGCGATGGCAATGCCACGCTCATCTATATGGAAGGTGGCATGGAATCGGAAGAGTTAGTAAACAAACTTTTTATCAAGAAAAGAAAAAAAGAATAGCAACAAAGTGCTAACCATAAGCGTATTTGATAATCATCTTAAAAAGAACAGTTCAATTAATCTTTTGATTTATAAACAGAAAAAACAATAAACAATGAAAAAAATTACAATTACTATCGCTCTATTATTGCCATTGCTGTGCGCAACGGCATCTCCCACACTCCCACCGGATACTACGTTTCAATACAAAAATCGCACGGTCGTTATCAAGGACAGTAATGGAGAATTCAATGTGTCGGTTTTTCGCAAAAATGCACAAAATCAATCGGTTGAAAATAAAAAAATATATGAAGGCATCTTTACCGAAAAGCAAGAAATCGAGCGAGTTTACGATAACAACTTTGAAATTTGCCCACCCAAAATTTTTCAGCCAAAAGATAAACAGTGTTCACAAAGAGAAGCCACAGCGCATTTAACAGGATTTGGTGTGGGAATAACAGGATTCTCCAATCGCTTTTTGCAACATGATGGTGAACTCCCCGAAATGGTGGATTTGAATCAGACCTTGCGCTTTCAATTGTATGGATTTAAAACAGCTTATTATATTGATAATCTGCGAATGAGCATTATTAGTGGTCTTGGTGTTGAATGGAACATTTTTCGTTTTCAGAAAAATAAATGGATTGCCGTAGAAGATTACCAAGCCACCATCAAGACGCTCCCGACAAATGAGCAACTGAAAAAATCGAAACTGAATTGCCTCTATACCGTCTTTCCATTTTTGATAGAAAGAAATGTTTCTTTGGGGCACGGCAACCACCTTTTTTATAATGCGGGCATAAATATCAAATGGTTATTGAAAGGTGTATCTTCTATAAAAACGTCAGATAATGAGAGAATTAAATATAAAGACAATATCAATATTTCGCCTCTTACAATGGATTTTGTCGTAAATGCAGGAGTCAATGATTTCGGTTTTTTTGTCGGCTATTCGCCATTTAACACGTTCAGAAGCAACAAAGGTCCGCAAGGAAAGCAATTTTCTTTTGGTGTACATTTTTATTTTTAGGCAGCTATAGGGTCGCTTAAAGCTTTATATAAATTTGATAATAAGGTACTGGAACTTTTCGCGGTTGTGGATTCAGTTCATAAATATACGTATAAAAAATTGCATTTGCTATTGGCGGATTTATTATATTACCAAATCCAAAAAATACGGTAATCACCGATTCATGATGAGAAAGGGGAAACGTGCAAAGGTTTCCGAAAAACAAAAAACCGAACTGAAAATTTTCAATTCTGCTCTTTTTTTTGAGGAGTTTTCCAAATATCCCTAACTGAGGGAAGGAGAACGATTAAAATATGGATGCCTGTTTTTTCTTGCTTTACACAAGTTCGGATCGTTCCGACATCCCATGTTGATAGGATTTGTCCACAGCTCGATTTACATTTTCCTGCGGATCATTCAGATGGTCAAAGATCATGCAGTTTTTCGTAAGCATCCCAAATCAACCGTATTGCTGTGATTCACGTAACACGGTATCAATTAATTGGGTTTTGTGTAAACGGTTTAAGGGAGTAGTTCTTCCCAATTGATTGGAGTTTGCAGAGTGGGGATTTTCTTTAAAGTGGATGTAAGCCATTCATGAGGGGAGACATCGGCTTGCATACAACTGCCGATGAGGGTGTAAAATATGCAATTGTCCTCCGCGATTTCGCGTCATGAGTCGAATCGTTTGATGACGGCAAAAAGGATTATTATCAAATGAGGCCATGTATCAAATCCTTTCACGTAGCGTTCACTCCTGTTTTCTCCGCTGAGTTTCATATGAGGGAATCAGCTCTAATTTTTGCTGTTGAAAAAAATTTTAGCGGACACCAAGGATCAAAAATGGATTGATAGCTATCAAAGTGATGAATATGCGTCGTGTATGTACAGTTATTTAAACGTTGTCGATCACGTGGCTTCACAATCCAAAGATGAAATAAAAACGGCAATGCGAATAGCTTTTATTGAAGGCACGTAACACAAATTCAATTTTTTGAAGAGGTATCTCTAATAGATTAGATTGTACACCCGCGAGAGTAAACAATTATTGGTACGAGGCATCTTACAACGGGAAACATCCCAAACGAGCTAAAAAGGCAAACAAATTAATGCTATGATGGCAGCAACTGCATGGAACTTGAAGAAAATGATGAAAAACCTCACAGAAATTTTTTTATTTTTTTATTCTCAGATGCCCTTTTACGATAGATTTTCAATGTTTCCCATCCTAAATATGAATTCTTAAGGAATTACGAAGTGCTTTAAATGAATATTATCGGGGAAAAAATGTTTCATACGTATTATCATCATAGTAAATCATTATTTGAGTGATTTTTTTATCACACTTTTCAAATCCATTAACACACTTAATTTCAGTATAATCTATATACTTTTCACTTGGTTTAACTGACGATTCCTGCTTATTTCTACATGCTTCATGACTACTGTCAAAGCTTGAATCATTCTGATGAAATAAATCAGATTGTGAAACACCAGATAATGAAGATGATGACGACGATAGCATACTGCCCTCTTTATACATAGGTTCCTTCCCAAGCAAAAGCCAATCAGAATTGATATGAGAGAATTTACTTAAAATCTTTTTTACCACATCCAAGCTTGGATTATTGCGTCCATTTAAGATGTGTGAAATTACAGCTCTGTTGATATCCAACGTATCAGCGAATTGTGCCGGTGTGAGTTGTTCATTTTCCATTACTAGACGTACTCTATCTTTCATTTTATTGTTAAATTGACGGATGAATAAATATTCAATCTTATTAATTAGAGTACAAATGTAATCACAATAGACAACATTTGCAAACTAATCTTGCCAGCTTGTTTAATTTACAAACGTAACCGGAATTATATATAAGTAAACTGAAACTACATATTTAAACTAAACAGTGTTTTTCACACATGAACAAAACCTTTTAATTATTTATATAATAAAATGATTTTAAGATATA
This sequence comes from Bacteroidota bacterium, assembly GCA_023418255.1. Lineage (GTDB taxonomy): Bacteria > Bacteroidota > Bacteroidia > Bacteroidales > Dysgonomonadaceae > JAEZZZ01. The sequence goes on from JAEZZZ010000007.1 coordinate 9,234, forward strand.
TAAATCTAAAAAAATGACTGAATTTAACATAACGAGCGGTCTATTGAGACAATGCCTCTTATTCTTTAAACTAAAGCTTAATGTAGCGAATTTAGTTACCATATAAACAGTTAATTATATAAATAATATATGATAATAATAAAATGTTAAACTCATATTCAAACAAATGTAATCAAACAAAGCGATTTGTGAACCCAAATGTAGATAAATTTACCTAGGTGTTTAAAATTTACTCTTGTGTACTCTGGCGACATTATTGTAAATTCATATTATGAAACAGCATTCATAAGCGATTGCATTTTTATCATAAATGAATATTTGATTTTTTCCATGAGTTTTATTAATTGTTCTCGAATAGTTACAGTCTGATTTTTTCTCTTGTTAATTTGATTACAATTGGAAATTTATGTGGGGTTAGTTTGTCTTTTCTCAAATAAGCGCTCCTCAGGCAATTACAAATCATCGTACTTGAATGAATATAAGAATCTTACTTGTATTATTTTATGTTTAAAAAACAGATTAATTAAATAGTCAATCCTTAAAAAGCACTTATTTTATCTGATTATCATAAGAAGTAGATACTTTTTCATTGGTGTCCGCTAAAACTTTTTTTTCGGGCAAAAAAAAACAGGGCTGACTTCCTCGTGTGGAATTCAGCGGAGAAACAGGAGTGAACGCTAAATGAAAAGCGTTTAAGCGTGACGACAATAGCGACCTCGCTGTCGCGCTACACACCTCGCGATAGATGGTGCCTTTGCCACACTGTTCAAAACCTTGTGAGGTTTTGACTGAACGGAGCGCACGCGCGAACTGAGAAAAGAACGGCTGTTCAAACAGTTGAAGCGGCACTTTCCACTCAGATATTTCTATGGAAAAAATGCTTCAAGAAGACAAGGA
>JAEZZZ010000088.1 GCA_023418255.1 Bacteroidota bacterium
TGAGCGATTTATTTGCGTGTCTGGCATAAAACCGAACAGAAGATTAAATGATAAACTTGTTAAAGAACTCGTGGAGTTTGCAGCCATTGCTGCATGACTCATATAGTAAATTTTTAACGGACTATTGCGATATATAACTCTTATATATAAGACAATAAAGAGAATGAGGATGGTGGCGATGATAATTGGTATAAAAAGGGCAAGAATAGAAAATCCGGTGGCTGCAACACCTTCACCGGTTGAAACTATCGGATTGCCGATTCCGGCGGTAAACTTGCTCGACAACAAGCGAGTCAGAGAACTTCCCGTCTGAATGGTGGTTGCTGAACCACCGCCTACAATAAATCCCATAATCCACCTGATCCATTCACTGTCAGACGGAAAAACTGAGGTCATAAGCAGTGTGCCCGCCATCAACGCCAAAGGAGTGGAAATGGTGTCCAGTAGATTATCAACAAAGGGAATGTAGTATGCCAAAACTTCGATCACGGCTGCTGCACCAAAACATAGTAGCGCGGGTATCGATGACATCCAGACAAAATTATCGCCTAATGGTAAAAAACCAAAATGTGCTGCTAATCCTGCAATCAACAACGGAACAAAAACTCTAAATCCGCTACTTGCACTCAGTCCAATTCCCAATGCGATGGCACTGATTGTTTCTATATTAAATTCCATAAAACATTACATTGTAGAATGTTTTGGCAAACACCAATCTTTATGAAAGTGAAAAAAATATCTTCCTGCTTTCAACTAAGACAAATGAAATTGCTCTTTGTTTAAATATGACGCGATTTATTTGTGTGGAATGCCGCACGCGTCACCTGTGGGTTCATCGTCGGAGTGTTGCCACACATCGGCAAATAGATCGGGATGACGGCGAAATTTTGCAAGAATATAGGAGCAGGTGGGCAAGATCTTATAGTTGTTTTCACGTGCGTAGCTTACAAGTTTGTCAAAAAGCTTTGCCGCGATACCCTGTCCTTCCAGTTTTTTACGAACGCCTGTATGATACGCATTTATTATGCTGTTTTGAATTTCGAAATTTAGTTCGGCAAGTTGCTCTTCATCTTGTATAATGAAGAAACTGCCAGATTTGTTGCTGTCGAGGTTAAAAAATATTTCCATCTTAGATTGTTTGTTATTGTTTGTTATTTCACATCTTTCAATGTGTATCGTTTAAAATCCTCACCTCGCTCTTCGTTGTAGAAATGGAGCACGCGTTGTGGAAGAGAAATGTCAATATTGAACTCGCCAAAACGTTTGAATATGGCAAACCGCAAATCACTTTTAATGTTTTCCACCCGAAATACATTAGTGCTCCAAAAATAGAGCGTAAAGCTCAGGAACGAGTCCGAAAAGTCATTGAGGCGCACAAACGGTGGAGGCGTTTTTAAGACTCCTGCTTGCTTGTTTACAATTTCCATTAATAAATGTCTTACCAATTCTGGATCAGAGTCGTATCCAACACCCACAGTGACATCAAAGCGAGAGGCTTCCAGATTGTGCGTCCAATTGATAATATTGTTTCGTGTGAGCTGTGAGTTGGGCAGGAGAATGTATTTATCGTCACGTGTAAGAATAAGTGTCGTTCGAAGATTGATTTTCTTTACTTCACAAACCAAGCCATTCACTTCAACAACGTCACTCACCTTTATTGATGAATCAATTAACAAGATGATGCCTGACACAAAGTCGCTGAACAGGTTTTGCAACCCCATACCGATACCCACCAGTAATGCTGCCGAACCTCCTAAAATAAGGGTCAGATTAAACCCGAGTGACTGCATTATCCATATTACTGAAATCGCTACCACAACATATTTTATCAGGCTATACAAAGAATATTGTTTACCTACATTGATGTGTTTGTTTTTAATGATTGCTTTTTTTATGAGTTTTAGCCCAATCATCGTTGCGACGACGATGATTGCTACCTCAACAAAATCCCAGATGGTCAGTGAGAATTTGGAACTCTCAATTAGTTTTGTATTCAAAAAGCTGTCCTTTCCAAAATTTTCCGCAATTTTGTCACCCATATGTGGAATAGCGATCAAAGCATTTAAAAAATCGAAACAAACGAGGCCCATACGCATTGAGTCTTTATTTTATTGCTCAAAAGTACGGAAAAAGCTTGAATTACCGAGAACATTTGCCTTTCATTTTTATATTTTGATATTCAGAAATGTTTTTTAGCTTTTGACGGGTGGTTTAATTATAAAAAAAACCATACATTTGCAATAGAATTTAAACTTATATATTTTATTCACCTACATTATTAAAATTATAAAGAAATGAACCGTTGTTTTCTCACATTATTAAGTTTGACTCTTTGTGTAGCATCAATTTTCTCTGCCAAAGTAGAAAAAGTGATCATTCACAGCCAAACGATGCAAAAAAATATTCCTGCCATCATCGTCATCCCCGATTCGTATGCCAAAGACAAGAAATATCCGGTTTTTTACTTGTTGCATGGGTACAGTGGCGACTACACCAATTGGGGAAATGCAGATGAAGTGAAAACTATTGCTGACCGCCATGACATGATTGTTGTGTGTCCTGATGGTGGATATAGCAGTTGGTATTTCGACAGTCCTATTGATGCGGGCTCTCAATATGAAACATATATTTCAAAAGAGGTGGTCGCGTGGGTCGATAATCATTATCGCACAATTCCATCGCGTGAGGGAAGAGCCATTTCCGGTATCAGTATGGGAGGGCATGGCGCACTTTATCTTGCATTTCGTCACCAAGATGTTTTTGGAGTTTGTGGCTCGATGAGTGGAGGGGTAGATATTCGTCCGTTTCCAAATAGTTGGGAAATATTCAAAAAAATAGGTGCCCAATCGCAATTTCCGGAACGTTGGGAGAAAAATACCGTGATGGGTTTGTTACATTTGCTCACTCCCGGCGGATTAAAAATTATTCTGGATTGTGGTACTGACGATTTCTTCTATGGAGTAAATAAGAATTTGCACGAAGCTCTTTTATATCGAAAAATTCCTCACGAATTTATTTCGCGTCCAGGTGTACATGATTGGAATTATTGGAAAAATGCGGTTTTCTTTCAAGCACTTTTTTTTAGTCAATATTTTCGCGAGTCGTTAGCAGAAAAAACGGCAAATTAACGGATACTTAAGCATCTCTTAAAATAATAAACAATACAAGAGCTGTTAAAAAATGAGATATTATCTAGGTACGTTATTCATTTTCGCACTTTTTCTTCCCCCTTTTCTGTCTTTCCCTTCCAATGTAGTGGAGACATGTATAGTGGATGGAAAACAAAATAAGTGTCCAGAATTGCAAGATCGCGATTCTGCTATAAGAACGAAGCAACGGAAATTTTTAAAGCGATTTGAAAGTGCCTCGTTTACATTCGCGTTGGTAACCGACACTCATGTGGGAACAAAAACCGGTGAGGAAGATTTACGCCGAACAGTTTCTGATATCAACTCTTTGAATGATATCGCGTTTGTGTTGGTGTCGGGCGATGTTACCGAGTTCGGATCTGACGAAGAAATTATTACCGCGAAGCGTCTGCTTGATGGCCTGAAAGTCCCATATTATGTTGTTCCGGGAAATCATGATTCCAATTGGTCGGAAAGCGGCAACAATACTTTTCTACAGGTGTTTGGCAGCGAAACATTTCGATTTGACTATGGAGGCTATCTTTTTATTGGCCTGGCGTCCGGCCCAAATATGCGTATGGGGCCGGGACAAATTCCACGTGAGAATTTAACTTGGTTTTTTGAACAACTACGTACAGTAGATAAAAAACAACCTCTGATTTTTGTAAACCATTATCCTATGGACGCCGGACTCAATAATTGGTTCGAGGTGATGGACGCGCTACGTCCTTTTAATGTAAAGATGATACTTTGTGGCCATGGACACCAGGATCGCGAATATGCATTCGAAGGAATAAAGGCGGCGATGTGTCGCTCCAATTTACGTGCCGAGGCGGACTACGGGGGGTACAACATAATTACAATTGATGGCGACTCTATCATTTTTAGGGAGCGCCTTTGTAACGGAAAAACTCTTGCGCCGTGGCTTTCCTATACCCTCGCGGATATGCCCGACTGGGAGAAATATCCTTCACGTCCCGATTTCTCAATGAATAAAAATAATCCATTTGTAGAGCAAATTTGGCGAAAACAAGAAAAGAGTGATATTGGTAGCGGCATGTGTCTGGAGGATAACAAACTTGTTTATGCCAATACCAATGGTGAGATTAAGTGTGTTGAGGCGTCTTCCGGAGACTTGAATTGGAGCTACAAAACCGGAGGCAAGATCTACTCTACACCAACAATTTATAAAGGGACAGTTTGGTGTGCCTCGTCCGATTCCTTCCTGTACGGACTCAACTTTTCCGATGGAAAACTTCTGCATCGGTTGAAAAATGAAAAAGCGGTGGTGTCCTCACCCGTTTGCGCCGACAACAAGGTCATCGTAGCCGGCAGTGATGGACATTGCCGGGCGTGGAATGTTGTGTCGGGAGAGCTATTGTGGGACTATGGGGATGTGAAGAATTTTGTTGTCACGCGACTGCAAATCAAAGATGGATCGGTTTATTTTGGAAGTTGGGGGAATCAATTTTACGCTTTGGATATAGTGACGGGAAAGCCGCGTTGGATATGGAACAGTGGGCATAACAATCGCATGTTGTCGCCGGCGCAAGTAGTTCCGGTGTTTGCTCATGGACGTGTTTACCTAGCCTCGCCCGATCGTTATATGACTGTATTAGCTGAACAAACGGGGCGGGTAATTTGGAGACATAAAGACTCGGAACTTCGCGCTCGTGAGTCAATCGGAATTTCAGAAGATGGAAATACAATATACGCCAAAACGATGGATGGTCAGCTTATCGCTCTTGACGCTACAACTGCCGAACGAGTTGTTAAGTGGGTATCCACAGGTGAAGACATGGGATATGAGTTGGCACCCACACCGGTTGTTGAGAAAAACGGTGTGGTATATGCACCCACGGATAAAGGGTTGATTTATGCGTATCGAGCGTCCGATGGCGCGTTTTTATGGAAATATCGTGTGTCGTTTGGTTTGATTAATATGATTTTACCTGCTGATAGGGGAGAGGTGTACGTCTCCGCTATGGATGGCCGGCTGGTAAAACTAAAAGTTTCCAATTTATAAAAAAAGGCTTTCTTCTATCATTATTCAAGGCTTCGATCTATAAGGATTGTCGCGCACAACGTTTTGGTTATCTGCAATGATGAATATATTCAACCATTAGCGTAAAAATCCGTTCTGTTAAAAGAGAGGTGCTGAATAGTCTTTTTTGCCAGCTGTCTTTGTTTGTTGTTAATTGATTCGTAACCATTTGGTTATCGCGTCAAGCGTAACCCTATCCAAACGGCAGCCATTCCAACAATAACGCTTAGGAAGGTGTAAAAAAAGAATGCCGGCCATTGATGTGTTTCAATCAGACGAACATTTTCGTAAGCGAATGTTGAAAAAGTGGTGTACCCACCACAAAATCCGACAATGAAAAGCAATCGGAATGTTTGATTTTCAGCTTCATGTGAAAGCATCCAGCCCGAAAGCAGACCGATAAGAAAACACCCGACAACATTTACTGTGAATGTTCCAAGGAACATATATTTTTCATTGGCGTAATGCACTACTGTGCGTGATGACAGATATCGAAATATACTTCCAATGCCGCCGCCTAGTCCTACAAATAAAATATCTTTGAACACTTTACTTTTCTATTTACTTGTTATACCGGAATAATACGTTTCATTTTTACGTAGAATACAAAACCTGAAACATTTGAAAATCCCATCTTTCCAATTAGATTGACATAATATTTCACTTGGCGAATATACTTTTCTTCTTCCACATCACCAAATTTGTAATCTACTACTACAATCTTATCGTTGCGCATCATGATTCTATCGGGACGATAAAACCCGGCGTGTGGTACCAATAGCGACATTTCGTTCAGTATCGCATAACTGCCATCATACCAACGCGCCACTCTGGGTAACGAAAGCCAATCGGTTATTTGCATGACAACGCGTTCCTTTTCGTTTTGGGGTATTTCGCCCGATAGTACCTTTTTATCAACCGCCGAGGCGATATCATTCATGGTTTCTATATGGCGCAGAATATCGTGCATCAATACGCCATAATCTCGTTTTCCGTTGTCGGCAAAAAAAACGGTGGAATTGAGCCGTAGTCTGAGGCGGTTGTCAAAAGGAGTGGACTGCCATGTGGCTGTTTTGACCGGTTGTGCTTTTTGGGGAGTTGTCGTTAGTTGCTTTATTTCGCCAAGAATAAAGGTGCCTTTTTCTGCATCATATTGTGCTTTCATATTGTTTTGTGCCAGGGATTGAATACTTGCTTTAAGCAAATCGCCTACATTTTTTATTTCACTGTTTTTACTCTCTTTTTGCGGCGCGAAAGCGAAAAGACAGCTTTTAGCTCGGGTGAAAGCCACATATAGAAGATTGAAATTATCAATAAAAGCAAGCAGTTTTTCCTCTTGATATTCCTTGTCAAAAATCGATTCCGACAGTACCGGTGAATATTCTACCGGAACAATGGGAAGTGTGTTGAACGGATTTGTTTTTGGCTGACACCAAATATAGTTTTTGAAACGGTGGCTGTGATCCAAATCCCAATCAACGAATGGCATAATCACCGCCTTAAATTCTAAGCCCTTCGATTTGTGAATGGTGAGCATGCGAATAGCATCTTGTTCTTCGGGTGATGAAAGCGTGAGACCATTTTTTTCGTCCCACCATTTCAAAAAAGCCTCCAAATCGGATCCTTGATTTGTGTTAAATTTCAATACCACATCAAGAAATGCCTGTATGTAGATGTTTTCTTCGCTGCCAATCGATTTGTTTTGAAGAGCATAAAACGACTCTGCCATTTCATACAATGGCAGGTGTGCAAGGCTTTCTAATTTTTGAATTGTGGATTGAATAGATGTCGCATGTTCTTCGGCAGTTAGCATATTGATGATTTCCTGCGGTGATTTTTCTTTTTCTACAAATCGGAAATACTCGTATAGCGCAAGTGTTCGCTGTGTGTCGTCGTTTGGATTTTTAAGCCAGCGCAGTAGCGCGATTGCCGCTTTTACACTTGGCGCGTTGCCAATAACGAGTGCTTCATTGGATATAAAATCGTATCGGTAGCCTGAGTTGAGATGCTCTTTTTGATATTTCAATAATGCTTCGGCAACCTCTTTGACTTCTTTCTTTTTTCTCAGTAAAATGCAAATATCCTTTAATGAATAGTTGTTGTCTTGCAGTTGCTCAATTAGTTTTGGAAGCTCTGCCAAAACTTTTTCTTTCCAAGGTTCTTCCTTGTCATCCGCGTCAACAAAGTGAATTTCGACTCGTCCGTTATTATTTTTCCTATTATCCGGAATCTCTTGTTGATGCCCTTCGTACGCTTGAGTGATTTTATTGGAAGCGGTTTCTGTGGCTGTATTGTACTGGTTTTGCAGTTTTTCCGCTGCCGTTGCAAAAAAATCGTTGTTGAACCGAACAATGTTTTCGTCGCTTCGCCAATTGGTAGATAGAGTTTCTTCATGAATCTGCTCGCTGCGGAAATCTTTTGAAATCTCCTCGTTAAGAAGTCGCCAGTTTGAGTTTCGCCACCGATAGATGCTCTGCTTTATGTCGCCTACGATGAGGTTAAATTGGTTGCCGGCAAGACTTTCCTGAATGAGCGGTCGGAAGTTTTTCCATTGCATATCAGAGGTGTCCTGAAACTCATCTATCATATAATTTTTGAACCACGAACCGGTTTTTTCATATATAAAAGGCGCGTCGCTATCGTTGATGATTTTGTTGAGCAACTCTGTGGTGTCGGAAATGAAAAAAATATTTTCATCTTTTTGCAGCTGTTGAAGCCGTTTCTGTATATCCGACAGGATGCCCAAGGTGTAAAAACTTTTTAAAATAGCATTCGCTGAGTTGTATTCAAAAAGGTTTTTTTTGTCAAAGTGCTGCAACGCTTCATTTACTGTCTGATTGAGCCCATTATGGTAAGCGTGCTGAATGGCTTTAACTTTATCCGATGGTGTGGTTTCTGAAAACCATTCATCAACCGTATTCCTTAGCTTGCGGAATGTGTTGGTGGGCGATTTGATTTCGCCATTTGCCCATTTTATAAAATGATTGAAAGGCGAGCGGCTTGTTCCTTTAAAATCGGAATAATAGAGATGATGCGCACTCATTATTTCTACCCCCCGATTGCCCAGCTTTTTGAGTTTACTCTCAAACGTTCGTTTGATGTTCAGCAACTGATTTCTGTATTTGTTTAGTTCATCCTTGTCTTGAATCTTCTCTTTCTCTTCTTTTGAAAGAAGTTTATATTTTTCTTTGAAAATCTCTTCGCCCAAATATTGAATATCTTGTTTTACGTTCCATCCTTTTTGATTTTCAATGTTGTTTTTCATTAACATCAGCAGCCACTTTGTGAGGTCTTTGTCCTTGGATTGACTCAGCTCTAAAAGCATGCTGTCGATGGCAAGTGAAAGATATGCTTTGTCGTCGAGCTCGATGTTATAGGTGGCAGACAGACCCATTTCTCGCGCGAAAGAACGCGTGATTTGTTGAAAAAAACGGTCGATGGTGCTGATGTTGAATGAGGAATAATCGTGCAAAATAGATTCTAGGAGCGTGCGTGCTTTTTGTTGTACCTCTTCACGTGATAGATTATATTCTGTGCGAAGATTAGGTATAAAACTTGACTGACTGTCATCTTTCGACAACTCAAACAGCTCTTTTATAATGCGCGATTTCATCTCTTCCGTCGCTTTGTTGGTAAATGTTACGGCAAGTATGTGTTTGTATGCATTGGCATTTTTAAAGAGCAATCGCAAATATTCGTCTGTCAGTCGATAGGTTTTTCCCGAACCTGCCGATGCTTTCACTACGTGCAGATGCTCGTTGTTAGATGATGCGTGACTTGGCATATCCCTCTTTTTGCAGTATCAATAGAACCTTTTGCCGGTGGTCGCCTTGAATGATGATTTCGCCATCTTTTACCGAGCCACCTACGCCGCATTTTGTTTTCAATAATTTACCTAACGCGTTCAAATCGTCATTCGTACCAATAAAATCGGTGATAAGCGTTACGGATTTTCCTTTTCTATTTCGCTTATCGAGCGAAATTCTAAGGTGCTGTTTGTCCTTGTCAATGGTTTCGACCTCTTCCGTATCTTCTTCTTCGAAATAATAATCGGGATTGGTCGAATATACGATGTTGAGCCGCTTTTTCCAGTCGTTGTCTTTCATTTTTTTTGTGTCAAGCAAGAAGCTTGGTTCTGATAAATCTTAGTGATGATGTGCCTTTTTTACTTTTATCGATTCAATTACATTTATAATATAGTCGCCCATGCTTTCGCATTCAGAAATTATATCCATATAAAAAACGCCGTTCTGGTATGAATAGAGATTGTTATTCACATCTTCAATGTTTTTCTTTTTCAGCATATTTCGTTTATCATTGATGCCACTTTCCAAACTTTTGCTGTAAATCAACTCTTTCTCGGTGATATCCGGTGCTTTCAAAAGTGTTTGCATATTTTCAAAAGCTTCGTCTAATAGGCTGTACATATCATAAATGTTGTCAAGAATCTCTTTTTCGAAAACAGATCCGACCTCTTGTTTGCGTTTTAAATGCCTTCCGATATTGCAGCAGGCATCAGCAACACTTTCTATCTCTGTCACTTTTCGGATGATAGAGCGAATTTTTTCTTTACTCTCGTTACTCAGTTTGCCTTCGGCAACTTTGTTTAGATAGTCGCCTATTTCAATTTCCATACGGTCGCAAATGTCTTCGTATTTCTCCACGCGATTGTAGAGTTTCATGAATTTTTTTTCGTTGTCCTCAAGAGCGGTCATCTTTTCTACAAAGCCAAACATTTTTTTTGCACGTTTTGCATACACTTCCACCTCTTTTTCCGCTTGAAGAATTGAGAGTTCAGCCGTAGAGAGCAATCCGGTTGAAATAAATTGAAGTTGGAAATCTTCGTCGTCCTCTTCGCCTTTAGGAACTTTGATGAGTTTGACTGTCAACTTTTCATACAACTTCACGAACCAGATCATGATGGCTACGTTACATAAATTGAACAGTGTGTGAAATAGTGATAATCCGTAAGAAATGGAGGCTTCATATCCATAATACATGCGTTGTTTCTCTACCAAATCAGGTGGGAGTTTATCGGCTGACATCGTTGTAATTTGCGTAAGTTGTTCAGGAGTCATATCATTCACAAAAGCATTCATGTGCGCGGGATTGATAGATGTGAAATTGGAGATGATATGCTCCACCGTATTGACAAAATATTGGAACACAAAAAGCATCCAAATTACGCCTAATATATTAAACATGAAATGCGCGAAAGCGGTGCGCTTGGCAGAAATATTTGCCGGAATGGCGGCAACATTTGCCGTGATGGTGGTTCCGATGTTTTCACCCATAATCATTGCCGCTGCCGATGAAAAATCAATCCACCCTTTGGTTGCCATAATCAGTGTGATGGCTACCGTTGCGCTTGACGATTGTACGATGATGGTGAGAACCGTTCCAATCAGTAAAAATATCAATGTAGATATAAATCCCATGTTTGCAAAATTCTGCACGAATGCTAACACGCCGGGATTGTTTTGTAAATCAGGCATGGAATCTTTTAAGAAGTCCAATCCAATAAAAAGAAATGAAAATCCGAAAATAAATTCTCCCAACGATTTTCTTTTGCTTCGCGCTGAAAAGATGAGTGGCAACCCTATACCTAGCAACGGAATCGCCAGGGTGCCAATAGATAGCTTTCCAAATCCGAAGAATGAAATCATCCATGCCGTGAGCGTTGTTCCAATATTTGCGCCCATAATCACGCCAATGGATTGAACCAAAGAGAGCAATCCTGCGTTTACAAAGCTAACGACCATTACGGTGGTAGCTGATGATGATTGAATGAGTGCGGTGATGAGAATTCCTGTGAAGACACCGGCGACACGGTTTTTTGTCATTGCGGATAAGATGCCTCTAAGTTTGTCGCCAGCAAGCTTTTGTAAACCCTCACTCATGATTTTCATTCCATAAAGGAACAGTCCGAGTGACCCCAGCAACTTTAAAAAGTCGAAAAAATTATACTCCATGTTCAAAAAATAGTGTAATTTAGTGCTGCAAATATAGTTTAAAATTTGGCAAATTTAAAGGACATTGTCATAAAAACAATAAAAATTATAAGATTTAGAAAATTATGATGGATACCGTTCAAGTGCATTGTTTAAATACAGATGAATACAAAGAGGTTCCAATTGGCTCTCGTTTAGTGGATCTTATCGACCTTTTTGGTGTCAGGACACCCTATTTAATTGCTAATGCAAGAGTAAATAATAAGACCGAATCGCTCAATTATCAAGTGTTTCGTCCGCGCCAAGTAGAGTTTGTGGATATCAGTGATTCGTCAGCGATGCGAACATATATTCGTTCGTGTTGTTTCATCCTGGCAAAAGCAGTGTATGATGTGCTTCCCAAAACAAAAATATTTATCGAACATGCGGTTTCCAAAGGGTACTATTTTCACATAGATACGCCATTAGAAGTGGGAGAGGAGGAACTCAACAAAATAAAACAGCGAATGCGCGAAATTGTGGATGCAGATATTCCTTTTGTGCAGGTTGAGAAAAATACTGAAGAGGTGGTAAAACTCTTTCGCGAACGTGGACTGGAAGATAAGGCGTTGCTTCTGGAAACCTCGGACTTGTTGTATGCGCGCTATTCGAAATTAGAGGATTACATCGATTATTTTTATGGTTGCTTGACACCATCCACCGGATATATTCAACTGTTCGATATTCAGAAATACAATGGCGGTTATCTTTTGCGAGTGCCTAATCGCAATCATCCCGTAGAGTTGGAGCCAGTGGTACGCCAAGATAAATTGCTGCATGTTTATCGTGAGCATCTTGAGTTTTTGAAGATAAGCGATTTGAACAATGTAGGCGATTTGAACAAGGCAAAGCGAGAAAATCGGATGTCGGAAGTGATTCAGGTGGCAGAGGCTTATCAAGCAAAACAAATTGCGTTGATAGCCGAAGAGATTAGCAAGCGTTTTCGCGAAGATGGCGTTCGTGTGGTGTTGATTTCTGGTCCCTCTTCGTCAGGAAAAACAACGTTTCGTAAACGTTTGGAAGTTCAGTTGATGGTCAATCTTTTAAAGCCGATAGGTATCTCGTTGGATGATTATTTTGTGGAGCGAGACAAGACGCCAATTGGTGAATTTGGCGAGAAAGATTATGAGTCGCTATATGCGCTTGATTTAGAACTTTTCGGACAACACTTGGTGACTGTGATGGACGGTTATGAGGTGGAGTTGCCAACCTATAATTTTGTGACAGGAAAGCGTGAATATAGAAACAATAGTTTAGAAATGGGCGAGAACAACGTGCTGATTGTCGAAGGCATTCATGCATTGAATCCGGAACTTACGGCACAAATTCCGCGCGAAAAGAAATTTATGATTTATGTTTCGGCGCTAACATCCATTTCGCTGGACGACCACAACTGGATTCCGGCCTCGGATAATCGTTTGCTACGACGCATTATTCGCGATTCGCGTTATCGTGGTTATCCGGCTGAAAGTACCATTGCACGTTGGAATAGCGTGCGCCGTGGCGAGGATAAATGGATTTTCCCGTATCAAGAAAATGCCGATGTGATGTTTAACTCGGCCATGATATATGAGTTGGCGGCACTGCGTCGCCATGCTGAGCCCATTTTGCAGCAAGTGCCACGCACCGTGCCCGAACATGCCGAGGCGTATCGTCTGTTGAAGTTTTTGAGCTATTTCAACTATATTACGGATAGAGAGTTGCCGCCAACTTCGCTGTTGCGCGAATTTTTGGGCGGAAGCAGTTTTAGGTATTGATTGGATTATGATAAAAATATAGTGTCGATGTCGGAAATCATCTGTGCCATATCTACGCCATCGGGAATGGGAGCCATTGCCGTAATCCGTCTTTCGGGAGCCGGCGCCATTGCGTTGGTGGATACCATTTTTCGCGGCGCGAAAAATAAGAAGTTGATTCACCAGCCGGCATATAGTGTACATTTCGGGAAAATAATGCGCGACGAACACACGCTCGACGAAGTGTTGGTGACACTTTTTCACGCGCCGCACTCGTTTACCGGCGAAGAGAGTGTGGAAATTGCGTGTCATGGCTCGCCATTTATTCAACAACAGTTGATTCAGTTGTTGATAGAGAAAGGCGCACGTTTAGCGAAGGCGGGAGAATTTACGCGCCGCGCGTTTCGAAACGGTAAAATGGATTTGTCGCAAGCGGAAGCGGTGGCGGATTTAATCGCATCCACTTCGCGCGCGGCGCATCGCGTAGCGATGAATCAGATGCGCGGAGGCTTTGCCGACGCGCTAAGCAAACTGCGCGAACAGTTGCTGCGATTTGTATCGTTGATTGAACTGGAACTTGATTTTTCGGAAGAAGACGTGGAGTTTGTCGACCGGTCGCGGTTGGTGGATTTGGTAAACAAAATTGACGCCGAAATTTCGTCGCTTGTCGAGTCGTTTAGTGTTGGAAACGCTATCAAAAACGGTATTCCGGTGGCGATTATCGGTGAAACCAATGTCGGAAAATCCACGCTACTCAATTATATATTGAACGAAGAAAAAGCCATTGTTTCAGATATTCACGGTACTACACGAGATACTATTGAGGACACAGTACAAATCGGCGGCGTGTTGTTTCGATTTATTGATACTGCCGGTATTCGTCATACCACCGATATGGTGGAATCGCTCGGCATTGAGCGTACGTTCCAAAAAATTGATCAGTCGTCTATCGTGCTCTGGATTATTGACCTAACGAAAACTGTTGACGAAATTGAAGCCACGGCTCATCATATTTTGCCAAAATTGCATGACAAGCAGGTGATACTTCTCTTCAATAAATCCGACTTGCTTTCTTGTGCTGAGCTACAAGAAAAAAACTCGTTGCTTACATTAATAGATGCCGAACGCCTATTTGTTTCCATCAAGCAACGCCAAAATATGGAACAACTTTATCCTTTGCTACAAAAAGCAGCACACATCCCAGAGATTGGTCAATCGGACATTATCGTATCCAATCTGCGCCATTTCGAAGCGCTTAAAAAAGCGCAAGACGCGATTCATCGCGTGCAAGAAGGTTTGACAAATACCATTTCTAATGATTTTTTGTCGCAAGACATCCGTGAATGCCTTTTCCATATCGGCGAAATTACCGGACATATTTCTACCGACGAAATTTTAGGAAATATTTTTCGGAATTTTTGCATCGGAAA
>JAEZZZ010000107.1 GCA_023418255.1 Bacteroidota bacterium
CACGATACGCTTTAAACTTTTGTTTGCAGCTTTCCTCATCGGGAAATTCTGAGATAAAATCAATCAGGTTCATAGAAATATTTTTTTGCAAAGATAATCATTTTAGGGAAATATACGGACATTCATTTGTTTTTTATTCGTAGACAACAATGCGTTCAATATAAACTTTGTGACCTGCCGATGCCGCATTTTTTTCTTCCGAAACTACCACTTTTAATGTGTGTCTAGCATTTTGAAGACCTGTTTTGTGAAATAAGTACGCTCTATTTCCGGCATATAAACCGGCTTCTTCACGATAGTAAGTATCAATTTCTTTTATAAACTCATCATCGATATATACTTTAGCTTTTCCACAATCAACATTCCAACTTCCTAACAGAGCGACTCCGGTGCCCTCAAAATCTACTTCCATTACAGCACCTGGACTTGTCGCCACCTTATATGGATCATGATCTCCACCGTAGTTGTAAGCGAAATCTGTCCAATTGCTATCAAAACGCCACTTTTCAATATCCTTCACTTGTTGGAAATAAGCCATACGTTGATTACCGAAACCTACCTGGTATTCGGCCGGTAACGGCTCTTGTTCTTTAATATAAAATACGCCATCCTCAAATTTTCCTCCATTGTTGATCACGTTTTCTTTCATAAATACCATACATTGATCAATGGTTTTATTGAAAGTATAATCGGTATGTAGGAACTTTTTATCCGCTATATTCATTATATGTGATTTAAATTCATCGGGAAGCGCTTCGTACCCTTTCATAATACCAAGAACAACCGCCGCATTCGATGAATTACAATCGGTGTCTTGTCCACAGCGTATGGCTATCTCCATCGTTTTTCGGACATCACCGCCACCATACAAAAGCCCCATCACTACGTACGCTCCGTTTATTTTCGCGTCAATATTGAAAGGATCAAATGGCGTACATACATCATGCTCCCCCCATTTATCTTCTAGCAGTTGCCATGTTTTTCTCCAATCGTTCGGATATTTATTATAGCCATCAATAACATCTCGCACACATTCTGCATAGGTACTCTCTTTCGGGATTACCTTCAAAGCGGTTGTTACTATTTCCATAATATCATCATAATGAAATGCTAACGCTTCCATCGCGGCAATAAACATCCCCCCATACAATCCATCGGCATAGCCTATCATGCCACCCACTTTTTTACTTAGCTTGTTAGATGATTGTAACATCAGAGGATTGACGATTCCAATAAAGTCGGCATCAATCTGGAAATCAATATCTTCACAATGAATACTATATTCGGGATGCGCAAGTTTATCAACGGGAACGCCATCAAAATAGTTTTTTCGCGTTTGTAAATTAGCGTGACACAATGGAAATCCGGCGTTGGCAAAATATTTCACTATTGAGTCATTCGCTACATTTAATCCATATTTCTCCAACGTCATCATAAAACTCAATTGCACATATATATCATCCTGATTTAAAGCACCTTCGACCATTTCCGGAGACCATTGAATTTCGTCTTCAAAAATTTTCCCATTCGACATGAACTCCATTGACGCTCCATATTGGACACCAAACATTTTAGCCGCCCAAGCACCTTTTACTTTGTCAATCATGACATTTTCGGGAATTTTAACATATTTCTCATTTTTACATGCAACAAAAAAAGCTGAAACAAAAATTAAACACGCGATTAAAAAATATTTTCTATTATTCATTTTTAGTATTTTTTTTAATTTATAAATTAAAATGCCGTTTATAGCATTCGTACAAATTACCGGCTTGTAAATAACAAGAGTTTGGACTCATGAAATGTGAAAACTCAAAAGTAATAACATCCTCCATACCCGCTTTACGAGCCGCTTCTAGTTTAAAAAGCATTTTCTCCCACTTGATGGGAAGGAATCGTATAGGCATATCACGGTCAAATGATTCTAAGTTTGTCCAACACGCAATACCATATCTATCTGCAAGCTTTTTGTTTACAACTAAATAGTCAAATAGCTCGTGATAATCTACTTGTCCATCCTGAAAAGCCATGATATCAACCACTCCTTGTAAATTACCAAGAATCTCGTTCCATTCCTCTTCGTGTTGTTTCACGCTCAACGGTTTGTCTCCAGCCATAACCTGATCTGTTTTCACCCCGTGAATATAGGGTGAAACCAGCGTCGGCAAATTGTTGGAAATTTGTTTGGCATGCTTTCCCATTTCGGCATAAATCTTCGTCATGTTTTTTGTGCGACGACTAATTTCTTGCGATAAATACCATCCCTTGAAAGATGGATGGTGACTATATTTCTTCCATACTTCATCGATAAGACGACGATTTAAGTCAATCTCTTTCTGAAATGAGCCTTGTATCCAATATTTACCGGAATCATACATGCCAAAATAAAAAGCCATATCGTGTTTATCCGCTAATGTCAAAAACATTTCGGTTAAATCTACCGGAGGATAATACACATCTTCTGTTTTTAATATGCAATCGAATGGCGAAGCAATCCATTTTCCCAATCCGGAGCGGATCATAACTACGGTATGGATACCAATATCTTTCATTGCCTTAAAGTCTTTATTCCATTCTTTTACTCCCCAGTTTTGATGGGGGATATCCCAGCTTACTTCATCAAGAAACGTGGCATGAACAGGCATTCCTTTAAGTATTCCGGGTGTTTCAAATTGTTTGTCGGTCAAATTGCCTGTTGGTTTTTTGTTTGCCGCAGCAATAGCCGCAATCGGTTTTGGATAGCTTTCACATCCACCTAACATGGTTTGAGCAGAAACAACTCCGACCGAACCGAGAGTAATGTCGCGAATAAAGTCACGTCTTCCTCTTTTTTTCATTTGTATTTTAATTAAATAGCTGTTTTACTTTTTATTTCGTTCTTTTGCAATTAATTTGATTAGTCTGTTATATAGTAATTTATCTTCTTTTTCTTCAGATTTGGAAAGTTTGTAAAATGCATCACCCCCTTGATAATAGGCAACATAAAGTGAATCGAACACACCGTTTTTTTCAAATATATCTAAATAGTCATTTAGTCGATATCCCCAATTTTTGTTGTTTTTTAGCACTCTTTCATCAAACTCAACTTCCATATTCATTTTGAATTCTTTAGCTCTATAACACGCTTCTTGCAGTCGGCTAATAGGTATTTCATCATTAAAAAAATAGTTTGGTTGATAGTAGGGAACATTAAAGCCTAATTCTTTCCATTGAGTGTATCCGTCAGAATTAAAATAAGGAATCCAATAGAAATCATATTTTTTATCGTAAAGATAGCCGGCTACTTCTTTTGCTAAATCTCTCGTATGTGTTGCTTCTTCGGCTAACCAGTAAAATCCGACCAAATCCAGATTGTTAAATCCATATTCTATAAAAAGTTTTTCAGCTAAGTCTATATACCATTTACAAGCTGCCATGCGATTTTCTTTATTTGAAAAAACGAGTTTTTCTCCGTTTAATTCACCCCAGTCCGTTTGTTCTTTTATCGGTTCGGGAATACTGATAATAACTTTTCTTTTCTCAAATTTTTCAGTAATTTTTTTATTTTGTCTTACTTCCTCTATCTGAGCATTTAATGCATCCAAAGCATTATCTTTCGCGAAGAAATGATGTAAAAGTGCTTCCCACTCTGTTTTTCTAGCCGCTTTTTTTTCATATCCTGAGGCGAATCCATATCCTTTTCCGTCTTTTATTTCAAGAAAAAGAAATCCGTCGAATATCCACTTGTCTTTACCATCCACTTCATCGGCAACATATGGTGCAAAATGCTCTTTGTCCCATTTTATTGAGCGATGAGTACCTCCATCATAAATTAAGACTAAATTATTTGGAATTTTATTGAACCATTTTAAAGGAGATGTTTTTGAATTATCTTTAAATATAACATCTTCGTCATCACTTGCCATGTTTTGGCGTATGCATCCCAACAGAGGCAAAAAAAAGAATATCTGCAAAACTAAAAAACACACTATGTATTTATTTCCTTTCATGCTTGGTCGAATATATACGGTATTTCTTTTAGCGAATAATTACTTATTTGCTTTATTTATTCTCTCAAGGGTTTTCCAGCATTGATACATACCACGCGGCACATGGAAACATCCTTTCCATTTTCCACCTTTCAGGTTGAGTAATACTTCTCCTTGGCGGTTTAGATATCCGAACCATTCGCGATATTCGGGATCTTTAAAGTGTTTCCACGTGTAGTCATGTATTTTTTCGAACCATTCTAAGCATTCTTTTGAACCGGTGTGTTGATAGCCTTTGAGTAAGGAAATGAGTGTTTCAATATGCACCCACCACAGTTTTTGATCCCACTCCAGTTGCTGCGTGGGATATCCTTTATGATCCATAAAATAGAATATGCCTTCATGTTTTTTATCCCAGCCAAACTCAATCATTGTAATTGTCGTTTTTACTGCTTCGTCAATAAGTTTGGGACGCTGCAAGCGCTCTCCCAAATCCATAATAAACCACATCGCCTCAATAGCGTGACCGGGATTGACTAATCGTCCGTCGAACGTGTCGGAAAGCGTATCATCGCTATTGACATTTTCTACGATGATGCCACCAAGTTCCGGGCGACGAAATACATCCATTACTAAATGAATGCACTGTTCGATAGTATTATTAAGCCTTTCTTTATCAAGCAGATGCTCAATTTCCAATGAAAGGTTACAAAGGATCATCGGCAAGGCAAACGATTGCAGATTGCGTGTACCGCTGTAGGCTTTGTTCCATTTTCCTTTAGGGTTGTCTTTTTTTGATAAAACAATGTCGAATGTCTTTTGCGCAATTGTCGCATATTCTTCATTATTTGTAGCCAGACTTAATTGTCCAAACGCCATTGCAGCAAAAGTGTATGAAAATATATTGTATGGCTCGACAAGCGGCTTTCCTTCACGGGTTAAAGAGAAATACCAGTTGTATTTGCCATCATGTCCATGCTTTTTTAAAAATTCAGCTCCTTGTATAGCAAAGTCTAACCACGCTCGGTTCTTCGCCACATTATTATAAAGCATCGAAAACATCCACACTTGTCGTGCCTGCAACCAAATAAATTTATCGGCATCAAACACGTTTCCCTCTCTATCTAAGCATGTAAAATACCCTCCATACTCTGTGTCTCGCGATTTTTCGAGCCAAAAAGGAATCACATTGTCGAATAATTCATTCTTGTACTGTTGTTCTAATTTCAAAAGGTCCATCATCAAATCAATTAATAATGCGCAAAGATATAAAATATTTATTGAATATACCGCACTATATAATAAATATTCTTAATAAATAGACAAAAAAAGACTCTCTTGTTAAATTAAAGGTATCTGAAAATTCATTTTAAAATAAAACAAATAAAATTTTCAATTAACGCTAACTGGATAGAAACCAAACTGTTGGGGCTATGCCATAACGAGGAACCCTTTTTTTTAAACAAGGGAAGAATAAGTTTTCCTCAAAACATAGTAGTGAAATATTTCACTGCTTGGCATCTCTAAATCGCAAAATTAAATCATGGTAAGCATCGATGCGTCTGTCGCGTAAAAATGGCCACCAACGGCGGATATTCTCAGTGCGCTGAGTATCAACCTCTATCACCTGTTCCACCTCGTCATTATGCGGGGCCTCATATATCATTTCGCCTTGTGGACCACACACAAAACTGTTTCCCCAAAAAGTAATACCCTTGGTTTGTCCTGATGGGTCAGGCTCATAACCGGTGCGATTAACTGCAATTACGGGGATATTATTAGCAACGGCATGTCCACGCTGCACCGTTATCCACGCATTCAGTTGACGTCGCTTTTCTTCATCTAAATCGGTTGATTCCCACCCGATGGCTGTCGGGTAAATTAGCAATTCGGCCCCTGCCAGGGCCATTAAACGTGCCGCTTCGGGATACCATTGATCCCAGCAAATCAAAACGCCCAGTCTCCCGACAGATGTTTCAATGGGATGAAAACCCAAATCGCCCGGTGTGAAATAAAATTTCTCATAATATGCCGGGTCGTCGGGAATATGCATTTTTCGATATTTGCCAACAATAGTCCCATCTTTTTCAATAACTACGGCAGTGTTGTGGTATAACCCTACGGTTCTTTTTTCAAAAAGTGACAGGACTATTACGACATTTAATTTTTTCGCCAACTTAGCAAAAAAATCGGTGGATGGCCCGGGTATAGGTTCTGCTTGATTAAAAATGTCGGTCTCTTCTGTTTGGCAAAAATAGAGTCCGTTATGCAGCTCTTGCATTACGATGAGTTGTGCTCCATGTGCCGCCAGTTGCTTAATTTTTGCTTCTAATCGCGCTACATTATTTTTTCGGTCAGCGGTATTTGCTTGTTGTATGAGTCCTATTTTCATTTTTTTATACGAATGGTTGTGTAAATGTTTTATAAAAAACCTTTGGGAAATTGCATCGTTATGCAGTGCAAAGAACCGTGTTGACGGATAAGTGCCCGACAATCAACACCAACAACATCTCTGTCAGGGAACAGGCTTTGCAATTGACTTCTGGCAACTTCATCTTTCTTCGAATTATAAAAAGGCACCAAAACAGCATCGTTGATAATCAGAAAATTGGCATACGTTGCCGGCAGTCGTTCACCATTTTCCATCACAACATCTGCCATTGGCAGCGCGACCAGCCGATATGGCTTTCCTTTCGCGTCGGTAAATGTTTGAAGTTGTTGCTCCATTTTCTTCAATTCAGCAAAATGCGTATCGGTCTCATCATCGCATGAAACATACGCAATTGTTTGCGTATCGCAAAATCGAGCCAATGTGTCGATATGTCCATCTGTATCATCTCCCTCCAAATGTCCATAATCAAGCCATAAAACACGGTGCACCCCAAGTGTCTGACATAGATGCTCTTCAATTTGTTTTTTTGACATTGGCTGGTTGCGATTGGGAGCCAACAAACAACAGGAAGTTGTCAACAAAGTACCTTCTCCATCGGTTTCGATGGCACCTCCTTCAAGAATAAATCGGTGCTGATTGCTGTACGCGACATTCGGGCAAAAGAGTTTTTTTTGATGTAAACAGGAAGCGATCCGGTTGTCGTAATGTGCCGGAAATTTTAGTCCCCACCCATTAAATCCAAAATCGATAAGTGTCGGAATATTATTCTCAAAAACAGAAATCGCGGCATAATCGCGCACCCATGTATCATTGGACGGGCAAGTTACCGTAATAAGATTCTGTTGTTCATTGCTTGCGAAAAGAGAACGAATTTCATCTTCATCGGGACAAACAATCAACAGCTTCTGTCGCTTCAGGATCTCTCTGGAAATTGACAGATAACAGGCCTTCACTTCGTCAAGATAATCTCGCCAATCGCTTTTTGAATGGGGCCATGCAATCTGTACAGCACTTTGCGGATACCATTCGGCAGGAAAAAAAATGTTACGCATGGGTTTTATTATAGTTATCCATCCATTCCACCACGCACAATACCTCTTGAAGAGTTTCGCACAAACTGAACAATCTGATCTTGTTCAACACTTTGCTGCAACTCTTTCTCAATACGCTCTAATGCCTGCGAAGTGTTGTATCCGGATTGATATAAATAGCGATAAATCTCTTGAATGGTATTTATTTGCATGCTCGTGAATCCTCTTCTGCGAAGTCCTATAACATTGATTCCTACAAAAGTAATTGGTTCGCGTCCTACCATAGCATACGGCGGAATATCTTTGCTCACTTTAGAACCGCCTTGTATCATGGCATGTGCGCCAATTTTTGAAAACTGATGTACCAGCGTTCCTCCACTTAATATGGCATATTCGTCTACTTCCACCTCTCCGGCAAGCTGCGACGCGTTTCCTACAATCACATTATCTTGCAATATGCAATCGTGCGCCACGTGACTATAAGCCATCAAAAGACAGTCGTTTCCGACTTTGGTAAGCCCCCTTGAAGCGGTGCCTCGATTCACTGTGGCACACTCTCGAACGATGGTATTGTTTCCAATGACAGCTATTGTTTTTTCACCCTTAAACTTCAAATCTTGGGGAATTCCGGCAATGGTTGCATGCGGAAAAATTATGCAATTTTCCCCAATTCGAGCTCCCGGCAAAATAGTTGCTTGCGCCATTATGCGTGTATTGTCGCCAATTTCCGTATCGGCGTCGATGTATGCGAAAGGCTCTACAATGACGTTGTCTCCCAATTTTGCCTCGGGATGTACATAGGCTAAGGTTGATAAAGTATTCATCGCGTGGTTTCGGTTTATTTGTTTTTGATGATTTGTGCGGTAAAGTCTGCTTCCGAAACAACTCGGTCGCCAATAAATGCCAATCCTCGCATAGTGGCAATGCCTCGACGTATTTCACTGGTAAGTTCAACTCTAAAAATGAGGGTGTGGCCCGGCACCACTTTTTGTCTAAACTTTACGTTGTCAATTTTCAAAAAGTAGGTAGAATATCTCTCCGGCTCATCCAGGCCTGAAAGCACCAAAAGCCCACCTGTTTGAGCCATCGCTTCTACCTGAAGAACTCCCGGCATTACGGGCTCTTGCGGGAAGTGTCCCGCAAAAAAAGGCTCGTTGGTAGTTACATTTTTCACGCCGACAATATATTTCTGCGTTTTTTGGATGATTTTATCCACCATCAAAAAAGGGTAGCGATGAGGCAGCAATTCTCTGATTTTGTTTATGTCCATCACGGGGTCCGCGCTCATATCATATATGGGTGGCTGCACTTCGTTCTGTTTAATATCTCTGCGAATAGCTCTTGCCAACTGATTATTTATATGATGTCCCGGACGGGTAGCTATAATTCGTCCTTTAAGAGGCTTCCCGATGAGTGCTATATCTCCTACAATGTCAAGAAGTTTGTGACGTGCAGGCTCGTTGGCAAATTGCAGACTACGCTTGTTTAGATAGCCCATTTCATTGGCATCATGATGTGGCACTCCAAGTGCATCGGCTATTTCATCCAACTCTTGTTGAGAAACTTTTTTCTCATAGATTACAACGGCATTATCCAAATCGCCACCTTTAATTAATCCAACTTTGAGCAATTGAAGCAATTCGTGTACAAACACAAATGTTCGCGCGGGAGCTATTTGAGATGCAAAGTCATTCAAGTTTTCGAGCGAAGCTGATTGATTTGGGATATATTGTGAGTCGAACTCAACAAACGAGTTGATACAAAACTCATCATCCGGAAGTAAAATCAGCTTAGAGCCACTCTCAGCATCATTTACTTCTATTTTTTTGCGTACGATATAGTAGTTTTTTTCTTTCTCTTGCTCTACTGTTCCCGCCTTTTCAATTGCATTCACATATTCAGTAGCGCTGCCATCTAAAATAGGGAATTCGGAAGAATTTACTTCGATCAAACAGTTGTCGATTTCGGTGGCATAGAGAGCCGACAAAGCATGCTCGATTGTACTGATGGTGGCTTCACCTTTGGCTATAACTGTTCCGCGTTGTGTATTCACCACGTTTTCGGCCAGAGCATCAATAATCGGTTGATCCGGCAAATCAACACGTTTTATTTTATATCCGTGATCTACCGGTGCCGGATGAAATGTTATTTCGATATCTAAGCCGGTGTGCAAGCCTACGCCTTTTAGAGTAAAAGGATTTTTTAATGTTTTCTGTTTCACTTTATATTATAAATTAATACGTTGTTTATTTGCAAATATACAACCAAATATCATGATAGTTGCTATTTTTTTGGGTAATGTTCCTTTTTGGGGCAGGTCTTATGCGTTGTTGTTTTTATCTTTCAGTGCTTCTGAGAGCTCTTCGACCTCTTTTTGCAACTGGTTCAATTGCCGATACATATCGGGCAATTTGGGTGTAATAAGGCTCGACTTCAAGAAATTTCTGACCGGAATGGCGGGTGAGCCCATAACTTCGGAATTTTCTTTTGTATTGCTGATAATACCGGATTGCGCGCCAATTTTTGAGTTTTTACCGATAGTTATATGACCGCCAAGTCCGACTTGTCCTCCAAATACACAATTTTCTTCTACTTTTACCGACCCGGCTATGCCCACTTGTGCAGCCATCACCGTATGTTGTCCGATTTCGCAGTTGTGCGCGATCTGAATCAAATTATCTAGTTTTACGCCTCTGCGTATAATGGTGGATCCCATTACAGCGCGGTCAATGGTTGTGTTGGCTCCAATTTCCACATCGTCTTCAAGTACCACGTTTCCCAATTGCGGAATTTTGTTATAAACTCCATCCTGATTGCTAAATCCAAAGCCATCGGCTCCGATAACTGCCCCGGAATGAAGAATGCAGTTGTCGCCAATCACGCAATCTTCATAAATGCGAACGCCGGAATAGAGAATCACATTTTTCCCGATACGTACATTATCTCCCACATAGCAATGAGGATAGACGCGACTATGATCTCCCACTATCGCATTTTCGCCAATATATGCAAAGGCTCCAACATAAATTTCTTTGCCAACAGTTGCCGATTTGGCTATATGGCTCATCTCCTCAATACCTTTTTTGCATGGCTTGGCCTTATTTGCCATTTGTAAGAGGGCACCTAAAGCTTCATAGGCATTGGGGACTTTAATGAGAGTGGCATTTATTTTTTTTTCGGCGACAAAATCGTTGTTCACAAGAACGACATCTGCTTTGGTTTCGTAGATAAAGGCGGTGTACTTAGGATTGGATAAAAAGGTGATGGTACCGGGCTTGCCTTCATCAATTTTTGAAAAACCGTGGATTTTTATTTCCGGATTTCCTTCAACTGTTCCATGAAGAAATTCGGCTATCTGTTTTGCTGTAAAAATCATTTATTGTAGTTTATAGTTCCTTTGCAAAATGCAAAATAACAAAAAATTGTTCACATTGATGTTCATTTTTTCAATAATTTGCCATATAACGGCGAATAACAAAAAAATATCGGCATCAATCCCGTTTGTCCGGAACCGAAAATACAGATGGTGAGAGGATGGTGATGAGATGTTATGATTCCTCCTCTTTAAACCAGCCTGAATACATTAAATAGTTGCGTGCAATCTTTTGATTGATCTCTTTTGATTGCTCCGGATCTACTTTTTTGACAAATTTGGCCGGAATTCCGGCATAAATACTGCCGGGCTCTACATTTGTGCCACTCAACACAACCGAACCGGCGGCTATGATGGCACCTTCGCCTATCACGGCATGGTCAAGCACAATGGCTCCCATCCCGATGAGTGCTCCACTTTTAATTTCAGCGCCGTGTATTACGGCATTGTGTCCGACAGATACATCGTCGTGAAGAATGGAAACGGACTTTTGATAAAGCGTATGAATAACGCTTCCATCTTGAATATTCACACGATTGCCAATGCGGATTGAATTGACATCGCCACGCAACACGGCATTGAACCAGATGCTGCAATCCTTTCCTATTATTACGTCACCTACAATGGTGGCATTGTCTGCTAAAAAGGTATTCTCACCTATTTGCGGCGTAAAACCGCGCACTGTTTTTATAATGGACATGATGTGGGTTACATAAAAGAAACTTCATGCAAGGACTGTATTATATTCATCTCCTAATGTGTATACGTATCTGTATTTTTCAGAAGAAAACATAATACAAAAGCATCTTACATGAAGTTTACGTATGGTTTTTATCATATCGCTTTGGTTTTGTTTTTCAACCAAACTTTTTCTTCTTTGCTCAAATATTTTTTGAGTGTATTGTAAACCATTTTATGATAATTGTTGAACCAATCGATTTCTTTTTTCGTGAGCATCTTCTTGATAATGGGCGTTGTGTCGATAGGACAAAGGGTGATGGTTTCGAAATCGTAAAAGGAACCAAACTCTTTTGTCTTTTTATATTCGCGCGTTACAATCAAGTTTTCAATGCGAATGCCATATTGATTGGCTCGATAAAGTCCCGGCTCGTTCGATGTCACCATTCCAACGTGCAACGTTGTCGAATTTTCTTCGAGGCGAATATTTTGCGGTCCTTCGTGTACATTGAGGAAATGCCCCACGCCGTGTCCTGTTCCGTGCCAATATGTCACGCAGTTTTCCCACAGTGCTTTTCGAGCCAACACATCCAGATGCGACCCTCTTGTTCCTTCGGGATAAATGGCTGTGGCAATGGCTATGTGCCCTTTGAGAACGTTGGTGTAGTCCTCTTTCATCTGCTGGGTTATTTTCCCTACGGCAAGGGTACGCGTGATGTCGGTTGTTCCATCTTTAAATTGGGCACCTGAATCGATAAGCAGCAAGCCTTCGGGTTGTACTTTTGCGCAAGTTTCCGGCATGGCATGGTAATGCACGATGGCGCCATTGCCCATATATCCTGCAATGGTAGCAAAACTTTCGCCTACAAACAGATCTTGTTGCGAGCGAAATTCGTATAACTTTTCTTCAATAGTTACTTCCGTAACATTTCCTTCAGGAATGGCTTTTTCAAGCCACATGTAAAATTTCACCAACGCTACGCCATCTTTGCGCATTGCGCTACGAAATCCTTCCAACTCGGTTTTATTCTTGATGCTTTTCATCAAATCTACCGGCGAGGGAATATCGATAATCGTGCACGACGATGGAATGGTTTGCCACAGTTTGTAATTTATTTTTGCTCCCGTAACACATACACGAGCCTTCTTCGGCAATTTTGCAACATAGTCGAAAACGCTATCGTAATGAGCTGTGGCGACACCTTGTTTTTTTAGCGTCTTCGCATCCTCTGCATTCAATTTATCGGGGTCTATAAACAGCACGGTTTCTTTCTTAGACACATAGCCGTAGGCTACTGCCACAGGATTGTAATCGGCATCGTTACCGCGCATATTGAATGTCCAAGCCACAGCATCCAATGTCACAATCAGGATTCCGTCGGCGTCGATGGCGTCGAGCACATGGACAATGCGTTTTATTTTGTTTTTTGTTGATTCACCTGTGATGTTATCAGGCAATAAAAATATTTCGTTTTTGGGTATAATCGGTCGGTCTTCCCATATTTCGGCAAAAGGGTCGAACGATGTTTCCAAAGCGATTTCTTTGGCTTCAAGACGTTTTTTCAACGCGTTGGCATCCGATGCACAATAGACCAAGCCATCGATGCCGACTTTTCCTCCTTTACCAACTTGTTCAATAATCCATTCGGTCATATCAGGCGTTTCGGATTGTCCCATTTTAAAAAGGTCAAACCCGGTTCCTTCGAGTTCTTCGCTCGCTTGCAAGAAATAGCGCGAGTCGGTCCACACACCGGCTTTTTTATTGGTTACTACGGCTGTTCCGGCAGAACCGGTGAAGCCACTAATCCATTTTCTAGATTCCCATATTTTGGGTGGATATTCGCTCAAATGAGCGTCGGTGCTGGGCACTACGAACGCGTCTAACTTTTTCGATGCCATAAATTTTCTTATGGCAGAAAGTCTTTGGGGGATTGGGGTTGTTTTCATATGTTACTACGGTTATTTTATTTTCTTGCTATGGTAAGTAAACAGAATCTAAACATATCAAAATAGCTAAAAGAAAATCTCGTCGTTTTTTATTTCTTATTAGAAAACAAATATACATGATTTTTTTCAGAAATCACATAGACTCTTTAAAAACTTTTTGTTTTAAAATATTTAACTGCTCTTCTTTGCAAATTATTTTCTTTTTCTCTCTAAAAGTCAACCGGAAGAACTCTTCACAGAGTGCTTCCGGTCATTGGAAAATCAAAAAGTCATATAAGAAATAGAACTAATTAAATAAATGTATGTTTTTATATCATTGATACTGCTCTATCGAAATAATAGGTACAGGTGCCTCCATCACACTATTTCTATGCGCAGCTTCGTTGTATCGATACACAAGATTATAAGTTTTAATCTCATCCGGGTCGTTTACATGGATGGCTATTTTTACAGAGTCAGAAAAATCTGACCTTAACGGCGACAAATCAAAACAGACAAATCCCTCATGCAATCTACTTTGTGTGCTGTTATAGGCATTGTGTCTGAATTCCAATTCAACCACGTTGGGAGCTCCCGCAGGCGAAAGGACATTTTTCACTAAATTGATATAGTGTGGTCGCTTTCCGCCATAATTGAACATAAAATCAATATTAAGAAAATCTCCTCCTATCCATGCAGCATTCACTTGAATGGGATCGTTACCGATCTCTAATTCATTATCGCTATTGAGTTCAACGATTTGTTTTGTCAAGATAGGCCACATATCGTTTACTTTCACATAATGGTCGTATCCGTTTTGTCGATCCGAGAGGATTGTATAGTTTATAAAAACACGTTGTTTGTTTTTATAAGAATGATGAACATCGCTGGCTGCCGGCCAAAGATGCTGACCGTTGTCCAACAACAGTGAATAGGAATTGTCCGATTCCGCTTTTATTGTGGCGATTCCAATCCTAAAATCGCCCAATGAATAGCCCGTGTTCTCTTGACAAGAGAATGCCAAACAAAACAGAGCAACAACAAATAGCGGAACAATCAACTGTATTTTTTTCATAAGGATACTTTTTCGTTCATTCATACTGTATTGGATAGATGCAAAAAACAGACGAACGCTGCATCGGAAATGAATTATTAACCTTTTTTAATATTTTTTTACGACATGATATGCAGCGTATTTTACATCTATCTTAGAATAAAGATGTTATTACTTATGCAAAACAGGCTGTAAGGAAACGAAAACGAGTCTTTATAAAAATGGTCGTAAAGGTTTTAGCGTTTTTCAGTCATCATTTTTGTTGCTTTTTCGACGGCTAAATGAATGTTGTCACAGATATTATCTCCTCCAATAATAGCCGGTATGGTAGATTTTTGCAATTTGGCAAAGACCTCTTCGTTCACTCCGGAAAGAATTATTTTCACATGGTCTTTTGTGGAATTTCGGCAAAAAGTTTCCAAGTTATTGAGTCCCGTAGAGTCAATAAAAGGCACTTTCCGCATTCGAATAATGCGTATATAAGGCTTATCACCAATCTCACGCATCACATCTTCAAACTTATTGGCTACGCCAAAGAAAAACGGCCCATTAATTTCATACACTTCAACTCCATCAGGCAGATAGAGGATTTCATCTTTTAAGTCGCCGGAATGGGATTCTATTTCTTTGGAAATATCAATTTCATTTTTGGTAAGAGAAACCTGTGTGCTATCGTTCATGCGTTTCAGGAACAAGAAAATAGCAAGCAAAAGTCCCACCTCGATGGCGATAGTCAGGTCGAAAACAACCGTAAGAATAAACGTGGTTAGCAAGACTGCCAATGTGGATTTGGATTGTTTGGTGAGTGCCACAAAAGTGCGCCATTCGCTCATATTGTATGCCACCACAACCAACACTCCCGCCAAACAGGCCATCGGAATATATTGCGTCAACCTTCCGAGAAACAGAACGATTAGCAGCAACACCACCGCATGTACGATTCCCGCCACAGGTGTTTTTCCACCATTATTGATATTTGTCATCGTTCGAGCGATAGCTCCGGTAGCCGGTATTCCTCCAAAAAAAGGCGTGATGATATTGGCGGCTCCTTGTGCCACAAGTTCCACATTTGAATTGTGTTTTTCACCAATCACGCCATCGGCAACGGTGGCGGACAGCAACGATTCAATGGCCCCCAGCATGGCAATGGTAAACGATGCGGGAAAAAGTTGTCTCACATCTTCCAAACCGAAAGAAAGCAGTGAAAATTTGGGCAACTCGCTTTTGATGGTAAAATGGTCGCCAATGGTTTCGATTCCTTCAATATGGGCATATTCCCTCATGGCATACGCGGCAAGCGTCATCAATACAATTGCGGCAAGTGAACCCGGAACAATTTTTGACATTTTAGGCATCAAAAAAATAATGACAATGCTGACAATTCCTATGGCGGCAGCCCACCAATTTATGGTGTCGAAATGTTGAAAATAAAGAGTCCATTTTTGAAAAAAATCAGCCGGCAATTTAGGTGTAACCAAGCCGAAAAAATCTTTTATCTGAGTAGAAAAGATGGTAAGAGCAATCCCACTCGTAAAACCGACAACAATGGGATATGGAATGAACTTAATAATGGCTCCTAGCTTCAAAAAACCCATAAGCAGCAGCATCAATCCTGCCATAATAGTGGAAATGGCCAATCCTTCAACGCCATGCTGTTCAACAATACCATATACAATCACGATGAAAGCTCCTGTAGGCCCTCCAATCTGAACGCTGCTTCCTCCGAGAAAAGAGATGATAAATCCGGCAATTATAGCCGTATAAATACCTTTTTCGGGTGTGACACCCGAAGCAATCCCAAAAGCAATGGCGAGAGGCAAAGCCACAATGCCGACAATGAGCCCGGCCATCACATCGGAAATAAATTTATCTTTGTTGTAGGTTTTCAGCGCACTAAAAAGTGTCGGTCGAAAATCAGCAATTGATTTTAAACGCATAATAAAACGCATAATAACGAAGCTCTTACAAATTTGGTGTAAAAACTACAAAGATACAAAATTAAGTTGGGATTTGGGAGCCTAACGGGCAAATGAAATTTACCCGCGGTTATTAACCTTTGCTTTTTTACACAGTAAGTATTAAATAGCATGCTGCTCCACCAGCACACAGGCGCGCTCAGTGAGCCGATCTTCGCCGAATGGGTCGTATCGTTTTTTAAGGCTGTTCCCAAAAAGCCCGGCAAACAAATTATAAGACCATGCTTTAAAACTTCCCATAAATGCCTCCACAATACCGTACGACGATGAATTGGTTTCTCTATCCACCAATTTTATGAGTAGTTGTCCTTGCGAACGTGTGAGCTTGCTCATTTTAGGTTTATATGCATCGTACAAATATTTCTCCATCTTTTCAAGATGTTTTTGTCGCGCTTGTTCATCAGGAAGCGTATCCATATATTCATACGTTTCAATAATAATATGTGCAATCTCTTTAGCGTAAGGTAAGGTTTTTTTGACATCCCGAAGCAGCTTGTTGTATCTCTCTTTTTCACGAGAATTTTTAAATCGCAATGGCGAATATTTAATGTAATCGGGAAGATAGATACATGCTACGGTATCTCCATCAATGATAACAGCAGGATAGACATTGGGAAGTAGATATATCTTAGATTCCGACTTTTGGGGATTTTCATCACCCACATAGCGCTCCTGTGCTTTTATCACGTGAGACAAAAACAACAAAGTAAAAATCAATATGAAGCGTATTTCTTTTATCATACAGAAACAAAAGTAGTGTCAATTGGCGTAAATAGCCGAAAAATAGACGTTAAGTGTCGTTAATTAAAGCCCCATGTTATAGATTGTTAAGTAAATTTATCAGAAAAAAACAGCCCATTATGCGTTATATCCACAAAGCAACGTTTTTTTACAAACTGTTTTTTGTGTACGCTGTTTTTTATGCACGAACAATTATCATTAAAAAAAGATGAATCAATCATATCATCACTTAGGTGAGTTAATTCACATACAAGCGACAAAGTATAAACATAGGAGCGCGCTGAAGTACCGTGCCTCAAATGACAAATGGCAGTCAATGTCATGGCACGACTTCTCTGAAGTTATCATGAAAACAGCGCAAGCCGTGGCAAATATTGGCATCAAACCGAAAGACAACATCGGTGTCTATTCGCAAAACATGGAAAAATATCTGATTGCAGATTTTGCCACCTATGCCAATGGAGCGGTAACGGTCCCGATGTATGCCACGTCGTCGCCGATGCAAGTCAGCTATATCGTAAACGATGCTGACATCGAAGTGCTCTTTGTTGGAGAACAATTTCAATACAACAATGCTTTTAAGGTACAGAATGAAAACAACCGACTAAAAAAGCTTATTGTTTTCGACTCCAACGTGGTGCTTCATCCGGAAGATACCACATCTGTTTATTTTGATGATTTTATCGCCATAGGCGACAATTCTGAATCATTAGCCCTGGTAAATGCCCGACGTAAGCTACTAAATAAAAACGACTTAGCAACAATCATATACACATCAGGAACAACCGGTGAACCCAAAGGCGTGATGCTGACGCATGATAATTATATTCATGCGTTTATGATGCACGATATCAGGCTAACAGACATGACGAACAAAGACACTTCGGTCTGTTTTCTACCTTTGACACACATCTTTGAAAAAGCATGGACCTACTATTGTTTGCATAAAGGAGCAACGGTTGCCATAAACAAAGATCCCGTAAGGATACAAGAGACATTGAAACAGATTCGGCCCACACTGATGAGTAATGTCCCACGTTTTTGGGAAAAAGTGCACGACGGGATTAAACAACAGATTGATAGTGCACCGAAGCCAATGAAATGGTTTTTCATGGATGCGATTAGAACAGGAAAAAAGCACAATTTAGATTGCATCAACAACAACAAAACAACTCCCTTGGGAACCGCCATTAAGTTCTTTATCTACAAACACACGCTATTCTATCTCACAAAACGTGTGGTAGGAATTGATCGAGGAAAATTTTTCCCGGTGGCAGGCGCGCCTCTTTCAGATGCCATCAATGAGTTTCTGCAATCGGTGGATATACATATCCGATATGGCTACGGTCTGTCCGAAACAACGGCAACCGTAAGCTGTTTCACACAAAAAGGCTTTCGTCTCGGCACAGTAGGAAAAATTATGCCTTCCGTAGAAGTCAAAATTGGCGAAAACGATGAAATCCTAGTGAAAGCAGGCACCGTGATGAAAGGATATTACAACAAACCGGAAGCAACACAACGTGTTTTTACAGAGGATGGTTTTTTTAAGACCGGTGATGCCGGGAAAATAACCCCCGAAAATGAACTTATTCTTACTGAGCGCATTAAGGATCTATACAAAACATCAAACGGAAAATATATTGCACCACAAATGATTGAAACGCGGCTCGCAGAAGACAAATACATCGACCAAATTGCTGTGATAGGCAATGCCTACAAGTTTGTCAGCGCACTCGTCGTTCCCAATTTTGATTTGCTGGAAGAATATGCCCATGAACACAACATCCATTTTGAATCAAGAGAAGATCTCATTGCCCATAAAGAGATTCACGACTTTATTTCAGGACGAATCGAGTTACTGCAAGCACATTTTACTTCGTACGAAAAAATAAAGCGTTTCGCACTGCTCCCCAAAGCTTTTAGCATAGAGAATGAGGAGTTGACGCATACACTTAAATTACGTAGAAACGTTATTCTTAAACGATATGCACAGGAGATTGAACAAATCTATAGTGATTAATTTTTGCAAAACAATCCATATTTTTTCGCTCATTTATAATATTTGCGCAACTGAATTGGTGGCAGCTACACATTCCTTCTCCTGTTTTATGCCCTATTTAAGAAAAAATAGCTACTTTTGTACTTTACAAATAAGCTCATTAAAAAATAATGATAAATCGCAACTTAATTCGTATTCGAGTGGTTCAACTTATCTACTCATGGTATCAAAACAACCATAGAGATTTGCGAAATACAGAGAAAGAACTGCTTTTTGGATTACAAAAGTCATACGACCTTTACTTTTATCTACTTCTTTTGATGGTCGAAATCACAAAGATGTATGAGAATCGGGTTGAAACCAAAAAAAACAAATTATTGCCCACAGAGGAGGATTTAAATCCCAACATGAACATCATAAACAATAGATTCGTATCGCAACTTCGAAACAACGAAATGCTAAACAAGCACCTTTCAACTCGTCCGATGTCGTGGCAAGAGAACGACTCATTTATAAAAAAACTGTTGGATATCATTCTGGAATCAGACACCTATGATGCTTATGCAAAAATAGAAAAGCCGACGTATGCACAAGATAGAGAATTTTGGCGCAAAACATTCAAGCAATTTATCTATCTAAACGAAGAGTTGGACGATATTCTAGAAGACGAAAGCATCTACTGGAATGACGATGTGGAGATTGTGCAAACATTCGTAATGAAAACCATCAAACAGTTCACGGAAAAAGCGGGAACACATCAACCCTTGCTGCCAATGTTTAAAGACGATGAAGACCGACAATATGCTCTCACGCTTTTGCATGACACCATTT
The DNA here is from genome assembly GCA_023418255.1 of Bacteroidota bacterium. Classification (GTDB taxonomy): domain Bacteria; phylum Bacteroidota; class Bacteroidia; order Bacteroidales; family Dysgonomonadaceae; genus JAEZZZ01. The sequence continues at coordinate 19,970 of JAEZZZ010000107.1, forward strand.
TGAACGAAAAGAAATATCGAGAACTCATCGAGAAATATACCGAAACATGGGATTTTGAGCGCATTGCCTTTATGGACATGGTTATTATGCAAACGGCACTGGCTGAAATCTTCACTTTTGAGTCGATTCCAACAACAGTAACGCTCAATGAATACATTGAGATTGCAAAATCATACAGTACGCCCAAAAGCGGGCTTTTTATCAATGGCATTTTAGATTCGATTGTAAATGATTTGAAAAAGGAAAATAAAATTTTTAAGAACTAACTTATAAACAATTAAATAGTTATTATTATGACACATACATTATTACAAGCAACATCAGGCGGCGGAATGAGTTCATTGGGAATGTGGTTGCCTATGATTGCAATCATTGCCGTTTTTTACTTCTTCATGATTCGCCCGCAACAAAAAAAGCAAAAAGAGTTGCAAAAAGCACGCGACGCGATGCAAACAGGAGACAAAGTAGTTACTGCCGGAGGCATTCACGGACGCATCAAAGAGGTGGGCGACACCTGGTTTTTGGTTGAAGTAGCCGATGGCGTAAGAATAAAATTCGACAAATCGTCAGTTTTTGCCACGGCAGCCGACGCAAATAACCGCTAAGCACCTGCAGGACAAAAGCTAACAGAAAAAAATCTTTTTTATTCCTGTTCATGATAGCATGAGCATTGAACGCCTCTTATGTTATGAAGATAAACGCACTGATTGAAAAATGGATGCCAGTTGTAAAGGGACGGCTTCATACCATTCCATGGAAGAATCTGTTCGTGTTTTTATTTTTTTTTCTGTTAGCTTTTGTCTTTTGGATGATGCTTTTCTTTCAAAAGAAAGTGGAAAGCACCTACAAAATCCCACTGAAATATGTGAATATCCCCGAGGATGAAGTTTTCAACAATCCCTTACCTTCATTTATTGAAGTACGCGTTTCCGACAAAGGCTATGAGATATTCATGAACGACTTAAAACGAAAAGATTCGTTGGAGATTGATATTGAAGAAAACAAGAAAAATAAAATTGGGGTAATACAAGGAAACCAGTTTTATCAAATCATCCGCTCTCGCTTGGCAAACAGCACACAGATACTCGGATATTATCCACCCAGCATATCATTAACCACCTCAAAATTAGAAAAAAAAGAGTTGAATGTGAAATTCGATGGAGAGATTACCACAAGCCGTGCCAATCTTGTTGCCGACAGCTCCTTTTTTATTCCTAAAAAGATAACTGCTTACGGCACCCAAAAAGCCCTTTCGCAAATCAGCGAAGCGATAACAGAATATACTGTTTTCAACAATCTCAAAGCCACATCGCAGCTCAAAATAAACATCAAGCCCATGGAGGGCATCAAGTTTGTTCCCCACGAAGTGGAAATATATATTCCCATCGAGGAGTTCACCGAGCGCACTTTTGAAGTTCCCATCAAGGCCCACAACCTTCCATCAAATTTAGATATAAAATTCTTTCCTTCACGAGTAAAAGTTTCATTTTCAACCACCCTGGAAGAGTATAAAAGAATATCTTCCGACGATTTCGAGATAAAAATGAATTATACCGATTTTAAATCGAACACCGACGGAAAAGTGGAATTGAAACTTACGCAAAGCCCATCAAATATTCGGAACGTGCGCCTTTCACCCACACAAGTTGAGTTTCTATTCGAAAGCCGATAATTTATATTTTTCACAATGATAAAAATAGGTATTACCGGAGGAATTGGTAGCGGAAAAACCATTGTGAGTGAGTTGCTGAGAGTTCATGATATTCCCGTGTTTGATGCCGACAAAGAGGCTAAAATTATTAACGACACATCGCCTATTGTTCGCAAAAAACTAATTGACCTCTTTGGTAATGACTTGTACAATGGCAAACTCCTGAACAGAAAAAAACTGGCATCCTATATTTTCTCTGACGAAGTGCTTTTAGAGAAAGTGAATGCCATCATTCATCCAGAAGTGGCAAGAACATTCATTCGTTGGGTCGAAAACCGAAAAAGACAGCCCATTGTCGCGATTGAAGCAGCCCTACTCATTGAAGCCAAGCTTCACCATTTGGTGGACAAAACAATAACCGTGCATGCCCCGTACGAAACTCGAATAAACCGCGTGATAAAACGAGACGGCGTGGAACGTTCGGCAGTTTTGGCGCGCATGCAAAAGCAGCTTTCCGATAACAAAAAAATGGCATTATCCGACTTTGTTATCTATAACGAAGGCAATCGCTCTTTGATAGTTCAAGTGGAAGAAATGCTCGCAACTTTTGAAAGAAAATTGTCTTAATTCGCTGAAAAGATGCCTTTTTTGGCAATTTGAAATATAAAGATTATTTTTGCACTAAAAATAAGAATTTTTTAAAAATAAAAATAGAATTATGATAGAAACAATTGGAACAAATGCCGGAAAAGTTTGGACAGTTCTTGAAAAAAAGGGCGTCAAAACATAAAAGATGTAAGAAAAGCGACCAAACTAACCGAAAAAGACACCTATGCGGCACTCGGTTGGTTAGCACGTGAAGGGAAAATTACTTTAGAAAAGAATGATGAGACTGTAAACTAAACTGTGTCAAATGAAATAAACAAAAAAAAATATTACATTTACACAGAAATTAGCTTTATGGAAAACTTTGATTACAAGGCTATGGAAGCCTTAGCGCTGGAGCAATTGAAATCCGGCAAACCATTATTAGGTAAAGGCGGAGCTTTTGCCCCACTTTTAGAAAAGATTCTCAATGCAGCCCTTGAAGGGGAGATGGACGCCCATATGGATTCAGAGGAGCGTTCTCTAGGTAATCGCCGTAACGGCTACACGAGCAAACAGGTTCAGACAGGTTTGGGCGAAGTAACCGTGCATACACCCCGTGACCGTGATTCCCGTTTCGAGCCCGAATTTATCAAAAAACGCGAACGCGTTTTGGCTGACAGCGTTTCCGACCGTATCATCGGTTTATATGCTTTAGGCAACAGCACGCGCCAGATAAGTGATTGGATGGAAGAGAATTTGGGCAACCGTGTATCGGCCGATACCATCAGTTCGATAACCGACCGTATCCTTCCCGAGCTCCAATCCTGGCGAAGCCGTCCGTTAGATGCTGTTTACCCCATTATATGGATGGATGCGATTCATTACAAGGTAATGGATGAAAAAAACCGCCCCAAAACTCGAGCCATCTACAGCGTATTGGGTGTGGATCGTAACGGTTATAAAGATTTGTTGGGGATGTACATATCCAAAAGCGAGGGAGCCAACTTTTGGTTATCGGTACTGACCGATTTGCAATCGCGTGGCGTAAAAGACATTCTGATAGCTTGCACGGATAATCTTAACGGTTTTTCTGATGCCATCCTGAGTGTTTTTCCCGAAGCTACGGTTCAAAGCTGTATCGTACATCAAGTACGCAATTCGGTAAAATACGTGGCGAGTAAAAATCAGAAAGAGTTCATGAAAGACCTCAAGCAAGTTTACCAAGCCGTGAGTCTGGAAAAAGCGGAAGACGAACTGGATAACCTCGAACTCAAATGGGGAGAAGACTATCCCATCGTGATAAAATCGTGGCGTGATAACTGGCATAAACTTTCGGCTTATTTTCAGTTTTCGGATGCCATTCGGCGCATCATTTACACCACCAACACGGTAGAAGGCTACCATCGCCAAATACGGAAAGTAACTAAAAACAAGGGAGTCTTCACCAACGACACCGCATTGGAGAAGCTTGTTTACCTTGCCTATCGGAACATTCGCAAGAAATGGACGATGCCTCTATCGAACTGGGGACAAACCGCTCAACAATTAGCCATTAAGTTTCCTGACAGATTTAAACTTTTTTATTAAAGGAAATTATTGATTTTTTTTCTAACTTTGTATCGACCAACAAACGATGGGCATGGCGTTGTACCATTGACAAGAAAAAACGATTAGGGGATCGACCCCTAACCGTTTTTGACCAACAAACTCCAAACAAAACATTACCCATTAATAAGAAAAAATGGAATGGAGTTTTATAAGAAAAAATAAATTGACACAGTTTAATTTACGCTACCGACGAGGAACAGTAACCTGTTCCTCGTCATAATACAATATATGTTTATGGGATATCTTAAGATACTATTCGTACTATGCTTTCTTCCTTTTTTTACAGCTTGTGAAAAAGATAATAATGATATTCTGAGAATCTTTTGGGATCAAGCATCTACAGAAGTTATCAAAAATGGTGTTTCACTTGGTTCTCAAAAGCAGGAATTGGTTCTTAGATTTTCAACGGATAAAGCAACAGATGTATCAGCTTCAACCGATTCACAATGGATTATACCTCAGGTTGAATCTAATGCGAACGGTTATGAATTGCATATCTCAATAGAAAGCAATGAAGATATGTCTGACAGAAGTGGCACCATATTTCTTAATTCACAGGGAAAATCAACCACAATCAAAATTATGCAGAAAGGTTCTCTCAAGGTTACTATTGAAAAAAGCTCTTACTATTGTGTTGCTGATGGAGGAGATATAGAGGTATTGGTAACGGCTAAAGGAGGACTGTCTGCATCTTTATATCCCCAGAATACAGATTGGGCAAAAGTGGTTGAAGTTATACCTCAAAACAATAATAAATATATCATTACGATCCATGTTGATAAGAATGTAGGATTGGGGCGAATTGCATCTTTGGAATTCTCTTTCAATGAAGGGAAAGCATTATATGAGGATGTACCTATCATTCAGTCCCCTTCAACATTCCCTGAAAACCTGACCATTCGAACAAACAAACCGGGAAGTCTTCCCATTCTCTTAGGTAATGATATTACAAATATCAGACACATTAAAAGATTAACTTTAATTGGAGGAATAAATAGTCTTGATTTCCCTGCACTAAAATATTTATTTATGGATTCACCTGAAAGTATCTCTGAGTATCCTATTGAACTAGATCTTTCAGAGGCTGTTTTTACAGGTGGGAACAGTAATCCTTTCAGGTATTATGGGTGGAAACCGGAAAATATGGATAATGAGTCAATATCTATAAATGATGAACTTCCTTCTGATTTTTTTAAGAATGCATATAATCTCCGGTCTATTAAATTACCCAACAACCTTAGAATTATCGGAATTTCTGCTTTTAGTAGTTGTAGAAACTTACAGCAAATTGATATTCCCAATTCGGTAGAAAGGATAAGCAGCAAGGCTTTTTGGGATTGCAGCAATCTAAAACAAATAAACATATCTCGGTCATCGAATCTTACTTACATCGGAAATCAGGCTTTCACGACAAATTCATGGTTAGACGAACTGTATATTCCTATATCTACCGTTAATATTTCCGTTGCTGCATTCCTTGGATGTAAAGTTAAAAAGCTACATTTAAACTGGCCAGATCATCCTGTTAAGGTAAATATTATTCCCAAATCCAAAGGAGCTATTCTTTATGTACCAAGGGGAACTACCGAATTATACAAGAATACTCCTAATTGGTTCAGGTTTGAGAAAATTGTAGAAGAATAATTGTTTACAGAACGAATACTATCACTAATTATTACAGCGACTGTCACTATATTTCTGTAGTTGGCAGTCGCTGTTGTATTTTCCTATTTTTTGCTAGCTACTTCTTGCTCTATATCATAGGTTAAGACTACGTGTCTACACCATTTGTTTTTAAGCTCATTAAAAGCAAGGGACTATTCATACACTTTGCTAAAGAATCTTCCCATAATGGATATACTACAAAATATGGCTTGTATTCAGATTTATTAGGCATAGAAATAAGTTTCCATCCCACAATCACACATCCAAGTAAGTTGTAGAATTGATTTTTAGAAAGAGGTGTTAGCCCCAAACCGTACCCCAAAATTTCTTTAGTTTTGTACTTCATCATAATACTCTTTGTTATTAACCACGGGAGAAAAAACCTCCCATGTTATAATAGTCTTATCTGTCTACTTTTCTAAGAACTGGTTCAATTTTATTGTTAGGAAAGCTTCTTGAATACTTGTCAATTTGTTGCTTGCTCATTTTGGGATCCAACCCCAAATTAAAGTCGTAGATGACATTGTTCTTTATGTCATGAACACCCAAAATTCCATGATTTACCATTCCATTATCAAAATACTCTTTCTGATTTAAATTTCTATCACCATGTATCATTTTATTATTTTGTACTCCTCCTACCATATGGATTGTGTTTGTGTTATGGAAAATCCAACACAATAAGGAAAATGATAAACTAACCTATTTATATAGCGTATACTTATAGTTGATTATACGAGTGCAAAAAACTAATTGAACTCTTTGGTAATGAATTGTATAATGGCAAATTCCTGAACAGAAAAAAACTGGCATCCTATATTTTCTCTGACGAAGCACTTTTAGAGAAAACAAATGCCATCATCCACCCGGAAGTGGCAAGAACATTCTTTCGTTGGGTCGAAAAACGAAAAAGACAACCCATTGTCGCGATTGAAGCAGCCCTACTCATTGAAGCAAAGTTTCACCATTTGGTGGACAAAACAATAACCGTGTATGCCCCGCACGAAACCCGCATAAACCGCGTAATACAACGAGATGGCTTGGAACGTTCGGCAATTTTGGCACGCATGCAACAGCAACTTTCCGATGAGGAAAAAATGAGATTATCCGACTTTGTTATCTATAACGAAGGCAATCGCTCTTTAATAGCCCAAGTGGAAGAAATGCTCGTAACTTTTAAAAGAAAATTACCTTAATTCGCTGAAAAGAGGCCATTTTTTGGCAATTTGAAATATAAAGATTATTTTTGTAATAAAAATAAGAATTTTTTAAAATAAAAATCAAATTATGATAGAAACAATTGGAACAAATGCCGGAAAGGTTTGGACAGCTCTTGAAAAAAAAGGGCGTCAAAACATAAAAGATGTAAGAAAAGCTACCAAACTAACCGAAAAAGACACCTATGCGGCACTCGGTTGGTTAGCACGTGAAGGGAAAATCACTTTAGAAAAGAATGATAAAGATGTTTTTATTTCCCTCATCTAAATCTTTTTTAACACAGATCTAAAAAGCTGTCCTTGGACGGCTTTTTTTGTTAGTGAATTATTCGAAATAACAAATTTATTCTTACCTTTACTTTGCAATAACATCATATCATATTCTTATGAAAAATTTAATACAAACTCTTCTCTTCATCTACGGTTTTGCTTTCAGCACAGCAATTGCTTGCACCACAGCCGTAATTTCCGGAAAAGCAACACCCGACGGACGTGCCATTATTTGGAAACTGCGCGACACAGACAATCTCAAAAACAGCATGCGCTATTTTTCCGACGGAAAATACGCGTATCTAGGACTGATAAACTCACAAGACACACTCGGTGAACACGTGTGGGGCGGCTCCAACAGCGCGGGATTTGCCATTATGAACAGCGCCTCGTTCAATGTGAACGAAAACGACACCACATCATTGAAAGACCGTGAAGGCATTGTGATGAAACTTGCGCTGCAAACTTGCACCTCGCTCGAAGATTTTGAGAAAATGCTTAATACGATGGCAAAACCCATGGGATTGGCAGCGCACTTTGGTGTCATCGACGCCCATGGCGGAGCCGCTTTTTACGAAGTAAACAATTATACATGGACAAAATTTGACGCCAACGAAGCACCCGAAGGTTATGTGCTTCGCACTAATTATTCCGAAACGGGAACTCCTGACGTCGGCTACGGATTTATTCGCTGTCAAACCGCACAAAAACTTTTCGCGCAAGGCTCGGAAAAACAGGAACTGCAAAGCAAAACCATTTTACAAGATTATTCACGCTGCTTTTATCATCCGGTATACAATATTGATTTCCGCGAAAAATATGAAGCTGGGAATTTCAATACCGATTTCATCGCTTCCGATGATATGATAACGCGCCACGGTTCTGCTTCCAATATCCTTATTCAGGGTGTGCGCAACGGCGAATCGCCCGACATGAACACCGTCTGGGTGCAGGTGGGATTTCCGCAAACAACCGTTTCTATGCCCTTGTGGGTACGGGGCGGAGAGAATATTCCTACTATTTTACAATATGACGAACAGCTAGAAAACAGCCCGCTCAACGATTATGCCATGCGTTGGAAAGAGAAAGCCTATCCCATCGGTCGTTCCGACGGTTATCACTATCTGAAGATGACCACGCTCGTAAATCCAGATAAAACAGGTTTCTTGCAACGAATCGAGCGTTTCGAACAAGGCATTTTCTCTCTCACCGAAGAAAAGTTAAACAGCTGGCGTAGGCGCACACCAAACACTGCAGAAATCGAAAATTATTACCAATTTTTGAATAAAAAAGTAAGCGATTTTTACGCGATAGAGCAGTGAGGATAGAACACGTTTAAGAAGAGTTTATTATTATCGCATAGAGATAAATGAACGACCTCACAGGACACATGGGGAACCCGTACGCAGAAAGGCGCGTTAAAAAAGAGAAGTTGTTTGAACTAATCTTGTTTAGCGAGTTACTTCTCTTTTAGCGACCCGAGGTGTTTGACGGGTAACGTTAGCCTGTGCAGTCTTGATTTTTTCTTTGTTTCATTTCTTTTGTATCAAGATAAAAGAAATGAATAAATACGTATCAATTACGGTTAGGTTACTATTTTTTTGTATGTTTTTTTGGAAAAATGTATATTTACACTTTAAACAAACAATTATAGGCATTCTCATTGGTTTATTTTGAAATACAATTATCTTAATGCATCCAAAACAATTATACGAACAACTGATAAAAATTTTTCCGAAGGAACAGGTCTTTACAGATGAACTATCACGCCTTGTCAAAGGGACAGACGCGGGACTTTACAGATTAATCCCCAAAGCAGTGGTGAAAGTAAATTCCGAAGAGGAGGCGATGCGATTGATAAAATTTTGTCGCGACAATAACCTCCCGATAACCTTTAAAGCCGCAGGCACTAGCCTGAGCGGTCAAACTATTTCCGACTCTATAATGATGGAAATAGGCGATGGGTTTGCGTTTTATGATATAAGTGGTGACGGTCAAACGGCAACCTTCGGCTGTGGTGTAATCGGCGCACGTGCTAATCAGATACTCAGTCGTTATCAACGGAAATTGGGCCCCAAACCCGCTTCCATAAAATCTGCAAAAATTGGTGGAATTATCGCGAACAACGCTAGTGGCGCAAGTTATGGAATTCGATACAACAGTTACAACACCGTTAAATCGATGCGTATTATTTTTGCTGATGGCACATTGCTGGATACCGGAGATGAGGAGAGTTGCCGTGCGTTTATTAAGTCACATCCGCAACTTATTGCTAAAATAGAAAAATTACATCGCGATGCCACACAAAACGAAACAATAAAAAATCGTATAAAAGATAAATATCAAATTAAAAACACATGCGGCTACGGAGTTAATTCGCTGATTGATTTCAGTGATCCGATTCATATCATTCAACATTTGATGATTGGTTCCGAAGGAACGCTCGGATTTATTTCTCAAGCGACTTTTGAAACGGTACACGATGCCCCGTTGAAGGCAACCGCGATGCTCTATTTTGCCAATTTACGCGATGTGTGCGAAACCATTATTCCACTGCGTTCGTGCGCGGTAAGCGCCGCCGAATTGATGGACAGAAACGCGTTGCGTGCTGTTGAAAATCAATCCGGAATGCCACCCGAACTAAAATCGCTACCCGAAGGCGCCGCGGCGTTGCTCATTGATACTTCGGCAGACGATGATCAAACGCTGCAACGCCAAATTTCAGAAATTGAACATAAATTATCGCATATTCAAACGCTTCTCCCTATTAAATTTACGACAGACACGCATCAATACAACACCTATTGGCGTGTGCGCAACGGGTTGTTCACATCGGCGGCAGCAGCGCGTCCAGACAACTCGGCGTGCATCATCGAAGATATCGCTTTTCGTGCCGAAGTATTAGGCGACGCGCTTACGGATGTGCGCGAGTTATTGATACATTCTGGATATGCCGATGCCGTTATGTGGGGACATTTATTGGATGGAAACGTGCACTTCACGGTTTTTCCGAATATCAACACGCCGGAGGGTGTCAATAAATATGCCGATTTTATGCATCAATTATGCGATTTGGTGGCGATAAAGCATCGCGGCAGCTTGAAAGCGGAACACGGAACCGGACGCAATATGGCACCCTTTGTCGAAAAAGAATGGGGACGCGAAGTTTACACCCTAATGAAACGCATAAAACTGGTTTTCGATCCAAATAATATCTTGAATCCCGGTGTAATCATCAATGATGATGCGGATATTTTTATCAAAAATTTAAAACAAATTCCCGAAGCCAATGCGATTATTGATAAATGTATCGAATGTGGATTTTGTGAAAACTCTTGTCCTTCAAAAAATCTCACACTGACGCCGCGACAACGTATCGTCGCATATCGATATGTAACGGTACAAGGTGCTTTATTGAAAGGGAAAAAAACACACGAGTTTGTCCGTGAAATATCTTATCCTTTCGACGAAACATGTGCTACGGATGGATTGTGTGGCGTAGCTTGTCCTGTAGGAATTAATACGGGAACGCTTGTGAAAGAGCTGCGTTGGCAGCAAAACGGTACGTTTGCGAATAAAATTGCCACCGGAGTCGCTCATAACATGCAAACCGTTACGTCTATGTTGCGTCCGCTGCTTGGCGTTCCGCATGCGTTAGCACGTGTGATTGGCTACAATCAAATGGAAACTATTGCCGAAGGAATTTATAAAGCCGGTAACGGCTTGTTTCCGTTATGGACACGGCATACGCCTTCGGGAAGCAAAAAAATCAAACGACGCATATTTCCTGCGAATAATGTCGATGCTCCAATGGTTGTCTATTTTCCGTCGTGCATCACGCGAAGCATGGGTACATCGTATGATTATCAAACCCGAGATGATGTGCCGACAAAAATGCTTTCCGTGTTGCGAAAAGCCGGCTATACCGTGATTATTCCCGAAAGCACACAAAAACTATGTTGCGGAATGGCATTTAGCAGTAAAGGATTTCGAACACAAGCGGCAGGAAAAGAGCAAGAATTGAACGACGCGCTGTTAGAGACAAGCCGCAACGGCACATTACCGATTGTGTGCGATATGAGTCCTTGCTTGCTTCATATGCGCGAGACATTGGATAAACGACTGAAAATGTATGATCAAGTAGAATTTATCCACGATTTTTTATTAGATCGTCTGCAATTTTCGCGACAAAATATATCGATCGCTATTCACAGCACATGCAGTAGCATTAAAATGGGACTCGATGAAAAATTTTTCCGGTTGGCGTCACTTTGCGCCAACAAGGTAATTGTACCCGAAACCGTTTCGTGTTGCGCTTGGGCCGGCGACCGAGGTTTTTTCTATCCGGAACTTAATCGCTCGGCGTTGAAATCGCTGAAAGCGGCTATCGGCAAAGCCGATGAAGGATATTCCAATAGTCGCACGTGCGAAATCGGTTTATCCATGAATAGCGATATTGTCTATAAATCGATGGTCTATTTGGTAGATAAAGCGACAACCGCACGCAAACAATAAAGGCGATGCAAGCCGCACCGCCTTTAAAAAATCAGGTATATTTTATCGATTTATTTTTTCAATAACGCATTATCGATTTCTTCTTTCGAAAGTTTTTTCGTTACGAAAAACCAATCATACACGGTTGAGCCTTCCAATCGTCCTTCTACACGGTCTTTTGCCGTTCCGCAAGAACCTGCCGGAGGAACAATTACGTCGTCACCCGGTTGCCAGTCGGCCGGAAGTGCCACATTATATTTATCGGCGGCTTGTAGTCCTTTCAAGATGCGCAACAGCTCGTCGAAATTACGTCCCAGCGAAGCCGGATAGTAAATGATGGTACGAATTTCGTCTTTCGGGTCAATGAAAAATACGGCACGCACAGCTTTCGTTTTACTATCGCCCGGTTGAATCATACCATATTTATTCGCAACCTCCATCGTTATATCTTCAATCAGCGGGAATGTTACTTCCACATCTTTCATATCTTTGAATTGAATTTTTTCTTTGATGGTGCGCAGCCACGCGATGTGACTGAAAAGTCCGTCCACAGACAAGCCAACCAATTGGCAGTTTAAATCTTCGAACTCTTTTTGACGCGTCGCGAACGTCATAAATTCAGTGGTACATACAGGTGTAAAATCGGCCGGATGGCTAAATAAAATTTTCCATTTTCCGGTATAATCATCCGGAAAAGTGATTTCACCTTGTGTGGTTATCGCGGTAAATCGGGGAGCTTTGTCGCCGATACGCGGCATTCCTTGATACGTTTCGTTTGTTTGTGTTTCCATTTTTGTCGTTTTTTTATATTTAATATTTATTTTACACAAAGATAGTCATAATTAACTGATATATAAAATCTTATTTTCCTATAGCGCATAGATATAGTCTATAGCAAAGAATATTGTATATAACGCTTGAATAGTGACTTAATAAAGAAAATGTATTAGCCTGATTTCCCCACAAAAACCTCATCGAAACTCTGACAAACAATGGAATAACGCGATTATCATATCTTACAAGCAAAAAAGATTAGAATAAATGCGAGTTTGCTTATCAAAGACAAAACTACCCAAATTTTCTGTTTAGCCGATGATTTTTATAATGAATATTCCACTGAAACAAATTCTCACAAAAAATTGCCTTATCGTGCTGCTAAAAAAACGCAATGTCCGATAGTGAGATTATCACTATCCTCATACTTTACCATTTCGAAATTTCAAGGACTTCAAAACTTATCACTTGTTAGACGCTTACATACATCTTCGACCTAAGCCTTAAAACAGCTGTCATTCAGTCGCTTTATAGCCATTGAACGCAAGTTATTTGTCCCGATGATACTTTTTTGAACATGCATGTTTTGTGAACAGATCCAAAATCAGGGTTTGGCATAACAAGCGAATTTTTAATCATCGCATTTTTGAGGAATTTGCAAAGCGGGGGAAAAGAACAACAGATTAGTTCTTTGGGTTCCAAATGCACTTTATTTGTAATCATTGCTGTCCGCTAAACCTTTTTTTCGTCAGCAAAAATTAGGGCTGATTTCCCGGTATGGAATTCAGCCCTTTTCGTTACTTTTGTTTTAAACAGAAAAACCATAACGATGAACAAAAGTACA
>JAEZZZ010000111.1 GCA_023418255.1 Bacteroidota bacterium
AGGTTTTGATCAGCTATAAAGATACTGATAATCAGCTGCTTAATCATCTTTTTTATGTTAAACTATGTTATGTAAATCATTGAATTTTAATTGGTTAATTGAATATTTACCGAAGTATTATTATTAAAATAAGTATATAAAATCAATACATCATGTTTACAAAAGAAGATTTACAATTATTCGAAAAAAAAGGGGTTTTAGCCGAACAGATTGATGTGCAACTGGATGTGTTTAAAAAAGGATTCCCTTATTTACGCGTTCATCAAGCGGCATCACTTCAAAAAGGAATTTTGAAATTTTCAGAAGCGCAAGAAAAGGAGTTCATCAATGAATGGGATGCCACATTGCGATCCGAAAAAACTGTCATCAAATTTGTTCCCGCGTCGGGTGCGGCAAGTCGCATGTTTAAAGATCTCTTTGCTTTTTTAGATGCCGACTACGATGTACCGACTACCAGTTTTGAGAAAACTTTTTTCGAGCATATCTCATCGTTTGCATTTTATCACTCTTTAGATGAAGAGTGTCGCAAGAACTATGGAAAACATGTTTCGGAGTTAGTGCAAGAGGGGGAATACAAATCTGTTGTACGTGCACTTCTTACAGAAGAGGGGCTCGACTATGGAAATTTGCCAAAGGGACTATTGTTGTTTCACGCGTATACTACAGGGAATCGCACACCGGTGGGCGAACATTTGACAGAGGGAGCTCTCTATGCCAAAGATAAATTGGGATTAGTAAATATCCATTTTACCGTTTCGCCGGAACACAAAGAGTTGTTCGAGGTGCTTGTAGCAGCGAGAGAGTCGAGTTATGGACGAAAACTTGATGCTATTTTCAACGTCACTTATAGTGTGCAAAAGCCGAGCACCGATACCATCGCCGTTGATATGAATAATGAGCCTTTCCGTGATGATGATGGCACATTACTGTTTCGTCCCGGAGGACATGGTGCCCTTATCGAAAATCTAAACGATTTGGATGCTGATATTATCTTTATAAAAAATATTGACAATGTCGTTCCTGATCATCTCAAGGAGAATGAAGTGCGCCATAAAAAACTGTTGGGTGGTGTTTTGATGAAATTTCAGCAAAGAGCATTTGAGTTTGCAGAAAAGTTGGATTCCGGCGAGTATAATTCTGAGGAATTGAAGGAAATGCTTGCTTTTACAGAGAAGGAGTTGTGTATTTCTCACCCTCATGATTTTACGGATGAGCGTTCGCTCAAAGAATACTTGCAGCGGAAACTAAACCGTCCATTTCGTGTCTGTGGTATGGTGAAAAATGAGGGAGAACCGGGTGGAGGCCCATTTATCGCCGAGAATGTTGATGGCACAGCCTCCTTGCAGATTCTGGAAAGCTCGCAAATCGACAAAAACGATGAAAAAGCGATGCAAGCGTTTAAGAAACGTTCGCATTTCAAACCTGTAGATATTGATTGTGGTGAAAGAAATTATAAAAACGAAAAGTACGACTTGACCCGTTATGTAGATAAAAACACAGGATTCATATCACAAAAGTCCAAACAAGGCAAAGAGCTGAAAGCATTAGAACTTCCCGGTTTATGGAATGGAGCCATGAGCGATTGGAATACCGTGTTTGTAGAAGTGCCGGCAAGCACTTTTAATCCCGTAAAAACGGTCAACGACTTGTTGCGCCCCCAGCATCAGAAATCAAAATAAGCATGCCTACTTCGCGACCACCGTTTGACCAATTTTGCAATAAAGGCACTTCTTTTTGTTGCAATACTCTTTCCACAACTGAATGAGTGCTTGCGTGTCGAACGCGCTTTGGGGAGTAATTCCCAATTTCTTGAAGCGCGTAACAATGGCGTTGCGTTCGGGAGGCACGGATTCAAGAATAGACAGGGCACGTTCGCGATATTCATCTGAGTCGATTTTCATACCGTATGCAAAAAGCATGGGGGCAACCGTATTGATAAGTATCGTGTTTAGCGAAGCATCGCCGAGATATTTTTTCTTTTCGGCAGATTTGTTTCCAAAGGAGTAATGCGTATTCCAATACGACGAAGTTGGCGCGGATAAATGCATTCTTAATTTTTCAAAATCTTTGCTTTCAACAATCAATCCAAACAGACGAGGAACCATATAAAGCAGCGCGGCGAATTGTGCGATTCGCACCTGCGGGAAAGCATTCGGGCGAACACGTAATTTTTTAAACAGGGAACTATCCAGCGGTTTCAGGAGATATTTTTTTCTCAGAAAAGCGTATTCATCTTGCAACTGATTATAAAACGTGTCGTTGATTGATGAGGCGTCCAACATACCGGCTTGTCCGAATAACAATGCCTCAATTTGAAAAAGATTATCTCCATGCTTTTGAACATAATTATATGGCAGGCTAAGAGCCAATCGCTCAAATTGATCGGAGTTGAGACCAAAGCCGAAGTTGCGACAAAGCAACACATAGAGCACTTCGTCCCATGAATTGTTGAAGCGCTGCAGATGAGAAAAAATATCGGCAGTCTTTCGTTCAAGTCGTTCCACGGCAAGGACATCTAACCAAGCACTAAGCAGCATTGGTGGCATCTCGGAGATAAACTCTGCGCATGAAACGCCCTTGTCCGCCAGCAACAGATTGGCTGCATTTTCATGAATGCGTTCCGGCACCATCATCTGAAATTGAGGGATAGACAAGCCTTTTTCGTTGTAAACCGGCTCCGTTATTTTTTCTGCCACGTGAAGAATGACCGAATTATATGCCTTGTCCTTATGATGTTTATGCTGCTTCCAATCGGCAGAAGAGATGTGTATTTCGATATTTCCCGCCCACACCGTTTTGCCTATTTTTATTTTGGCATTAAAGAAATCGGGCCCGGCATCGCTGTTTTGAATGCCCGGATCAAGCACTTCGAGCACGTCGCCATCGGTTGTTAACAAGTGGCTCATGTCGTATAACTTGTATTTCCAAACGTATTGCAAAAGGTCTTCGTTGTGTGTCATGCCGTGTGTTATTAGAAAAACTCAAATATACAACTATTTTACAATCATTCAAAAAGATAGAGCGTTTTTTTATGTGTAAGTTCAATTAATAAATGCGACACAAAAAAAATATGTGAATTTACATTTATTTTAAAACGTGTTTTCATTAGTGTTCTCGTAAAATTGGGACGAGTTAAAAATTAAATAAATCCTGTTCATTAGAGTTTTTTCGGTTTTTGAAAATTTTAATTATAGTTTTAGAGAGGAGAGCTTTCAAGCATGTTTTGTTTGTCAATGAAATGACTAATATCTATAGAATCACATAACTACTTCTGTCAAGTTTCATGTTGTGTTGAACGATAGTGATAAGACTGTAAGCGATGGTAAGAACGTAGTTTTGTATTCGTAGATAAATCTCAATTGCACCCCAAAATTTCTTAATTTTAAGGTGCTGTTTGAGCATTTCAAGAACAGTGCTATCTGTTGGCAACTCTTGTAAAGTTCTGCTACCTATAGTGACGATATTTGAAAGGCGTTAGAGAGAAAAATGAATTCTCTGTCTTGCTCTTCATTCCAATATCGAGCGAATCTAAACTTGCTGAATTGTATTGACCAAGGTAGAAACCGGCAAGTTCTATGGTTGCATCAGATAGTACACTTTTGGGTAATCTGTTCTTCCATTTACCCCTTTCACTGTAGGTTTTTCTTTGCTCTGATTACAAATAGGCTCCTGTTTGATGCATTCTGTTCAATATTTTGAAATTGTTGAAAGCACAGTAAATCATATAGCAAAATGCAGATTAGTAGAATAATGCTCATTTTTACTTCCATAAATTAACACTGCGGTAATATGAAGTGTTACAGATGTTTATCGCTACCCTATTTGCAGATCATTTCCTATTGAACTTGTTCCTATTCAAAGATGCAGCACCTTGGATATAAACGAACTTATCTTGAAACATAGACATCAATTAAAATCAATGCAAAGTTAACATTCAAATCCGTTCGGCATAATAACATGTAACTCTTTCTAATTAAAATAACTAAAAGAGTTTTTTTAAGATTTTGATGGGACAGTAGTGAACCAAAACCTTAACTATGTTTTTTTATTTCTGCAACTCTCGCAAAATAATTAAAACATAGTTTTTTATCTCCTTTTTCACGAACCCCCAAAAAAAATGCCTATTTTTGAAAAAAATATGCGACAAGATGAACTATGAAATTGAACGAAAATTCCTAATAAAAGGTGATTACAAAAAAGAGGTTGTAAAAACGCAACATATTATACAAGGATACCTATCTTCCGTCACAAGTCGTGTCGTACGTGTTCGCATTCAGGATGAGCGTGCTATTTTGTGCATCAAGAGTATTATACCGGACAGTGAATTTTCCCGCTACGAATGGGAAAGAGAGATTTCTTTATCGGATGCAAAAACAATGTTGAAATTCTGCGAACCCGGAGTGATAGAAAAGGAACGACACATCATAAATATTGGGAAGCATAAATTCGAAGTGGATGAATTTCATGGCGAAAACGAGGGGCTCGTACTGGCAGAAATTGAGCTTGAATCAGAAAAAGAACCTTTTGAAAAACCCTCATGGCTCGGTAAAGAAGTCACCTATGACGAACGCTACTACAATGCGAATTTAGCAAAGCATCCGTTTAAAAATTGGTAGCAAATTTCCTATAACTTCAAAAAAGTCGCTTGACAGAAATGCCAAGCGACTTATAAAAAGGTTTTATCTGTTTTGGAAATCTCAATCTAAAACCGTTACCCAACCGTGCACATCCGGCTCATCCCCGTATTGAATGGCTCGCAGTTTATTGTACAACTTTTCACTGACAGGTCCGGCTTTGCCATCTTTGCTGAAATGATATGTTTTGTTTTCACTGATGTCGTCTATACGCAGAATGGGACTGATGACAGCAGCCGTACCACATGCCCCGGCCTCTTCAAATGTTGCTAACTCTTCCTCCGGAATTTGGCGACGTTCCACTTTCATTCCCATATCTTCTGCTAACTGCATCAAACTCATGTTGGTGATAGAAGGAAGAATAGAGGATGATTTGGGTGTTATGTATGTGTTGTCTTTAATGCCGAAGAAATTGGCAGGTCCACATTCATCAAGATATTTTTTCTCTTTCGCATCCAGATATAGTACAGCCGAATAGCCTTGCTCGTGCGCTTTAACTCCGGACTGCAAACTGGCGGCATAGTTCCCACCTACTTTGTACGTTCCTGTTCCAAGCGGTGCGGCGCGATCATATTCGCGCATAATAACCATGGGTGTAGGTTTAAATCCTTCTTTAAAATAAGGCCCTACGGGCGTCACAAAAACGATAAATGTATATTCACTCGCCGGACGCACACCAACCTGCGCACTCGTCCCGATGAGCAATGGACGAATGTAGAGCGACGCACCACTCTCATAAGGCGGAACAAAGCGCTCGTTCTTTTTTACTGCCATGATAACAATTTCTTCAAAAAGCTCTACGGGCAGCTCTGCCATCATAATTCCTCGGCATGATGACTGCAAACGAAGTGCATTTTCGCGCATGCGAAAGATGCGTATTTTACCATCCTTACCTTTAAATGCTTTCAATCCCTCAAATGCTTCTTGCCCATAATGCAAGCAGGTAGCCGCCATGTGCATGGATAGGTATTCGGAAGTCTCAACTTCGGGCTTGCTCCATTTGCCATCGCGATAATAACTGCGTACGTTGTAGTCGGTTTTCATGTATCCGAACGAAAGATTCGACCAATTCATTGTATCCATATCAATAAAATTATAGATTAAAAAATAGATTATTGGACAAATTTACTATTTTTTATTTACGAAAAAACCATTTTTAGAACTTAAATCATTAAATTCGTAGTCTAAAAATATGATTGACCATTTAACGATAGAAAAAATTCATAGTGCAGCACAGATTGTAGAGGTTGTGTCTGATTTTGTTACGCTTCAAAAACGGGGAGTGAACTACGTTGGATTATGTCCTTTTCACGATGACAGAACTCCTTCGTTTTACGTGTCACCTGCAAAAAACATTTGCAAATGTTTTGCTTGCGGTGAAGGAGGTGCGCCCGTTAATTTCATCATGAAACATGAACAGATGACTTATTACGACGCGCTTAAATATTTGGCTAAAAAATACAATATTGAGGTGATTGAAAAAGAACCTACGGAAGAAGAGAAAAGTGCACAAGAGTTGCGTGAGAGTCTATTCATCCTGAACGAATTTGCAGCCAACTATTTCACAGAAACAATGCTGGAACATCCCGAAGGAAGAGCTGCCGGACTGAGCTATTTCAGAGAGCGAGGCTTTCATGAGCAAACCATCCGGAAGTTTAAATTAGGCTACGCTTTGGAACAACGCGACGCTTTTGTAAAAGAAGCACAAAAAGCAGGCTATAAAAATGAATTTCTGCTGAAAACCGGACTTGCCACCGGTGGAGAACAGAGCAGACCTTTAATAGATCGTTTTCGTGGACGGGTTATATTTCCCGTGCACACACTTTCGGGGAAAGTGGTCGCTTTTGGCGGGCGCATTCTGAAAAAAACCGACAAAGCGGCAAAATACATCAACTCGCCCGAGAGCGACATCTATTCAAAAAGCAGAGAACTCTATGGATTATATTTCTCCAAAAGTGCTATAACCAAAAGTGATAAATGCTTCTTGGTCGAAGGCTACACCGATGTGCTTTCCATGCACCAAGCCGGAATAGAAAATGTGGTTTCCTCATCAGGCACGGCACTCACGGTTGAGCAAATTCGTCTGATTGGACGATTCTCAAACAACATCACCCTTCTTTATGATGGCGACGCACCCGGGATAAAAGCGGCTTTGAGAGGCATTGACCTTTTGTTGGAAGCCGGTATGAACGTAAAAATCGTACTCCTTCCAAACGGTGAAGACCCCGATTCCTTCGCACGAAAGCAAAATGCAGAGCAATTTCATCAATACATCGAAAAAAACGAAACTGATTTCATACGATTCAAAACCAATTTGCTGCTCGAAGAGGCAGGCAATGACCCGGCAAAACGCGCGGGATTGATATACGATATTGTCAATAGTATTGCAAAGATTCCAAACAATATCACACGAAATGTTTACATCCAAGATTGTGCGGGACTATTATCAATCAGCGAAAAGTTGCTGGTTCGTGAAGTGAATAAAATCAGGCTGAAAACGTTTGAAAAAAAACAAAAAGAGACATCTATTCCTGTTGAACAAAAAGAAAAGAACCATTCAAAAACGACAAAAGAAGATAGTTCAACAGTGAGCCGCCGTTTGCAAACAACGAAAAATCCCTACGAACAGTTCGAGCGCGAACTCATCCGTTACGTTATCCGCTACGGCACACTTCCCATTTACAAAAAATATGAAACACAAAAAGTAAAAGAGGGAAACAAGGTGATTGAAAAAAAAATATTGGTTGAAGAGGGCCTTTCTGTAATCGAATTCATTGACTTTGATTTAGGGCGTGATAACATCAAAATATCAAATCCCCTTTACAGAGAAATTTTTGATGAAGCAAAAAGCCGAATCCACGAAAAGACATTTATTCCGTCAAGACACTTCCTCACACATCACCGAGAAGAGATAACGACACTGGCTTCGGAACTGATGAGCGATCGATATAAACTAAGCAAAATCCATGCAAAAATGATTGGCGAAAAAGATCTTATGGAAACTGAACTTAACGAGGAAAACCTGCTGAAACGATTGATTCCGAGAGCAACTACCGAACTAAAAAACGCCTACGTTCTTCAAAAAATAAGAGAAGTGAAAACCGAGATGAAGAAGGCGAATGATGAACATCTCGTAACGCTAATAAAACAGCTGAAACAGCTGCAAGAAATAAAAAAAATACTGTCAAAAGAGTTGGGGGAACGCATTGTATTGAAATATTGAAGGAGATGAAGAGGTTGGAAGAACCAATTTATGATTCTGACTCGGGAGCATAGAAGTGCTGAAAATTCAACATCTTCATATCCCAATATAAACAATTGATAATAGTATAAGTATCGAAGATAAGAAAATGGGTTATTTAGAAGTAAAAAACGTAACAAAAAAATATGCCAATCACTTGGCACTAAGCAATGTGTCTGTTGAGGTGCCACGAGGTTCTATTTTTGGACTTCTGGGTCCAAACGGTGCAGGAAAAACAACACTTATCCGCATCATCACACGCATTACGGCGCCGGACAGCGGAGATATATACATGAATGGTGAGCCTTTTACGGAACAGCATGTGCAAAGCATCGGCTATCTCCCCGAAGAGCGCGGGCTCTACAAGAAAATGAAAGTGGGCGAACAAGCCCTTTATCTGGCACGACTCAAAGGGATGTCAAAACAGAGTGCTTCATCCGAGATAAACAAATGGTTCGAAAAATTCGACATCAAAAGTTGGTACAACAAAAAAGTGGAAGAACTCTCAAAAGGAATGCAGCAAAAAGTGCAATTTATCTCTACCATCATCCACGAGCCGGAGTTGCTCATCTTCGATGAGCCTTTCAGCGGTTTCGATCCCATCAATGCTGAAATCTTAAAAAAAGAGATTATCCATTTGAAAAATCAGGGACGAACCATCATTTTATCCACACACAACATGGAATCGGTAGAAGAGTTGTGCGACGAGATTGCACTTATAAATAAATCGCGAGTGGTACTGCACGGAAAAGTAGCTGATATCAAAGAGGCATATAAAGAAAACATTTTGCGCTTCACCATCAAAGCCGATGTTTTCGAGATGCAATCACCGCTGTTCACTCTTATTTCGGAGGATAAACATCATCCATACATCGATATACGCATAAAAAAAACATCTGATATAGATAACTCCGAACTGATAAAAACGATTATTCAGCACTACAACGTTCTCGCTTTCGAGGAGGAGCTTCCAACCATGAACGAAGTGTTTATTAAAACCGTAATCCAACAACAAGCAACAAAATGAAAAAACTCAACATCATTGTTCAACGAGAATATCTGACACGTGTAAAGAAGAAATCATTTATTATTCTTACCGTTTTCATGCCTTTTCTATTCATGGCACTCGTGTTTATTCCTTATTGGCTTTCGACAATGAACGAATCGGGAACCAAAGAAATTGCCATCATCGATAATACCGGACTTTACGCACCACTTTTTAAATCGTCAAAAGAATATCGATTTGAAGTTGTTGAGAGAAATATTGCTGACAAAGAGGAGCTGAAGCAGCAATTGGGAAAAGAGTTATATGCAATTCTTGAAATAACGGACGACTTGTCTAAGAAACCAAAAGCGGTAACACTATTGTCGCGAAAACAACCGCCATCATCGTTGCGACTTTTGATAGAAAATAAGCTTTCAGAAAAAGTGAGCGAGCAAAAAATTGAACGACTGGCAAAGACAGATAACGTGGACAGGCAGATGATAGAAAAAATAAGAGAAACGTTGAATTCCTCTTCCCACATTTCTCTTTCAACCATGCGTTGGCGAGAAAAAGGGGAGATAAAACCCACATCTACCTCTGTCGCCACCATTGTGGGAGTCGTCTTTACAATCCTTATATACATGTTCATCATGATTTATGGAAACACCATTATGCAAGCCGTTATGGAAGAAAAGCGCACGCGTGTGGTCGAAGTGATGGTGTCGTCCGTAAAACCGGTAAATCTTTTGGTTGGAAAAATCATCGGTATCGGTTTGGTAGGAATTACGCAGTTGGTTATTTGGGGAATTTTGCTCGTCATCCTATCCTTTGTAGCACTGCCTTTGCTTGGCTCATCACATGTAGATGCGGTATCCGCCGGCATGGCAATGAACGAAATGAACGCATTGCAATCGACATCGATTCTAACCGATTTGATGTCGGTTAATTGGCTGCAAATTATCATCTATTTCATTATTTTCTTTATTGGCGGATACATCATTTATGGTTCTATTTTTGCCATCATTGGAGCAGCCGTAGATAATGAGCAAGATACGCAACAATTTATGACACCTGTCACCATTCTTATTCTTTTTGCATTTTATGCAGGATTTTATAGCGTACAAAATCCGGATGGGCCACTGGCATTTTGGTGTTCATTTATTCCGTTTACCTCGCCAATAGTGATGATGGTGCGTATCCCTTTTGGCATTCCTTTTTGGCAAAAAATCCTTTCGGTGGTTATTCTATACGCGTCGTTTGTTGGCGTAGCATTTGTCGCGGCAAAAATCTATCGTGTCGGCATTTTGATGTACGGAAAAAAACCGACCCTGAAAGAGATGATAAAATGGATGAAATATAAATAAAAATTAGAAATCTTATTGAGAGATTTATCCTGTATTCATAACAAGTGCCTCTTGATTCTTTATGCAAAAAACGATATTTTTGTTGTCTGAGAATCCCTCAAAATAAAATTAATATGTTAAAGCGTTGCATTTTAGTTTTCTGTTTGGCCTGTGTCGTTGTTGTTGGCTCATTTGCTCAAAAACCGACGCGGCAGTGGCTCGATCAAAAATTTTCGATGTTTATCCATTTCGGACTCTATTCCGTATATGGCGGCATGTACGACGGGAAGCCTATTGAGCGCGGTTACAGCGAACAAATTCAGTCGTTTGCCGGAATTTTCAGCGATTGGTATGCCAATACGGCACACGCGTTCAATCCCGTAAAATGGAATGCCGACAGCGTGGTGGCACTTGCCAAAGCCGCGGGAATGAAATCTATTGTTATCACATCGAAGCATCACGATGGATTTTGTATGTACCACTCGCGCCATACCGATTTCAATATTGTGGACGCCACTCCTTACGGGCGCGATTTGATGAAAGAGTTGGCGGACGCCTGCACACGTGGCGGCATCGGTTTTGGTGTCTATTTTTCGTTGATTGATTGGCATTTTCCGCAAGCATATCCCATTTCAAGCCATAATGCCGATCCGCTTACGCCGGAACATTATGCTTTCAATCTGAAACAGGTGGAAGAAATTATGACCAATTATGGCGATATATCCGAGATTTGGTTCGACATGGGATCGCTCACGCCGGAGCAAAGCCATGGGTTGTACGAGTTGGTGCATCGCTTGCAACCTCAATGTATGATAAGTGGACGATTGGGGAATGATTTTGTAGATTTTGCCGTGATGGCGGATAACGAATATCCCGATTATAAGTTGGGAGTTCCGTGGCAAACGGCTGCCTCCATGTTTGACGAAACGTGGGGATATCGTTCGTGGCAAAAGCGTGGCGAAGTGTCACCCAAAGTGAACGAAAAAATCACCAGTTTGATAAAAGTAATCAGCCGAGGAGGAAATTATCTGCTCAATATCGGACCGCGTGGTGACGGTTCCGTTGTGGAATTTGAAGCCGACGTGCTGCACAATATGGGACAATGGATAAAATCCAATGCCGAAGCCATTTATGCGACGCAATCCAATCCCTTTGCACATCCGTTTGAATGGGGAGAAATTACCACAAAAGACAATAACCTCTATCTTTTTGTAAAAAAAGAATTTGAAGGAAAAGATATTCTACTGAATGGTTTCAGCGGCGCGATTAGTGAAGTTAACGTGCTTTCAAGCAGAGAAAAATGTATTTTTAATCGGCATAAAATCTACAATGGCGGATATTATATACATGTGCCAACATCGGTAAACAACACACCGTACAATGTGCTGAAAGTTTCATTTAAAAATGGATTTTTTGTGCTGCCGACGCACGTAGTCGGCAAAAATAAGGCCCTAACGGCACACAATGCGACACCTGTTTTTGGATATTCGGCTCTCAATTATTACGCTGGATACAAAACACTTATCGGCTACGATTGGACATTTGAATGTTCAAGATCGACCGTTGCACCGAAAATATATTTTACCGAGAACGAAAAAGGACGCGAAATTGAAATCATCGTTGATGGAAATAGCAAAACAGTAGTGCTTGACAATGCTTTCAAACAGACTGTTTGCAAGGCAAATAGCGGAATAAAATGGGGAAATATTTATCAAAAATCGGGGAATATCGTCTTTGGTATTTTGGAAGAAGAGAATAAAAGATCGATTGATGTGCATGCCCGAAATTCCAAATGGAAAAAAGTTGTTGATTTTCCTTACGGAGAAAAGCAGCAAGTGCCGCTTTTGCCACGGAAAAACATCCTTTTTCTGCAAGAAATAGAATCGGATAGGACTCAGGATGTTGCGATAGAAATCGGCAGCGGCAACGCGCTTTATCTACTGCTTAACGGAGAGTATATCACGGCGCATTTTTCTTCGGAAAGAGTGAAATACGAAAAACAAATCGTAATTTTGCCGCTGAAAAAAGGCATGAATCAACTTGTTCTCAAATTGTATAACGGATATGAAAAAACATTAAATTACAGCATTAAACCATTGGATCGCTGGAATATTTATATGCAACAGTTGGATAAAATTCCGTTATCAAGACAAAAAAAACATACATTTTCTATTCGCACAGCGAATCCCGAATCAAAAGTTTTGCCTTTGAGAATGAACAATGTGAAAATGAAGAATGAAGAATGAAAATGTGTTGTGTCATATTGAGAAATATAACAGCATAGCACAGAGAACGCAAAGGAAAGGGACAACCATTTGTGACTCATTAAAATTTTGAAATATGAAACCATTATTTATCCAATATCCCCAATGCGGCACATGCCGAAAAGCAGCTAAATGGCTCCAAGAAAATAATATTGGTGTTGCTTCGCGGCATATAATTCAAGACAACCCTAACGAAAAAGAGCTGTCTGAGTGGATTGACAAAAGCGGACTTCCGATACAGAAATTTTTCAATACATCGGGACAATTATATCGTTCCATGAATCTGAAAGACAAAATAAAGGCCACATCCAAAAACGAACTTATTTCCATCTTGGCATCCAATGGCATGCTCGTAAAACGTCCGTTGTTGATAACCGACAAAACCGTACTCGTCGGTTTCAAAGAAGAGGAGTGGAAATCGTCGCTCCCGGAATAACAAATAAAAACACCGCACCCAATGAAAATAGGTTCGCTCTCTTTTCCCAAATATCCCGTGCTTCTCGCACCGATGGAAGATGTTACGGACATCAGTTTTCGGTTGCTCTGCAAACGATTCGGTGCAGATATGGTATATACCGAGTTTGTGTCGAGTGACGCACTGGTACGTCACGTAAAACGCACAAAAGAGAAATTGACCGTGAGCCAAGAAGAACGTCCCGTAGCCGTTCAGATTTACGGCCGCAACCCGGAGGCTATGGCGGACGCCGCAAAAATTTGCGAAGAGACGAATCCCGATATTATCGATATAAATTTCGGTTGTCCGGTGCGAAAAATCGCCGGAAAGGGTGCCGGTGCCGGTATGTTGAAAACGCCGGAAATCATGCTCGATATTACCAAGCGTGTGGTAAATGCAGTGAAAGTACCGGTTACCGTAAAAACACGTCTGGGTTGGGATTATCAATCTAAAAACATTGTGTATTTAGCTGAAAAACTGCAAGATTGCGGTATCGCGGCGCTTGCCATTCATGGTCGCACCGGAAAGCAGATGTACACCGGGAAAGCCGATTGGAAACTTATCGGCGAAGTGAAAAACAATCCACGCATTCATATTCCCATTATTGGAAATGGCGATATTGATTCGCCGGAAATATGCAAAAAGCGTTTCGACGAAACGAATGTGGATGCCGTGATGATTGGTCGCGCCAGTTTTGGATGTCCGTGGATATTTCGCGAAGTGAAACACTATTTGGAAACAGGCGAACTGCTGCCGGCGCAACCTTTCTCGTGGTATCTCGAAATCCTTAAACAGCAAGTGCTGCAAAGCATCGAGCGTCTGGACGAGCGCCGCGGCATTCTGCATATTCGCCGCCATCTGGCAGCTACGCCGCTATTTAAAGGCATCCCGAACTTCAAACAGACGCGCGTTGCCATGTTGCGCGCCAATACCTTGGATGAGCTGTTTGGTATTTTTAATCACATAAATGAAAATTTCGGAAGGAATAATCTTTGCTAACTTTATATAATTATTGGCATTAAACGAAACAGAACAGAGAGGTCATAAAATAAGCAAAAAAAAAGAACAAGATGAAAAAAATAGTTACAATCCTCATTTTCCCGGCAATGTTGCTAATTGTTGCATGCAATAGCGGTAAATCTGCGGTTTCACAGAGAGATTTAAAAACAGAAGCGCAAGCCAAAGTACAAACAATGCAACAGCTAATCCATTTTGATGATGTACAGGCAACACAACTAATGGACTTGGAATTTCGCCATGCTCAGGCAATACAAAATGCGAAAAAGGCTGGTTTTTGTAATTCAAAAAAACGCATAGCGAAATTGCAATCTAAGAAATCGCAAGAAATACAAAAGATCTTGACTCGCGAACAATTTATAAAATATGATGCTATTGACAATAAGCGGATAAAGAAAGGCGATTTAATCGCAAAATAATAGAGTAGTAGGGAAGCGACTTCGCTTTCCTACTACTTATGTTATCTCTTTGGATATTGCTCGTAAATGTAGTAAAAAAAAAATAAAACGGAGGGAACCAAAACAAATAAAGATATGGCAAGAATACAAAGAGATATCCGCATTGCGCACTACTTCAGGTTTTTCGAGTTCCATATTTAACGAAATGAATGTCCGTATATTTACCCAAAATAAACTGTATCTTGTTGATATATATGGGCTTGTGCTTGCGACTGCTTTCCGCCATCAATTTGTTATAAATCAGATGATTGTGGGATTTTTAGGCATTAATGCGGATATCCATATTAACGAATATCTCTAAGAAGGAAACCTTTCCACGGTATCCTCAAACTGTTGAACCAATAAATACCGTTTTTTAGGCAAGAGGAAGGAATAAATTCAATGTAATAAAAAAAGGAAAAAACTCTTTTTCTTTGTTTATTTTCTTTATATTCAGTGTCTTTTCGTAGTGAAATGACATAAAAACAAACATAAGACAATGACCTTCTCCACACCATTTATGGAGCGCGCCACCCGTTCCTCAAAATTTTACGCTCAAATAAATCTTTTGATTGATCAGGCAAAAATAGAAACCCTCATCAACCGTTATTACACCAAAGGAAACACCCTGAAAGAGGAAAAGCCCTATGGTGGACCGGTGTTGTTCAAAATGTTGTTGAAAGAGATTTGGAATGACCTGTCAGATGTGCAGACCAAAGATCTTCTGAACGATTCGGTTTCGGCAATGCGTTTTTTGCGGTTTGGATTTGAAAGGCACGATTCCCCATCACAGCACATTAAGCCATTTTCGTACGGCCCTTACTCAAGCCGGCGCGATGGATCAATTACCGGCCGCGATCAATAAAGAATTGGAAACCCTCGGCTTGTTGGTGAAAAACGGTATCAAGGTTGACGCGAGCCTCACCTCCACAGCGTTGAAGCCCAAAGGAAAAGTGCGTTATCAGATTGCCGAAGATCGCAAGGAGGACGAGGTCTCGAACCGGGAACAAGACAAACAAAGCGAGTCGTAAAAAGCATTTTCGGATACAAACGTCACGACGGAGTAGATGAAAACGAAATGATTTTGGGCGTACACACCCCCACAGCCAACGAACACGAGAGTAAAGCAATGCAACCTCTACTTGAAAAGATTGCCCGTTGTCTTTGTGAAAAAAAACGCCGTTTTAGAGGATAATGATCAACAAAAAAAAAGAGAAATTGTCAAGAAAAAGATGATTCAAGTCAGAAAATAACAGGACAAGTTTCAGCTCAAATTGAAAAAATAGCGAAAAATTTATTTGACTGATGAAAAATGGTTACTTGCAAAGATCTCTACAAAATTCAAAGAATGGATGAAATTTTAACAAAATATATTTGCATGTAACAAATATTTGCTATCTTTGTGTTTATAAAGGGGATGAAAACACCGTTAATTTATGGCTTTTTGCAGCCTTTTTTTTGACAAGTATTGAGACAACTAAATGAAAATTATGATATATGCCGAGTGAATGCCTGTTAAGACAAAGCTTTTGACTGTAAGGGCAAAGTCGTTCGATTTTACCTTGTTTTTACTGTTGAGGGCTTACCCTTTGAGTTTTTAACTGTTTTGCGTCGCTTTTGATATCATCGAACATAAGCATTATATTGTTATGAACAATACGTTTAATTGACTTTGAGAGAAAACTAATTTATGAAAAAACAAGCAGATTTATTAATTTAAAAAGTAGAGTTTATGAAAAGAAAATTAATGACGTTTTTAGCCCTGTTCTCCGCAGGAATAGGGTTTCTTATGGCTCAGACACAAGTACGAGGTACTGTGGTGGATGAGAAAGGAGAGCCAATTATTGGCGCTAATATTCGCCTGAAAAGTAATCCGCAACAAGGAGCGGCGACGAATATCAATGGTGAATTTACGCTATCCGCGCCAGCAAACGATAAACTTGTGGTTAGCTACATCGGATTTATAACCCAAGAGGTCGCTGTTAAAAGCACACTAAACATCGTTTTAAAGGCTGACACAGAGTTGTTGGATGAGGTCGTAGTTATTGGATACGGATCTGGACGAAAAATTGCTAATGTTTCAGCATCAGTAGTAAAAGTCAGCTCAAAAGATATTCAGGAGAGACCTGCGGCTAATCCAATGGATGCTCTACAAGGGAAAGTTGCCGGCTTACAGGTGCTTAGCTCTTCAGGTGAGCCATCCCAATTAGCGAGTATGAAGCTTCATGGTGTTGGTTCATTAGGAAGTACAACAAGTTCTGCACCTCTTTATGTTCTTGATGGTATGCCTGTTTCACAAAGTACAATTCTTCGTTCAAATCAAAATGATTTTGAGAGTATTCAAATATTGAAGGATGCTGCTGCTACATCTATTTATGGTGCTCGTGCTGCCAATGGAGTTGTATTTATTACTTCAAAAAAAGGGAGAGCTTCAGAAAGAGCTTCTATTACTGTAAAGGGGCAATATGGAGTGTCAAATTTGGCAAATACTCGTTATTTCTCTAACCTTATGAATACAACTGAACTTCTTGATTTATGGGAAGAATTAGGCGTATATTCTAAAGGGAGTGTTGATAAATTCAGAAAGGATTGGGGACACATTAATACAGAGTGGTACAAATATAATTATAAAAGGAATGCCCCTGTTTATCAGGCAGATGTCTCTGTGTCGGGTGGAAATAAAAGCACAAATTATTATATTTCTACCGGCTTGTTTAGTCAAGATGGTTTGAGATATGCATCATATTTGGATAAATATCACCTACGTTCAAACATAAATTCTGAATTGAATAAATATATACGTGTAGGTTTAAACAACCTTATTTCGTATTCAAAAGTGTCACAAAATCCAATGGCTAGAAATGCCGGTATTGGCGGGGGATGGTCTGCATTTAACTTGCCATTCATTTCACCATACAAAGAGGATGGAACAGAATACTATGATGAGTTAATTCCGATTCTTAACGAACCTTCACCCAAATATCATGCCGATCATCGAAAAGAAGCTAGAAATGACCTGCTGCTAAACACTATCGGTAATGTGACAATTACTCCCACAAAAGGAATGACATTAAGAAGTCAGGTTGGCTTAGAACTTCAAGACTATCGATTAGACTATTTATATAAGCCCTCTCATATGGGAGACCCAGGCAATGGTAAAAAACGCTTAGAATTCGATCGAACAATCACTTGGTCTATAAACAACACAGCTGAATATAAATTTAGCATAAACAAGGATAATAATTTTACTGCTCTGTTAGGTCATGAATATATTGATTATGATTATCATTACTTTGAGTCTTCAGCAAGAGGAATATCAGACGACAGACTTACGTTGATTCAAAATGGAACCACAAATATTGCCACTACTGAAAGTAAATCTCAGTATGCATTCTTGTCTTATTTTGGACAACTATCGTATGATTTTCAGAAAAAATATTTTATAGATTTGGTTGTGCGTAACGATGCTTCATCAAGATTTGGAAAAAACAAACAAAGTGGTACATTCTGGTCTGCCGGGTTGCTTTGGAAAGCTAAAGAAGAAGCATTTTTAAGAGATGTTGATTGGTTAACCTCTCTTGACACGCGATTTAGTGTTGGAACTCAGGGTAATGGAAGTATCCCTTCTTACAAAGCTTATGCTTTAGTAGGTCCTGTTAGCGAATACAACGGAGAAAGAGGATGGGGGTTAACAACGCCCGGCAATGATAATTTGACGTGGGAAAGACAACGGAAGATAACTTTAGGGATCGCTGCACGTTTTTTTGACCGTTTTGGATTCAACTTGGAGCTTTATGACCGATTGACATCAGACATGTTGATGGATGTTCCAATGCCTTTGTCTTCCGGACTTCCTATGGATGACTTTGGTTTCGCTACTACATTACAAAATGTTGGAGAGTATAGAAACAGAGGTGTTGACTTACGATTAGACTTTGATTTCTTAAAAAGAAAAGAAGCTTATTTGGGTGGATATATAAACTTTAACTACAATAAAGATAAGGTATTATCACTGTTTCAGGACAGAGACTCTTGGATATTACCCGGATATGGCTATGGATATATTGTAGGAGAACCGGTGGTGTTCATGTATCCCATATACAAAGGAATTAACCCTGAAAATGGTTATCCTGAATGGTATTTGCCGGGAGATGACATAAAGAAAACGACAAAAGATAAAGTTACTTCTGATTTTACAGGAACTTTAGATCAGAATACCGGTATTAGACTTTATACGCCAATGGTTGGAGGTTTTGGGCTTAACGGCCAATATAAGGGCTTTTATATACAAGGGGATTTCTCTTTTGCGTGGGGTAAACACATGATTTCAAACGATAAGTTCTTTACAGAGAATCCATTTCTGTTTAAGAGTGAAAATCAAGGTAAAAATGTTGCAAACTATTGGAAGGAACCGGGAGATAATGCTGAATTTCCAGGTCTAGATTATATTAAAAACAAAAGCGTACGATTCACGCAATTTGATAGCAAGATGATTGAAGATGCTTCGTTTTTAAGATTAAAATCGTTAACATTAGGATACAATATGCCACAACGTATTTTATCTAAACAAGAAGTTGTAAAAAATGTCAAATTCTATGTTACGAGTCGTAATTTGTGGACACTTACAAAGTATAACGGTCCTGATCCTGAGGTCGATTCGAATTTGTCTTTAGGTGCGAATCCTAATACGACGCAGGTTTCGTTTGGTATAGATATTACGTTTTAAATTAACCGAATAAAATATTTTATAATGAAAAAAATAATAAAATATAGCACTTTTGTGCTTTTTATATTACTCACAGTTCTTTCTTGTGATTTGGAAAGACGCCCTTTTAACTCATTGGCTTCTGACAACGCTTTAGAAACTGTAAGCGACGCTCAGAATTGGGACAATGCATTCATGGATTTTTTGAGAGGACGCAGTAGAGGTATATTCGATCATAACCTAGAAATTCAATCTGATCAATATAATGCAACTGTCACTTTTGGAAACAGACAAGGCGGTGTACATTTTTGGAAAGATTTTAACTCTTCTGATTACGATTTGAAAAATATTTTTGCAGCCTATTATAGAGGGTTAAAAAACATCAATGAGTTTATATTTAGAAGCAAACAGATTAAGCCAGATAACGATGATGACCAGAAGCTATTAAATAAATATATAGGTGATGCTTATTTTCTGCGTGCCTACTATTATTACCAGTTGGCTATGCGATATGGTCGTCCATATGATAAATCATCAGCATCAAAAGATCTTTCGGTTCCGTTAGTTTTAGTATATGATTATACGGCATTACCTCCTCGAGCGACCAATGAAGAGGTATATAGTCAAATAAAGAAAGATTTGGACATTGCTAAAAAGAATTTAGCGCCTTATATCGGAAGTCCCGGATCAGAATATATTAATATAGATGTGTGTTATGCCTTTGAGGCTCGTTTGAATCTTTATATGGGAGATTTTCCAGCAGCATTAGAGGCTGCAGAAAAAGTAATATCTACAGGACGATATCCCTTGGTTAACGCTGCAGGTGAAAGTTTTGTTGATATGTGGCATAGAGATAAATCAACAGAAGATATTCTTACGCTTGTTGTAAAGAAACCGAAAGAGTTAGCAAATACGTTCTTTGGTCTCTATTCTACGATGATTGATAAAAACAATCCCACAAATCCTTATTTATGTTCTCCGGACTGGTTACCTACACAAACAGTTATTGACTTATTCTCTGATGAAGACTTAAGAAAAAGTGTCTATTTTGAGAAAGTTCCGATGCAATTTAATGATATTTTTGTTAACGATATATATTTAGTATCGAAGTTTAAAGGTAATAAGGCTTTCGCAGATGTGGTTAATTCGGATATGAGTGTTTGGGGCGGTTACAGACCCACAGGTCAACATAAACCTAAAATTTTTCGTGTCGCAGAAATGTACTTAATTGCAGCGGAAGCGGCATATAAAGTTAACGATGAAGTGACATCAAAAAAATACTTGAAAAATTTAATGGATTCTCGTAAGGCCGGTTATATTGACGTAACAGGAGATGCTCTTTATAAACAGATTAAGGAGGAGCGAAATAGAGAACTTGCTTTTGAAGGATTTCGCTTGTTTGATCTTAGAAGATATGGAGAAGGTTTAGTCAGAACGAATCCTCAAAAATCAGGAGGAAACTCTATTAGTCATTTGGTTAACCATCCTTCACCAACAAATTTTAAAATTTCAAAAGATGATAATAAGTGGATTTGGGGCATACCCGCTGCAGAAATCAACACTAATCCTAATATAAAGGGACATCAAAACCCTGGTTGGTAAAATTAGCTGGCGAATAAATTTAAAAAAGAGGATGCCCACGTGGGCATCCTCTTTTTTATGCCTCGTTCACAAAAGAATCTGTTTTTGATGAACAAAAAAATGGAGGTGGCAGGTTATATCAATAGGAGCACCACACAAAGGGCGTGCTTTTCATGTTTTATATCGGGCAACCACACGCCGAAGTAGGAAGAAAGGAGGAGAAAGGGGCGGTAGTTGCCAAACAAATTAAAAATGAATACTCAATATTTTGCCTAAAAAGTATTATAATTTGTGTAATAGAAATATTATAGCACTATGAAGCTATTAAATTTTGTGTCACAATTTCCGGACGAGGAGAGTTGCAAATCCAAGTGGAAAGAGTATCGTGATAAGCAGGGCGTTGTTTGTCCTAAATGTAATCATACAGAGCATTATTGGAAATCAGACAAAGAATGCTATGAGTGCAAGCATTGCAAATATCGTCAAAGTTTACGCAGTAATACCGTTATGCACGGTAGCCAATTGCCATTCCGGTATTGGTTTGTAGCTATTCATCTGCTTACATCAACCAAGAAAAGCTTTTCTGCCTCAGAATTGCAAAGACAATTGGGGCACTCCACCTACAATCCCATTTGGGCAATGCTGCACAAATTACGTTTGGTCATGGGGAAACGTGATGCCGAATACTCGCTTAAAGAGGTTGTTGAGATAGACGATGGGTTCTTTTCCACCGAAATACCCGAAGACCAAAAAGACCAGCCGTTAAAACGAGGTCGCGGCAGCCAAAAGAAGACAAAAG
>JAEZZZ010000121.1 GCA_023418255.1 Bacteroidota bacterium
GAATGAATATACCAATAAGCTTATCCGAGAGTATATTCCTAAGAAAACTTTTAAATTATGAAACACCAAAACAAATATTTTTTGCATCTTTGTAGAACTTTGTTGCATTTAATACGTGAATCTAGGCTTGAATCCAGGGAATTCAGTTTTCATGAAGAAATTGCAAGTAAATTAAAGGTTTTTGTTAACTTTGCAAAGCCGTACCGTTCATGAGAAATAGAAGCAAATGAAAACACAAATGGATTGATTAGGCAATACTTCCTCAAGGATACGAATTTCAGAGATATAACTCAGGAACAAGTATTGTGCGTTCAGAACACTTTGAACTCAACACCGAGGAAAAGATTGATTTATATGTTTCCTAAAGAAACATATAAATCATTAATTAACAAAGAATTTGATGCTGTTGCATTATCAGTTTGAATTCAGCTGTCTGTCTTATAATAAGCCTATAAGGCAAACTTTTATGCGATATTAACAATTTACAAAGAGTATGAGAACTTCTAGCCTACTTATTCTCGTTATTTTTTGTTTTCTGCTTTGTCCTGCAACAACAACAAAAGGGAGCAAAATGCGAAACAAGAATCCGCAGCAATCACCAAGTCCATCTTTGTTATTGACTTGGAAAAAGCTATTAAAAATCCTGTTAAACCGATGAATTTGAGCGACTTTGTAGACGATGTCGAATATATCCGTCCCGAGTATCCAGCAACTTTGGTTGATATAATTTTTGACATGTCAGTTAATGATAATTATTTATTATTAGAAGTTAGGGATCGCTTATTATGTTACACTCGTGAAGGGAAATTTCTCCGTGAAATCGGTGGTAAAGGACAAGGTACTAAAGAGCATTTAGGTCTACGCTCACATGCTTTATACAATAATCTTGTCGCTATTAATAGTAACTTTAAACGCAAAATTTTATGGTATAATACTGACGGAGATTACATACAACAAACGCCAGTATCAGATGCTGTTTCTAAAATAAATCGGAATTAGTAAATTTTAGACACATCTTCGGAAGAAATCGTATCTCCTGCTTCATTTTCAAAAAGGGATCTTATCATTTCAGGATGCACAAGTATGACATATCTGAAGTCAAGCTTGTTAATAAATAAATAAATAATGAATATCCCTTCTTTAGGTCAGAGCTCGCACACAGGCAACCGAATTGCTTTGGATATTTTTCGGAATTCACACGAGTAATGGGGCCAAGATGATTAAAAAAATAGCGAAGAAAAACCTCAGGCAATCGGCTTGATAAAATCTGAAAATCACAAAATAGAAGAACTTTTTTTAGTTTTCCGGATTGTTATGTTTTTCGCGTCGAACTTAAGCTGAAAAACTCAAAATAAATTAACCGAAAACAAAATCTTCAAAAATATAAAAAGAGTAAGGCTAAAATGTCTATCAAGCTTGCTCTAAAATTTGAATTTAACGAATAGCACTAAACATAACGTTTTTCGGAAATAACGAAAAAGCCAAGGTCACCTAAAAGACGACGAATTTGGGGTGGTTCCCCTGAAAACACAAACAGAGGATGTCTCAAAAAGGACATCCTCTGTTTTTTTTTACATAAGCAAAAACTTTTATCGTACAGCAATATCTTAAAAAATCAAAACAATGAATTGAACAAATTAGTACGAATGTCCGTCCGTTTTTAAATCGTCTATATGCAACCTCTTTTTCTCCAAAGCGCGCCATGCATAAATAATGTATGCAAGAACAAAAGGAATCAGCAACGAAACGATGGACATCAGTTGCAACGTTTTTTCGCTGGATGAAGAGTTTTGAATCGTTAACGAACTTTGAATAAACTCGCCCTTAGCTGGATAATACGCCGTATTGTTATATCCAACAACTAACAGCAACATGGTAACAGTTAGTACAGTTCCAATGCCGGCAAACCAGATTCCCTTTTTAAATCCGGGCTTGAAAATTGTGGCAATAATACCAAACAATACGCTCACGACACCTAATAGGAATATAGCTAGCACAATAGGCATATCCAGAAAGTTTTGTAAATATTTCATGCTTTCGAGCGAAACAACTTTGGTCTCGGGATTAACGGCATATCCTTTTGCAAAGAGCGTCCAAATTAAAAAAGCAAGAAAAAACACAACAAATGGAACTCCATTGTATAACGTGTATTTCTTTGAACGTGCTACTAACGTATCATGGTTAATTCGATTGACAAAATATAGGCTTGCCAATGTGCGCGCCAAAAAGAGGACAGCCAATCCCAATAGCCAATTTCGCACATCAAACAACGCTTCTAATCCGTGTAATGGATTTTGCCACTGACTGATAACGAATCCATCCGAACCCATTCCGGCAATATTCCCTTTATTGACCGAAAATTCGGACCCGGTGAAGAACGTAGCAACTGCTGCTCCCAGCAAGAAAGAGCCTAATACACCGTTGATAAATAGAAATATACGATAGGTTTTTGCTCCGAAAATGTTACCCGGTTTAGATTGAAATTCATACGATACGGCTTGTAAAACAAAACAGAACAATAACAAAATCCACACCCAATATGCGCCTCCAAAACTTGTGGAATAAAACAACGGAAACGATGCAAAAAATGCACCTCCAAATGTAACAAGCGTGGTGAAAGTATATTCCCATTTTCTACCAAGCGCGTTTACCAACAGTTTTTTCTCATCTTCGGTTTTCGAAAGTGAGTTAATCATGGATTGTCCGCCTTGTACGAAAAACAGAAAAACGAGTAATCCACCGAGAAGTGAGATGATAAACCACCAATAATGTTGTAAAAATGAATATGTAAACATAATCTATATCTTTTTAGGTTTTCAAAAAATTTGTATACAAGAGAGATGAGAATGGATTATAATTCCGGTCCTTTCTTAATTTGTTTCACCATGATGGTTATTTCTGCAATAAGCAATGCCGTAAAGAGAATGCTGAACATAACAAATGTAATGGCAACATTACTCGTTGAAACACCTGATACAGCTGCTTGCACAGGGAGAACATTTTGAATGGTCCACGGTTGACGTCCCACTTCGGCAACAACCCAACCCAACTGACCGGCGATATATGCTAACGGTATACTCCATAATCCAACATATTGCAACCATTTAGTGCCTTCCATTTTCTTTTTATGTGTATAATACCAAACGACCGCAAACATTAATAAGAAATAGAAACCTATCATCACCATGATATGAAATGCATAAAATGTCAATGGTACATTCGGTATCAAATCTTCTGGTTTGTCAAGATATGCATATCCAAAGTAAGCATAGTTTTCACGAAGTTCCGCTTCGTAAGCACTGCCATCACGACCTTCGTCAATAGCGGTTTTATAGTTTGCCAAAGCATTCAACGCTTTTTTACCTCGTTCCTGTTTTTCGGTAAACGACAAAGCCGTTGTACCATCCTGCAATGTGTATCC
The DNA here is from genome assembly GCA_023418255.1 of Bacteroidota bacterium. GTDB lineage: Bacteria > Bacteroidota > Bacteroidia > Bacteroidales > Dysgonomonadaceae > JAEZZZ01. Next base: position 3,422 of record JAEZZZ010000121.1, read on the forward strand.
TCCATCAATAATATCTTTTATTCCGGGAACAAAAGCATTCAAATTGCGATATCCTAAGAAAGAAAGCAGTTTGGGAAGTTCCACTTTGAATATATAGGGATCTTTTTCGTCGGTATGAGATTTTTTTGCCGGGTTTAGCATACCGACTGCAACCAGTCCGGCACCCTCTTTTCCTTCATACAAGCCTTCCATAGCCGCGAGTTTCATCGGCTGTTTTTGAGCCACTTCATATCCGGAACCGTCACCGGTGATGGCAATCAGGACAAACGAAACCAAGCCAAAAATGGCAGCTACTTTTATGCTTTTCAAAGCAAAGTCTTGATTTCGTTTCTTCAACAAATACCAAGACGAAACACCAACAACAAAAGCTGCTCCTAATCCCCACGAAGAGAATACAGTGTGCAAAAATTTATTGATAGCTACAGGCGAAAATGCAACAGACAAAAAGCTGGTCATCTCGTTTCGCACGGTGTTCGGATTGAACTCCATGCCGACAGGATATTGCATCCATGCATTTGCTACAAGAATCCAAAAAGCGGAAAGAGTTGCTCCAATCACAGTAAGCCATGTGGCTGCAAGGTGCGTTTTTTTGCCCACACGATTCCATCCAAAAAACATGATGGAAATGAAAGTGGCTTCCATAAAAAAGGCAACAATACCTTCAATGGCAAGCGGTGCTCCAAAAATATCACCCACAAACCAACTGTAATTAGACCAGTTGGTACCGAATTGAAATTCCAGAATGATGCCCGTAGCTACACCAATCGCGAAGTTAATTCCGAAAATTGTTTGCCAAAACTTGGCTGTTTTTTTCCATTGTTCATCCCCGGTTCTTACATACTTTGTCTCCATAATGGACATGATGATTCCCAAACCCAGTGTTAGAGGAACAAATAACCAATGGTAGCCGGCAGTTAATGCAAACTGCGCTCTTGACCAATTGACTAATGATGCGTTTAATAATTCCATAGATTTTTAAAATATTGATTAAATGATACTTGTATTTAATAATTCTATTTCGATGCTGTCTCTGATTTATCTACAAGCTGTTCGATTACATGGTTTGCTTTCTCATCATCACCTTCAAATTGATTTAATTGTTTTGGGAAAAAGAAGGGTTTTAGTACCAAAAACATAATTGTGAGTTTTATAATAACAACAATCCATAACGTTTTTCCTAATGGCGTCATGTGAGTAAAGCCTTCCCAAAACATTTTGAACCAATTGAATTTTGGTTTTGATGACGGATTAGATTTCATTTATTTGTGTTTCCTATAATAAATTTGCTTTCATGCTTCTCCCACACCTCCTATTGGTGGGAAAAAGCCCGGTTCATTCGCCAAATGAATGGTACCATTCTGATTTTCGTACTTATCTATGTTATCTTTTAGGGCCGTCAACAAACGCTTGGCATGCTCCGGTGTAAGAATAATGCGTGATTTAACTTTGGCCTTACTAATTCCGGGAACGATTCGAATAAAATCCAATACAAACTCAGAAGAAGAGTGTGAAATAATTGCCAGGTTGGAATATGTTCCTTGTGCAATCTCTTCGTTTAGTTCAATCTGGATTTGATTTTCTTTATTAAAATTATCCATTTAATGATTGTGATTAGCTGCTATTTCTAAAATTAAACTAAGAATATTCAACAAAGAAAAAAATAATTTTTTATATAAACAAACATATTACAAAAAAAGTACCTTCTTAAATTCTTAGAAGGCACTTTTTCAAAAATAAAAGGCTAAATTTATTGCATTTTTTATCCTATTATTTTAAAATTGACATAATTTTATTGAGGGATTCTTTGGCATCGCCCAAATAGAGATAAACTCCTTCGGCGCGATGATAGAGTGGATTGTCCACACCGCTATAACCCGGTTTGGTATCGAAGTTGCAAATAAAAATATGTTTTGCATGATCTACGTTCAAAACAGGCATACCGTAAATGGGCGTGCCTTCGGCATCGCGTGCCGAAGGATTCAACACATCGT
>JAEZZZ010000126.1 GCA_023418255.1 Bacteroidota bacterium
GAATGAATATACCAATAAGCTTATCCGAGAGTATATTCCTAAGAAAACTTTTAAATTATGAAACACCAAAACAAATATTTTTTGCATCTTTGTAGAACTTTGTTGCATTTAATACGTGAATCTAGGCACAAAGATAAATTGACTGTTTGTTTGGTGGATAATAAATATTTAACTACCTTTGCACCCGCAATTAAATAAAGTTTTTAATAAAAATAATTTTTAAAGTACTACTAAATGGCAACAAAACTGCGTTTACAGAGACGGGGACGCAAACACTACCCGTTTTATCAGATTATCGTTGCAGATAGCAGGGCTCCACGAGATGGGAAGTATATTGAAAGGATAGGTTCTTATAATCCGAACACTGATCCTGCTACCATCACATTAGATTTCGACAGAGCGTTGTATTGGCTGCAAGTTGGCGCACAACCCTCTGACACGGTGCGAAGCATTTTGTCAAGAGAGGGCGTGTTAATGAAAAAACACCTGTTAGGTGGTGTGAAAAAAGGGGCTTTTGACGAGGCGGAAGCCGAAAGAAGATTTGCAGAGTGGAAAACCAAAAAGGAACAATCCATCCAATCTCTGAAAGAAAAAGTACAAGAGAAAAAACGCACTGAGGAAAAAGTACGTTTGGAAGCTGAAGCTAAGATAAACAAGGAAAAAGCGGAAGCTCTTGCGAAAAAGAAAGCCGAAGAGGAAGCCGCAAAAGCTCCCGTGGAAGAAGCAGCTCCCGCAGAAACTGTTGAAGAAAGAGCGACACCTGAAAAAGAGGCGGTAGTTGAGGAAAAAGCAACCGAAGAGAGAGCTTCTAAGGACGCTGATAAAGATTCAGCAAAAGAAGAAACAAAAGAAAAAGAATAGAGAAAAATTTTTCAATTGTGACATAAGAAAAAACCTCGAAAATGCGGCAATGCTTTTCGAGGTTTTCTTTTTTATACTCGGCTCGTGTCTTATTTTTCTAAAATTTTCAGAAACGACTCCGGAAGATAAATGTTATCCTGATGCAACGCATCTTTAAAAAGGGGCGCAATTTCGTCATCCTTAAATCCTGCTATACCGCATCCTATACGTGTTACCATAAATATGAGTTCGGTATTTGCTTTCGCAAAATCGATAAATTCTTCCACATAAGGACGAATGGCATCTACGCCACCGTGCATGGTGGGAATGCCGTATGATTGTCCTTGCAATCCGACGCCTTGTCCCCAAATAGCGCCAAATTTCTTGTGAGCAATTTTGGCGGCACCGCCGCCATGTGCTCCCTCCAAATTGCTCCCGAAGACGAATATCTCATTTTCGTTCAGATGAGTGATGAATGTTGGCGAAACTCTTCGACTTTTTGTTTCCATATTTTTATGTATGTTTTGTTTAAATCTTTTTTATAAAAGACAAACGATTTGTTGTGTGTAAAAGGCATTTAGCCGGCGTGTTATGTGGTTTTTAGCATTCTGTCAGATTTCATATTTATATTCAAAGGTAAGAAAAATTTAAAACAACAAAAAATGAAAGAAACGATTTAAAAGTTTAGTACCAGTTCTACGGTAAATTTATTGGCATCCATTTGCGGGGTTTGAAACAGGTCAGGTAATCTTTTCTTTACTGAATACCACTCATAATCAAATCGTAACAGAGATGAAAACGGTTTTTCTGTTAAACCCAAACCAATACCCATTGTCCAGCGCTGCACATCAAAATTGGTATTGTTGTCGCTCTGGTCAACCGTGTCCCAACGCAATGCGGGTATGACGCTTTTAAACAGGTTTCCTTTTATGGGAAAGCAATATGCGCCTTGTAGATAAGTTGCAAAAAGATTTTTCTGATGAATTTTGTCGTTACGTTTTACAGCCTCAGTCTCAATCTTCCAATTATTCGCGGCATATCGCGCTTCGATGCCGTAGAAAAAATAGTGCTGTTCCGGAAGATTGGGGTAATCATAGATTTTTACCATTGTACGAAATCCGTTCAAATCGCCCAATCTTAGCCGCATGGCGTATGACAGCCTATTTCTCCAAACCGGTTTGTTGATTGCGTTTCCGTTGTAAATACCCGCTTCAAAGCCGATAGGAATGGCGCCAAAGTGTGTGTGGTATTGTCCGACAGCACCGATATCGCGTGTGTTGGCAAAATATTTGGCAAGGAAAGTGCGATTGGCGAACATCATTATGCCCGGATGTGTCGTGTATGAATTTAAAAAGGGAACGATGGTTTGTCCCAAAGTAAATGAGATGTTTTCCCACGGGCTTATGGTCGCGCTCAAATCCAACACTTGAAATTTACCTTCACTACTAAATTCCAACTGCGCGCGATAGTTTATCAGCGGTGCGATTTTTCCTGATAAGCCCAACCTCGAATTTCGGACAGAAAAACGAGATTCGTTGCTGTTGGGGACATATTCGAATTTGTTTTTTAAGACACCATCAAATGAAAAACTTGGGTGTTGTTCTTGTGAATACAAAAAAGAAATAAATCCTAAGAAAAGGATAAGAAAAATGCTTGTTTTTAATTTTATCATCTTTTTTATGCCTGTTTTTTGTTTGGTGCGATTTTTCTCGTTAGCTTAAGAGGCTGAGAGAATATCCAATTTGTCGGTGAAAAACTGCTCAAATCCGTCAGAGTAGGTTGTATCGACCGAGCCGTCAGATTTTGTATAAATAAAGTAATAGTATAAATTTGGAATTTTTTTTGCCAACTCTTTTGATTTCTCTGTTCCCAATGCCATAAATGCCGTAGCGTATGCATCGGCTGTCATACAGTCGTCGGCAATTACCGTTGCCCCTAAAATATCTTGCTGCAATGGATAACCTGATTGTGGGTCAATGGTATGTGCATATTTTTTTCCATCTTTTACGTAGTAATTCCGATAATTTCCTGATGTTGCCATGGCGCGGTCGCAAATGGCAATAACGGTTTCCAGCTGATGTTGCATGCCACTGGCGTCATCCATAGGTTTTTCGATGCCGATGTGCCAACATTCGCCCTTGTTGTTTTTTCCTTTGGCTGCTATCTCGCCACCGATTTCCACCATATAATTTTCGATATCGTAACCTTTTAGTAAATTGGCGATTACATCCACCGCATATCCTTTGGCGATGGCGGAAGCATTTACTTGAACGCGTTTGTCTGATTTCCTGATTTTGCCGGCAGCGTCAATCCAAATCTTATCATATCCGACAAAAGATTTCAAACTATCAATGATTTCAGGCGTTATTTTATCCATATTTTTGAATCCAAATCCCCACGCGTTGATAAGTGGCGATACGGTAATATCAAATTTTCCGCCACTGTTTTTGGAAACTTCCACCGCTTTGTTGAATACAACCGTAAAAAAAGAGTCGGGTTCTACCGGTTTGTTTTCGTTTATTTTGTAGATAACCGAGTTTTTATTAAATGGATTCAACGATAAATCAAATCGATGAAGTTCTTCCTCTATTTCCTGTTGTAAAGAGCGGTTGTAGCTATATTTTATATGATAAACAGTGTTGAAAATAGTGCCTTGATTCTCTTGGTAACTGTTTTTGTCGCAAGAGAGTAATAAAACTGATAATGCAACTATTGTTATGTGAATACTTGATTTTATCTTCATCGGAATAATCGACTGTTTTACTCTTTTGTATCCTGATTTATAGGTGAATATGCTATTTCCATTCAACGATTTCATCTTCTGTTTTACGTTTTTTATTTCGTTCGTCGGCAATATTTTCATTGTGAGGATATCCGATAGGAAGCAATACAATCGGTTCTAGGTTTTCCGCTATTGCCAGTCCGGATTTTATTTTTTCTGTATCAAAATTGCAAACCCAGCATGTACCCAACCTCATTTCTGTCGCTTTGAGCACAATATGTTCTACGGCAATTGCCACATCAATATCGCAGTGGTCTTTGCCATCGTGCGCGCGTTTCCACGATGCATCGTGGTCGCCACACGCGACAATATAGGCCGTTGCTTGATGAAACCATTCGCGGGGATAGCTGTCGCGAACAATTCGCTTTGCTTCATCAGATGTGCAAACGATAAATTTCCATGGTTGGAAGTTAACGGCAGAAGGTGCCAAGCGAGCGGCTTCCAATAGTGTTTTAATTGTTTCTTTGCTGACCGGCTTGTCGGCATATTTTCGTACAGAATGTCGTTGTTGTATAATATCATCAAATTTCATGTTTCAATGTTTTATTGTTTTATTGTTACAAAACAGTTTAAAACTCTTGCTCAATGTAATATCTATTGCGTTCCGGTGAGTTGCGCGTAATCAGTTCTCCAAGAAATCCGGTCAAAAAAAGCAATGTCCCAAGTACCATCAATGTGAGTGAAATATAAAAATATGGCGAATCGGTTACGAGTTTGTACGCATATCCGTGATGTAGATTATACAATTTATTCACGCCTACAATGATGGCACTGATAACCCCGACCATAAACATAACGCTCCCCCAAACTCCGAAAAGGTGCATCGGTTTTTTTCCAAATTTATTTAGAAACCAAAGCGTCATCAAATCAAGGTAACCATTGACAAAACGGCGTTTGCCGAATTTACTCTTGCCATATTTTCGTGCTTGATGTCGCACCACTTTTTCGCCAATTTTTGTGAAACCGGCATTCTTTGCCAAAATGGGGACATACCGATGCATGTCGTTATAGAGCTCGATGCTTTTTACCAGCTGTTTACGGTATGCTTTTAAGCCACAATTAAAATCGTGCAACTTGATTTTTGACACTTTGCGCGCTGTGGCGTTAAAAAGTTTTGATGGCAGTTTTTTCGAAAATGGTGCGTCATAACGTTTCTTTTTCCAGCCGGAAACGAGATCGTAACCATCCTCTTTAATCATTCGATAAAGTTCCGGAATTTCATCGGGGCTATCTTGCAAATCGGCATCCATCGTGATAACAACGTTGCCTTGCGCTTTTGCAAATGCGCACTGCAATGCCGGAGATTTGCCATAGTTCCTTCTGAATTTAATGGCTTTTACATGAGCCGATGTTTCATGCAAATGTGAAATAATCTCCCATGATTTGTCTGTGCTGCCATCATCTACAAAGATGATTTCGTATGAAAAGTCGTGTTGCTTCATCACTCGCTTTATCCACTCGTAGAGTTCACGCAGTGATTCTTCTTCGTTATATAGAGGTATAATTACCGATATGTCCATTGATTTTGATTTAATTAAGAGGGGCTGTCAGCGTTCTGTTCTTTTTTGTCTTTTACAAACGGAACGACGATTAGCGATAGAATAAATCCGATGAAAACGTTTGATAATATGATGTTGTTGAAAATATAACTGAAATAGGATGGGAGCGATTGTTCTTTCAACTGGTCTATCATTCTTTCGCTAAAAGGAAGTTGCTCAGCTAGCTCGTAAATATTGTCATATAACTTGGCAATATACGATGGCTCGATAAACGCGATGTGAACATAGGCGATGCATGCTTCCAAAATGGATGCGAAGAAAAAGAGCATAATGCCAAATTGAACACCATGCCAGTAACTTATTTTTCCTTCAACTTGTCGAAGTTTGTACTTTTGTAGAAAGTAAAAAAGTAAAAACAACGTTCCAATTTTCAAAACACCATCAATAAATGCAAATGCCGGTATTTTGTTGGCACCGATGATGAAAAAATATTTAAGCACCCAAAACAGACCGAGATAAATACCGGCATGCATGGCATAGGGCAATAAGTTTTTTTTGTCTTGTTGCATAGAATTATTATTTGCTGCAAAAGTAATGAAAATTGCTGAATGATAACAGTAAAATCGAGGTTATCATGTTACAATAATCGTTAATAAGAAGAACGGCATGTTGTTTCTGTTTTTATTTTGGATAAAAACGGATGAGATAAATGATGATGAAATTGTTCTCAAAGGTTCGACTTTTTCGCTGGCGATACATGTCGGGATTGTAACCTCGCCATGGCATAATCCAAGTAAACTTGCTTTCTACTCACCTAGCTTAACGAAAAGTTTCTGAACATTATGTCATCATTTTTTCTTCAAAATTGCTGTTGTCAATTTCCTCTTTTATCCGTTCTTCAAATTCTTTGCCACAGAAATCGCAAAAACGAGCTTTCAGGTTGTTGCTGGTGTGACATTTGGGACAAACTTTTTTGAAGCGACGCTTGCTTTTTGTCATTTCTGCACTCACAATTCCCGTTGGAATGGCGATAATTGAATAACCGATGATCATAGAAAATGTGGCGATAAATTTCCCGATAATTGTTTGAGGAACAATATCCCCATATCCAACAGTAGTAATTGTTATAACTGCCCAATAAATTCCTTGTGGGATACTGCTGAAATAGGAATTTTCGCCTTCAACCACGTACATCACAGTACCCATAATAATTACCAGAAATAACAGCGCCATAAAGAAAATGCTGATTTTGTAAAGACTTGCCTGAAGCGAATAGAGCAACATTTTTGACTCATTGCTAAAACGTACCAATTTGAAAATGCGAAACATACGGAAGAGGCGTAGAATTCGCACAACAAGCAAATATTGGTATCCTTGGTAAAACAGTCCGAAATAGGTAGGAAGAATTGACAAGAGGTCGATAATTCCCCAAAAACTGAAAATATATTTTAGCGGCTTGGGATGAACCGAAATGCGCGTTATATATTCTAAGGTAAAAGAGATGGTGAAAAACCATTCAAAAAAGGTGTAAATCTTGTAATATTTGCTGTGGCTGGACGCCACACTGTCCATGAGCACAACAAAAACACTTGTTATGATGATAATCAGAAGCGTTATGTCAAAAACTCGGCCTTCTTTTGTGTCGTTTTTAAAAATTATGGAATACCATTTTTCTTTGAATGTCATAACGGCAAAGAGATTATTTGGGACATTTCACTACTGACTGCAAAATTACACGATTTTTCTTAGAAACCTAAGTTCGATGATTAAAACAATACAAATTGGTTTGTCTTTAACACTTTCATATCTTCGTTTCGGTTTTTTAGGCAGAAAATGATAAGCCAGAATTGCACCGACTATGTTCAAGGTTCAAAGTTCAAAGTTTAAAGTTTAAAACGAAAAAAGCCGTCATTGCGCCTGCCAAGACATTCATGGTCATTGCGAGCGAAGCGAAGCAATCCCTTTTTTTCAATTACAAATTATACCGACGATATATGTCGGCATCGTGTACAAGCAAGGCTTTGTTACGACTCATTGTTAAATGAAAACACAAAATCTATTGATTTAAATTGAACCGAAGCGTTATTCCCGCCGAAGTGATGGCAGACGAATATCCACCGACAGACACCAGTGGTTTGTTGATAACTTTGTCAAAAAAAGCGCGTAGTGAAACATGACGACTAAAAGAATAATCGGCTGAAAACAAAATGCTTGTTGTCCGAATTCCGCCAGTTGCTTGCGTGAAACCATCTTCTATTTTGCGAATCAAGGAACGAGTGGTTTTGTATGAAACATCGAGACGAAGATTGAGATCGTTGCTAAAATTGTGCCCCCTGTTTCTGTTGCCGTAAAAACTCTCTGTGGAATATGTAGAGTGCTCCGTCTCTTCATTTGAGTTTTTTGAGTTTATTCCCAAAATTCGTCCAAAATCGGGAACACGATATCCGAGGCTAGTTACATAATCGTTGTCGTTCGTCTCAACAATTTGGCGCGATGATATGTGTAGATGGATGTTTCGAGTTTTATTCATTCGTGCGTTGAATGTCAAGTTGTTATCCATGATTGTTTGTACCTCAAAGAGCGGATTGAAGCTCTCAGTCAAACTTACCGATGAGATGTCGTAAGGCGACGAAGGAACCGCTGCTCCTGTGCTTACATCACGTACATATCCCCATTGGCTTTCTGCATTTCGCGGGATCCATCCCAGAAACGACTCGTAATTTCCAACACGATATTGTGAAATATATTTGTGCGAAAGAAGAATGCTCTTGAAGCTTTTTCGCAGTTGTGGAAAGTTGCTTAGCAGATTATATGAAATATCCCAATTGGGGAGCATGGAAGAGAGTTTTGGGAAAAAGTTGAGAGTCGTTTTTTCTGCTTTTTTTCCCGTGTATGCCGCCACAAAAGAGGGTATAAGCACATCGGCGGATGAGGGATTTATGGGACTGATGTTTTTGCTGAACGCTTGTCCGGCGTATGGCAACTCATTAAAAAAACCGTTCGTGGGATAGGGAGTATTTTGGTATTTTGCATAAAGTCTTGACACTATAATGCTTCGATTCGATCGAAATAGGTCAAACGCCGCCGAATGATAGTTGTTTTTCACACGTGCATTCTCAAACGTTGAAGTAAGCATACAGGTGCTAATCGCGAAACTGCCGCCATACACCTTGGGTTTTCCTTCGAGCATATAGCGAAATTCAGTACGTCGGTTGTCTTCATACATCGTACTCAAGTCAATTCTTAAACCATCCATTGGTTGCAGTATCGCGTTTATTTTCACCATTTTTGATTGATGGTATGCGGCGGGTATGATGTTGTTTTTATTGATTATCAGCCAATCGTTATTCAACGCCTTTTCTATAAAATGTTCACCACCGTCGAAGCCGAAAGCAAAACCAAGCCCGGGCATAAGTGTTCCGTTGCTCTGTTTTTGCCCAAACAGATCCCCGATCATCGGTTGAAATCCCGGTATGTAAGAGCGTGTTTTGTTGTGATAATTCACATTGATATTTTGTGTCCACATCAATCCGCGAAGCAGATAATGCCCCACGTTGCGATGTTCTTTTTCTTCTTTTGTGTTGGCATACGATGAGCGGTTGAACAATTGATTGGTCGCTTTCAAAATCGGGACTTTATTGTAGAACGACATCAAATTCATCTTGCTGTTAAAAGTGAACGACCGGTCATTTTGCAATGTGTTGCCAATCTGTTCGTTTTCCACGATTGCGCCGCGTTCCCAACGATAAAATGAGCTGTACGCCGCGCCGGCGTTAATCCAGTTAAGTTTTGGAATTCTTGAAAAAGGAAGTGTGTAGGCGATATTTAACTTTTGCTCGTAGTTGAGTGGCGTGCCAAGGTGGCAAATGCTTTTCATGACAGACTCTTTCCAAATCTCATAATCCGACGGATTTATTTTTCGATTTACCTGTAAATAGGGTTCTTCAATTTCTGCCATAGTGCCGGAACGAAACGACGTTTTCAGGTGGCGCGTCAAGTCCCAAATAAAAGAAAAATCTCTATCCCAAAAAAAGTGCTGACTGAACGTTAAATGGTGTTCATGGCGAGCCGTTTGTCCTGATGAATAAGCGTGTAAGTCACGCAGTTGCGTTTCGTTGTAATTGCGTGCCAGATGCGAGTTGAACTGAATGTTGCTTGGAAGATAATTGATGTGTGTCGTTTGAATAAATTTAAACCATTCCGATTCACTATTTATGTTTCTGAAAGGTGCCCACGGCTTGATGGCGGGACTATACGAATAGTTGGTCAAAAATCGATAACTTAGGTTGTTTGCATATTCCGTTTCGGGATTTTGATAGTTGCTGTAATTATAAGAGTAGCTCACACTAAAATTTGATGGATCGTACGGCATCGGTTGCTTGCTCTTGATATTTATCCTCATGTTGTTGATGCTGATGCTTTTATTGACATATGAGGTGATGGCAAGGTTTTTCAAAGAATCTTTTTCGTAATGATTGACTCTGTTTTTTAGTGCTGTTTCGAGCAATATATCTCTGTTATAGGGATCGTATTGCATTAGTGTGTTTTGCATTACGTACGAATAATAAAACGGAACGGATATCTTTGCCTTGCTTGGCAGAAAACGTCCCAAATCCAAGTTGAGCGAAGCATCAATACTTGTAAAATCGTCGTTTTGTTTATCGTGAATCCCTTGATCCAACCTCCCAAATCCTGCCGTTTCTTTTTTTCCTGCAATGCTTAGGGCTCCAATATCCGAAAGTGCTAGGTTCATGTTTCCTTGCGCTGCCCATCCGCTGTTTTCATCGTATTGATCCAGTCGGAGTTCGTTTAACCAAATCTCTGTGGATTGATGTTGTTTCGACATGTTTTTTACGCCAATCATGATTACTTTTATTTCCGCTAACGATGGATTTCCCATTACAGTAAAGGTGTTTTGTGGCTTTCTTGTATCGCTTTCAGAGTAGGGGGCCAGATATGAAATGTTGTGATTGTATTTCATTTCCGCGTTGCGTCGCAATTTAATTTGCGGAAAAGATTGCAGTACAACATCCAACATGTTGTCGGCTTTCCAAACGGTTTCACGGTCTATTTTGTTTTTGTTGTTATATTTCTTAGGCGGTGTAATCGATAGCGGAATTTCATATTCATAGTAGTTGTTTTGGTAATCAGAACCGATACGGACAAAAAGATTCAAGTCGTTGTCTTTCAGTTGACCACCATCATTCTCCAATGCTTCTGCATGCACGAACATTTGCAGTCGTTTGTATTTTCTTAAATCATACATGCTATTTTTGAAAATGGCACGTTGTTGGTGTGGCTCAATGTTTTCAATCTTGACAGAAAGGGCTTGTTCGTTTTGTTGTCGTAGTTGTGGTTGACTTGGGTCGGGAAGTCGCGACACATCGGGAGGAAGCACATAGTTTACAGGTGTTTGATCTCCATTTTCTTCAATATTTACTGTGGCAATGGTAACACCTTCGCCTGCATCCGCATTGCGTTTGTATGTTCTCCATTCGCTGCGCACCAGTTCCAGCGTGGCAAAGCGAAGAAATGTCGGCTCTTCAAAATTGGTAAGGAACATTCGCATAAATCGAATATTGTTAAATCCTTGAATATTGCCTACTTTTGTTTGGTATTGGTGTAGGGGAATTCTAAATTTATACCACGTTACGTTTTCTGTATTGCCATTGCGAAGCTTCACATTTACGATACGTTTGTTTACGACGAAGTTGCTTCCCACCATCAATTTTTCGGGTTTCAATTCAATTTTATATTGATAATATGCCTCTTTCTCATTCATGGTATTGTCGCTGTCAATGTCTTCCGCATCAGGATTGACGCGCGAAATAAAGCCGGTTTGTCCATTATTTTCGGCTGACGATGAGTTGCCTTCTGTTCCGTTGTAATATTTATACCGTTCCAAGATACTTAATTGTTCTTTGTCTTGTTTGACGCCTTTGAAGTGGCGAAAATTATCACCTGCCGGGTCGTTAAAAGGCGAATGTGGATTGGATTGCATTGCCGCGATGGTTTCGGCTGAAAGTTTTGTCTTTAAAGTTTTTAAATAGTTTTTATAAGTTTCGTAGTTTTTTTCCTCTTCGCTGCTTAATCCGTTTAATCCAACATCTTGTAGTTTGCGCGATTTCATTCCATCGGAATTATCGAATGTGTAAACAATTGATTGCCTTTTGGGATATTTTCCCCACACCGAATATCCCACGGCGTTGGGGTCGCCATTTGTGGGTAATCCGTTTTCAAAAAACTTATATCCGTCTTTCAAAATATCTTCCGATATTTCACCGAGATTGAAATATAAATCGCCTCCGTTTGATTGCTGCAACGTGTCGTTCACAAACGGGTCCATCAGCCAAAACTCAATGTATTCGATGTTGGCACTTTCAAAATCACGTGTTTCCAATGGACGCATGATACCGCCCCATCGCTTGCGCGGATTTTGTAAAAAACCTTGCATAGTTACATCTGTATTAAGGTTGTATGCACCTCGTTCGTTGGGGTAATAAGATAGATTGAGCACCGGAATTGTGGTGGGTTGCATGTAGGTGTTTTCACGATTTGGATAAATTTCGCGTTCGTGAACTTCACGTACTAAATGATTGGATAGCTGCTGTTTATCGTTTCGAATGTGCGATGGTGTATGCGCCGAGTTTCGATGTGTAAACATGTTGTCTATAAAAAACCAAGCGAGATGAGCCCTGTTTTTTCCGTAATCGATGTTATTGGAAAGGGCTGCTTCGGGAAATAGTCCGGTGGGTGTGTTGTTGTATGGCGTTGATGCCAGCGACCAAAGATGTGGCATGCGTAAATCAATGGCGGTAGAAGATGTTTCAAAATCATCAAGATAGATGTATCCTTTGGTATATTTGTTTCGATAGTGCCCGGGGAGCAGTTGTGCAAACTCAACATTTGCGGTTATTCGCGATGGTGTGGTTGCTTGCACAAACGGTATTTTATCGATAATATCGGTGAGAAATTGTGATGATTTTCTAAACGAAAAGTTCATGCCCCATAGGGTGTTTTTCACGGATTCCTCGTTGAATGAGGATTTCAAACTTGTTGGTTTTTCATAATAGTGAAGCAGCGTTGCTCCGGTATGCAAGTTTGGCGAAAATTCGTACATCAAATTCAGTCCCAACATCGTTTTTCGCTGCATACCAAAGAGAGATTGATTTTCTAACGAAATGTTAATGGGGATTTCCGTGTCAATAATTGATTTGTTGATGATGTTCACCGTTCCCTCCATGTAGTTTACCGTATAGTCTGTTCCTTCGGAAAGTGTTTTTCCTCCGGCGGTAACGTGTACCGATCCATGCGCGACATTTGTTGTATTTAGGCTGATGGTTGTTCCCGAATTTCCTTTATACTCGCCTTGAATGATGAATTTGTTCTTTTCCGGAATTTGTCGTGCCACGATCAATGTAGAATCATAAAGCTCTTGATAAATATATTTATTGGCTATGGCGTCGTCTGCTATTTCCTTTTTCAGATGTGAGCCAAAAGGCTCAATAACGGGAAAAATAATTTGTCCGTTTTCCGCCGAAATGGTATATCCGTCAATAAAGTCGAAAAAACCATCCGGATACGGTTCGTTTTTTTGATTTAGGCGATCCAACGCCAAGACGCGAAGCAATTGTTTGTTTTTTATGGCTGCTTCGGGAAGATATTTTACAGCTGTTCCGGTGCGATCATTCTGATAGGCAATGTGTAGTTTGAAGTGAGCGCTTTTTATGCTTGTGCTGTTTGATGCAAAAGTGTATATATTCTTCATCATCAAATTCCACGTAGGCGATTGAGCGGTAAGTGCCACAGGCTTTAACAATTTCAGAAACAGTGTATTTTTGTCGCCAATTGAATCATCTCTGTTTTTTTGTCCCACGTTGGCGGAAAACTCACCCACTTGAAATATTTCTCCGTTATACGAAAACTCAAATGCTACCGCCAACACCTCATCGCTTTGCAGGGGGCGATTCAGCGACAGATAGCCCAACTGCGATTGAAAACGATATTCTGATTTTTCCAGCAGGCGCGCGCTCTCAATTTTTTCATAATCTATTCCCGATATCATTTCCGGTGGCAGCGCTTGGCTGATGCGATTAAAGTCGCGCATGGCATTTCCTTTTGACAGCAGATGCTCATAAAGTGTGTTGGCGGTGTTTTGCGGCACGTCAAGCGTTCCCTGTTTTTGCCAGAGTGAATTATGAATGCGCGTGTGTTCGCCTAAATCGGCAAAAGTGACAATGTTTCGTGCCTTGTCATAATCTCCCTGCTTGTTTGTTATCCACACCTCCATGCGCGTGATGGATACCGCCGATTGGACAAATGGCAGTTTGCTCATCGCCTTGTCGTATTGTTCACGAAAATAGTGTCCGAGAAAAAAATGTTGGTTTTCGTCGTATTCATCGGCGCGCATCTCGAACGGAACCGTTTGAATTCCTCGTTGCGATTTGATGCTTCGAGACTCTCCCTCTTGCTGCGAAAGGATGGTGCTTAATTGGAGTTTCCCAAATTGCAAATCTGTTTTTATGCCAAAAAGTGCAGCCCCGGTGTTTATTAGCGAGTTTCCGGTGGTGAGATTCACATTTCCGAGTTCAACATTTCGTACCACTTCATTTTCATTGCCTTGGTACGATAGTTTTATGCGCTTAGCATCAAAATCGAACGTTGCATCGGTATCGTAGTTCATACCGAATTTGATTTTTTCGCCCACTTTGGCACTTGCTTGCATGCGTATATTTTTGTCGAAATCAAAAGCCCAACGTTTTTTGGCATTTTCATTTAAGATGGGGTTGTCTGTCTTAATATGTTTAATGGCTGTCGTTGTTTCGAGCGAACCTTGCGCATAAAACTGTACGCCTCCTTTGCCCAAAATTTTTTCGATAAAACGCTGTTTTTTGTCGTTATCCTCTTTTTTTTCCAGAGGAATAGAAAGAAGAAGAGTCGAGTGGGGGCTTAGCTGCTCTTTTGGCTGCGTGTATTGACGCACAAAGGCGTTGACGCGTTGCTGCATTCTATAACTCGCGTACTCTTCGATGTTGAGCGGAAAATCGGGACGAATCAGCCAATGTTCATCCGAAGCATGGTCGACGGAATACGCGTTATCGTCAATTTTTCGCATCAACGCCTTTGTGCGAAGCGATAGAAATGAGCCCGTTTTTTTTGTGTGTGATTGTAAATAGGATGGCAAATAAAAAGGGATTGTGTCTTGCCGCGATTGCTGAGCCCAAAGAGCGCGCGTCCCGCTCATCGCCAACAGGAAAAGCAATAACAATATGGCAGAGATATTTTTTTTCAGAAAAAAAGATGTTTTAAAGATCCATTATTGATTCCAAAAACTACAATCTAACGCGACATGTTTGTGATGAAAATGGCTGTAATTCAATATCCATTTATGGATTACATCCTTTTGAGTGCCTCTTTTATGATTGCTTCGATGGTTAGCGTTGGCGACTCCTTCACAATTTTTGCTACAATTTTCTTTGAAGCAGCTTGTGTAAAACCAAGCATCACAAGTGCCGAAACGGCTTCATTTCCAATATTTGAACCGGCATTTATACCGGGAATATCAACCGCGCCGGTTGTGTCGCTCGCTTTTATTTTGTCTTTCAAATCCACGATGATTCGCTGTGCCGTTTTGGAACCAATTCCTTTGACGGATTGAAGCAAGGTCGCGTTTTCGCTTGCAATAACTGCCTCCAACTCTTTCGAGTTTAGAGACGACAATATCATGCGTGCAGTGGATGGTCCAACGCCCGATACGCTAATCAAGTGTTGAAATATTTCGCGTTCGTGCTTATCCGAAAATCCAAAAAGGATATAAGCATCTTCACGTATCGCTTCGTGGATATAGATTTTTGCTTTGTCCACTCCGTTAAGTTGAGTGTATGTATTGAGAGAAATATTGGCGATATAGCCCACACCCCCACACTCAATGGTTACTGACGCGGGTGTGAGTTCCGCTATGGGACCTTTTATATAATCAATCATAGAAAAAGAGTTTAAAATGCTGTAAAATGTAAATAAACTTACATGAAAAAGTTTGAATTTTATACGCCGATTGATAAAAATCAAGGCTGTGATTGTTATAATTGTAATTAAGGTGCTCTATAGCACAAGTGTTTAATCATTAAAAATTATAATTATGATAACAGTCAGCGGCCTTGATGTTCACAAAGATAGCATATTTATGTGTATTTTGGGTGAACAAGGTAAAAAAACAGAAGAAAATTTGGAGTAACCACACGCAAAATTAAACGCATCTCATCAGCCATGCGGTCATATTTTGTCCGTGATGTGTGTATGGAAAGTACGGTTATTTATTGGATTCCGATTTGGTGCTTGTTGGAAAAAGAGTTCACTTTTCATTTGCTCAACCCCCGGTTTCTTTAAAAAAATCCCGGCGGTAAGAGCGATATAGATGTATGGTGGATTGCTACCGTACTTATTAAAGACTTGGTCAGAGACAGTTTCGTGCCTGACGGCAACATTCAACTTCTGCGCCAATACGGACGCCGCATTCACGAGATCAACAAGGATATGGTTCGTTGCCAACAACGCATCGGTATGGAAAATCTGCCATGCGAGATGCCTTGTAAGGTTGCAGTAGTTAGTCGATCCTTAGAAATTAACATTTAGAATAGGACACATTGAAAGTCTGATTCGAAAAATGCATCTGAGAATAAAAAATAAATGAATGTCCGTATATTTCCCTAAAATGATTATCTTTGCAAAAAAATATTTCTATGAACCTGATTGATTTTATCTCAGAATTTCCCGATGAGGAAAGCTGCAAACAAAAGTTTAAAGCGTATC
>JAEZZZ010000127.1 GCA_023418255.1 Bacteroidota bacterium
GAAATAGAACTTTTCCCAATTCCTACTTGTTCTGCAAAGTCAGAATTTGTGTAGACAATTCTTTCATTTTTCAGATGTGCTATAAATTTATTAAGTCTTTCAAATTCATTCATAATCAAAAGAGTATACTTAGTTAACAAACTTTAACGTTAAATTAGTTCTGTATTTCTTTCAATATAGAACTATTTGTTCTATCTTTGCACAATAAATAACAATAACACACGCAAAGATATGACAAAGTTTATTTATATGCAAACAAGAAATAGAAGATTATCAAAACGAAATCAAAGAGATAACTTCTATGACACTAAAAAATGTTGCAGCTAATTATAATGTAGATGCGACAAAAGAGGGTAGAGAATTTATAATTAATTCGATCGAGGAAGAAATAGAAGCGATTGAAGAATACATAGAAGCTAATTCGTATGACTTATATGCAGATAGAATGCATGATTGCAGAAAAGAGAGATAAAATGATGACAATAACACAACTTTCAGAAATGTTCGAGCGGCAAACTAAAAGAATAGAAATGTTGATTGACACGCACGAACGAAACAAAAAATCAATCTTCTATCGTGGCAAGCTGGACGATATACAACGAGCGCACGATATAGAAATAGCGACAATGGCGGCAAACAGATTAAGAAACGCAATATTAAAAAGACTATGAAAGAATTTTTCACAACCACAGAGGTAGCTGAAATGCTAAAACTTAATCCCGCGCGGATAAGATACCTGTTTCGTACCGGGAAGCTGACAGGCTTGAAGTTGTCGGATAAAAACGGAAATATCCGCTTTACCAAAAAAGATATTGAAGAATTTGAAGAGAAATGTCGAAAATGAATGAAAATATAACACGCGAAAGATTACTTGAACTCGGAAGTTCATTGCAGGGGATTGTACAGGAGTTGCTGGATGCCACTCCTGCTCCTAATCCTCGTAAGCGAAAAAAACGCGACGATTCACGCGTAGCAAAGCATTTAAATATCCTTGAGCGCAGGACAATAAAAAAGTGATGAATATGAAACTAATAGACAAATTCACAAAAACAATGCTTAACGAGCGCATAAACAGCGCGGTGAGCTGGAAGATAGTAACCCTTGCGGGTATTTATATAGCATTTCAAATAATAATGTCAATGTTATGAATTACCCGAACAGGTATATAGAGAGACAAAGCGAAGCAATACGCAAAGCGTTGGAGTATTGCAGGATAAACAACCTCGACAAAAGCCATATTGTGCCACGAAGAGAAAACGGCAAGATGACAGGGTACTACATCATTGACGAAACAGGTAGTACGGCAGAAGAGGTTATAGAAATATAACGTTTTTTCATGATTATAAGTTTAGCGGACAAAGCGGCTTGGGAAAGTCGCTGCACATGGCGGGTAGAAATGGTTTCAATTAGGTTTCATGGGCCTGACTCCGGAGGTTCGATTCCTTCACCCGCAACAAGGTAAAACAGGTATTAATCTAAAAAAAAGAATTTATGGACAAACATTTATTTCAAACAGAAACACAAAGTGAGCGATTGCGGCTGCTCAAAGATAATTGCGATGTAGTCGAGATGAAATCGTACATGCGGAAATTCACACAAGATGAATTAACGCAAATGAAAGACGAATTAGCTGAAGAGTCAATTCAGTTAAACGACATTGAGGTAGAGAGAAAAGAAGTGATGAATGAGTTCAAAGAACGCATTAAACCACATGCAAAAAACGTGGAAACACTTTTGAGTAATCTCCGGCACAAAGCAGAATTTGTAGAGGAAGAATGCTACAAGTTTGTCGACATCGAAGATAAGATGATAGGATACTACAATGCACAAGGAGAGCTTATTGAAAGCCGCTCGGCACGTCAAAACGAATTGTCAAAAAACATTTTTGCAATGGATATAAAGAAAACAGGTACTAATAATTAAAAAAAACAATGAAAATGGAAAAACTTAACGTAACCGTAGAAAACGGAATAAAAACACTTGAAATCAGAACAGGCGAAGCATTGCCGTTGCGTGAGAAAAACCCTCTTAGGATAGCAGGCACTATCAACGCCGTAAGCACATGGCTGAAATATCGCATCAAAGATATCGACACGTCAAACAGCCACATCTGTATCAATAGAAAAGAAATGTCGATTGCGCTCTATATGAACGAAAATGAGGAACTGCTTGACAGCGTCAAAGGATTCTTGCGCCTTGATGCTGCATTCGAGGTTCTAAGAATTAACAGCGGCGAATATTTAACCAATTTTGAAATGGCAGACCTTTTCAAAATGAACCGCTCGTATTTTGAGAACAAAGACGTCGCTATGAAGTTGGTTTCCGAGTTACGGAACTTTAAGGCAAAAGTCGATAAAGACCTTGAAAACTCGGATGACAACAGAGGTAACCGCAAGCTGCTGATAAATCAAATTGTAGAAAGTAATCTCCCCGAAGCATTTAAATTGAATATCCCTGTTTTCAAAGGGATGCCAAAACAAATTATTGAGGTTGAGGTAGATGTTCGGGCAGATGATTTTTGCTGTACTCTCACAAGTCCGGAAGCAAATGATTTAATCAACGAAACGAAAGACAGCATCATCGATGAAGAAATTAAAGCAATCAGAGAGATTGCACCTGAAATTGTGATTGTGGAAGAACTTTAAAATGGGTCGGGAATGTGGCGGAATTGGTAGACGCTGAACGCAGCGATAGATATCCCTTAAAAGTAAATTCATAATGAATAAACTCGCTGAACAAAATAGGGACGATATGCAGGTTCGAATCCTGCCATTCCCACAAAAAAAAGAAAATAGAAAATGGGGGTAATAGAAAAATTTCACAACAACGGAAAAATAAAAGAACGATACACTGTTGACGAAAAAGGCAAAATTCAAGGTGTGTACAGAATGTGGCACAGCAACGGGCAGCTGGGTTTTGAGGCTAATTTCGTGAACAATAAGCGTGATGGTGTTTGCCTAACGTGGCACAGAAATGGCGTGCAATACAAGAAGTCAAATCACAGGAAGGGCATGCTACATGGTGTGCAAGAAGAGTGGTTTGATACCGGGCAACTCCGAGTGAGGGCTCACTACGAAAACAACAAGAAAGAGGGCTTATTGGAGATTTTTCATCCGAACGGAAAACTTAGTGAGCGCATCGAATATAAAAACGATAAATATCACGGTTCTTTTGAAATTTTTCACCCGAATGGGAAACAATGTGATAAATGCCACTACATCAACGGCGAGCGCAACAGAACACGTGAAATCTGGGATGCTGCTGGTAACCTTGTATTCAAAGGCATTTATGAGGATAACTTTTTGAAAGAAACAATAATAGACAATTAAAAACAAAACAGTATGGAAGAATTAGTAAACATTCAAAGTGAGTTGAAAGCGCCAAAGTCGCAATTCAACAAATTTGGCGGCTACAATTATCGTAGCGCAGAGGATATTTTAGAAGCGGTAAAACCTTTACTGAAAAGCAACAACGCTTTCCTGACTATCTCGGATGAAATCGAGTGTATCGGCGAAAGGTTTTACATCAAGGCAACTGCAACTATCACGGCATCGGGTCAATCCATATCGGTATCGGCTTATGCGCGTGAAGAAGAAAGCAAAAAAGGAATGGATGGCGCGCAAGTCACGGGTTCCGCGTCATCATACGCGCGCAAATACGCCTTAAATGGATTGTTCTGTATCGATGATACCAAAGACGCAGATAGCATAAATACACATGGCAAGAAAGAAGCCGAACCGGGTAACGCGGAATTAAAACAAGCACTCGCTGAAACTAAAAAGTGTAAGAATGTTGCTGAACTACAAGAGGTTTGGGCAGCGCATCCCGATTTGTGGAGTGATTATACATTCAAAGTAGAAGTAACGAAACTAAAAAATAAATTTAACAATGCAGCTTAAAAAATCAGGCGTAAGGTTTTACGAATCAGAACACAGATATTTTTATAAAGGAAGAGAACTGTCAGGGATAACGGGTGTGTTATCCCGACAGCTATTCCCGAAAAAGTACGATGAAGTGCCGCAGCTTGTTTTGGAAAGAGCGGCAAAAAAAGGCACACGTATACATAGCGACTGCTACACTTACGATATGTTTGATTCAGCTGAAAGCGAGGAAGCTAAGTGGTATGCAGACCTTAAGAAGCAAGCAAAATTTGAGGTTCTTGATTCGGAATACCTTGTAACCGACTTTGAACATTTTGCGAGTGCTATCGACAAAGTTTTGATTATAGATAACAAGGTTTATTTATGCGACATCAAAACAACGTACACACTCGATAAGGACTACATTAGCTGGCAGCTATCGATTTATAAATACCTATTCAACATCGTTAATCCGGACATCGAGGTAAGTGGGTTAAAAGCTATTTGGATAAGAGAGGGCGCAACGCTGCACGACATTAGAGAGATACCCGAAGAGGAAATCATAAAACTTTTAGAGTGCGAGCGTAATGGCGAAAAATACACCTATGAGGTAGCTACACGCGGCGAGGAGGAAAAGGCGCATAATCTTTTGTTGCAGACCGCTGAAATTGTGCAAGAGATAAAACGACTAAAAGACCTTGAAAACGAGTACAACAAACAGGTTGAGGCTTTATTTAACAGCCTTGACATCGAAAAGTGGGATAATGATTACTTCACGATAACAAGAAGAAAATCATATGAACGCAAAACCTTTGACACTAAAAAGTTTGCATCTGATTATCCCGACATGGTCGATAAATACATGAAAACTACAATAGTAAAGGAAAGTATAACTACAAAATTAAAAACAACATGATATTGCTAAACGTGTGCCTTTCGGATATTCCGAAGGGCAAAATCAGAACAGCGAAGAACGGTAAAAAGTATATTGATTTAGTGCTTTTTGAACGTAAAGAAACAAGTCAATATGGCGAAACACATACGCTCGCCGTATCGAAGACAAAGGAAGAGAGAGAAGCCAACGCCGACACGGTTTACATCGGCAGCGGAAAAGCAACACAGAGAAAAGACGATATACCTTTTTAGATGAAACTGAACCTTCTAAATACTGCAAGCGGCTTGGTTCCATGCTACGATGACGATTACGATAAAAAAAAGAAATTGAAAATCGGCGAAACGTACACGGTTTCAATCAAGAAAGCGAGGAACTATCAATTTCATAAAAAATACTTCGCGCTTATCAATTGCGCATGGGGGTATTTGAATGAAAGACAAACAGAGTTTTTTCACAACAACAAAGAGGTATTTAGAAAGTCGTTAGAGGTTTCGGCTGGACATTGTGATAAGATATTCTCGTTCGCATTAAAAGAATGGATTGATATTCCTAAGTCGATAGCATTCGATAAAATGGATGAATTTGAATTCAGCGAGCTATACGACAGCGTGAAAGATGTGTTATTTATAACCGTTTTGAGGAATATTTCAGAGGAAGAGTTTAATAACAATTTAATCAATTTTTAATAGGGCAACAACCGTTGCAGCAAGGGAGGTTGCAAAGCAAAGAGTTATTTAATGAGAAAAGTAAGCAAGAAGCAAGCGAGGAAAAACAATATCCTTTCAAGAATAAAAAGAGGTCTGCCAAAGCGGTGCTATTTCTGCGGAAGAAAGGGCAACGATTTAGCGCACGTTCTTCCACGCTCGATATTCGGCGAATACTACGTTGAAGAGTGGAATTTAAGAATTGCTTGCCGGGAATGCCACGATGATTACGACCAACATCGTGATTACAGAAGCAAGCAAGAAGAGCTGTTTAAAATTGCGTATAAGAATGTGAAAGATAAGGACAAAGGGCGGGTACTTAAATATTTTGGGAAGATATGAAGCAAGTGATTTTTGGGCAAGCACCGAGCAAAAGTAATTCATACCGAATAATCAGAAAAAACGGATATGGCAGTTTAGCAAAAACAACGGTGATTAAAGCGTATGAAAACAGTTTTATTCTTCAATGTACAAAGTATAAAAATAAGGGAATATCGGGTCTTTTTGAGTTACATATCAACTTTTTCAATAGAACAAAGGCAATTGATCTTGATAATCAGTTAAAGGTTGTTTTAGACTGCTTGCAATCATGCAAAGCGGTAAAAAACGATAGAAA
Organism: Bacteroidota bacterium; assembly: GCA_023418255.1. Classification (GTDB taxonomy): domain Bacteria; phylum Bacteroidota; class Bacteroidia; order Bacteroidales; family Dysgonomonadaceae; genus JAEZZZ01. The sequence continues at coordinate 6,076 of JAEZZZ010000127.1, forward strand.
CTGTGTGAAAATTGTAGCACAGAAATTTGTAGATAAAACTAATCCGAGAGCGGAATTTAAAATAATAGAAGTATGAAAGCAACACAACTATTTCAGAACAAAACATCTTGGAACTTCGAGCTTAGAGAAGCAGCGAAAAAATTAACCGGGATAGGTAAATTTTATTTAGATAATTATAAGCCTGTAAGGGTGGATGATAAAACGATAAAATTTGTAAAGCAATGAGGAA
>JAEZZZ010000017.1 GCA_023418255.1 Bacteroidota bacterium
TTTCTCCAATTTGGTTAGTTTTTGCAGGATTCATCTGTTTAACTACCTTCACTTAATGCGTTTTTTAGAAAATCCGGAGAAAGATTGGCTCCGCAATCAGCAAAAATTGGAACAGCAAAACTTATTCGACAGGCAGGGCTTGCTTTTTTAATATGAAGATATGCGAAATTTAGTGTCTGTTTATCAATAATATACAAATAGATTAGTCGATTAACCGAGTTTTATCGGACAACAATGAATTCCATCCTCGTCCTAATTTTCTTTGCCTTCAAAGATAGTTATTTTTATTTAAATTCCGATATTTGTACCGGAAATTTTTTTCAGCTCGGTTGCTGACGCAAAATGAGATACGGTCTGTTATTTAACCATCCTTCGTGAAAACATTCTTGCGTCACAGTTGTTTATGAAGTGAAGATATTGACATATGCAAACTCAAAAAATTAACATAGCCATAGATGGCTTTTCATCGTGTGGCAAAAGCACCATCGCCAAACAACTCGCAAAAAAGCTGAATTATACTTATGTAGATAGTGGCGCAATGTATCGTGCAGTAGCTCTTTTTGCTATTCGTCACGGCTGGATTTCAGAAAATGAAATAAACGAAGAGGCTCTTCGCGGAGAGATTGGGAACATAAAAATCAGTTTTAAAACGAATCCAAAAGGTGAACAAGAGACCTACATCAACAACGAAAATGTGGAAAAAGAGATCCGCTCCCTTGACGTGGCAAATGGTGCCAGTCGTGTCAGTACACTGGCTTTTGTTCGCCAAGAATTGGTGCGCCAACAGCAAGAAATGGGAAAACAGAAAGGCGTGGTGATGGATGGACGCGACATTGGGACTGTTGTTTTTCCGAATGCCGAACTCAAAATATTTGTTACAGCATCACCCGAAGTGCGTGCGCGACGCCGATTTGATGAATTAAAACAGAAGAATCATCAGAACATTTCTCTCGAAGAGGTATTAAGCAATATTAAAGAGCGCGACCATCGAGACATAACTAGAAAACAGAGCCCTTTGAAAAAGGCAAACGACGCTTTTGAGCTAGATAACTCTTTGCTGACGCGAGAAGAACAACTCGCATGGGTACTCGCAAAGGCTAACGAAATCATTGAAAGGAAAAAGAGTGAAAAGCATCATTGAAATAGACCGTCGCTCAGGTTGTTGCTTTGGCGTTGCCAAAGCCATAAGCAAAGCGGAAGAGATGCTTCAAAAAGGAGTGAAACTCTACTGCTTAGGAGATATTGTGCATAACAACATCGAGGTAAAACGGCTCGAAAAAATGGGGCTAACCACCATCAATCACGAAGAGTTCAAAAAATTGAAAAACGCGACAGTTCTTCTTCGCGCACATGGCGAACCGCCTAGCACATATGAGACTGCCCGCCGAAACAATATCGAAATCATTGATGCATCATGCCCCGTGGTTTTAGGATTGCAGCAACGCATAAAAAACAAATACCTCGAAAAAGAAAATTCCGGATCCCAGATCGTTATTTTTGGAAAAAAGGGACATGCCGAAGTAAATGGACTTATCGGTCAGACCAACGAAACAGCCATCGTTATAGAAAAAAAGGAAGATATTGAGAAACTTGATTTCAGTCGCGACATCAGCCTTTTTTCACAAACGACAAAACCATTGGACGGATTTATAGAAATAGGCGAGCTCATTAAATCACGGATGAAAGATGGTGCGTCCTTTGAATTTTTCGACACCATTTGTCGCCAAGTATCCAGCAGAGCGAATAATATCAAATCATTCGCGGAAAAGCATGACCTCATATTTTTCATCGCCGGCGCAAAAAGTTCAAACGGCAGAGTGCTGTTTGACGAGTGCAAAAAAACAAATCCAAATTCCTATTTTATCCACTCACCGGACCAAATAGATTCGAGCCTCATAAAACAAAGCATCAGCATCGGTATTTGTGGAGCCACCTCAACGCCCATGTGGCAAATGGAAGCCGTAGCAAAAAATATTGCCAAACTAAAACCGGAAGCAACAGTAGAAAAAGCGCCTTTTTAAGTCGCTTTTTTTGCATTATAAGAGAAAAATCATATCTTTGCTAACCGCTAATTTGGCGGTTTCTTGACAAAGAAAATCAGTTAAACATTTAAAGACAATTTTTATGGAACCATCCATTAAATGCATAGGGGTATTAACTTCCGGAGGCGATGCACCGGGCATGAATGCAGCCATTCGAGCCGTGACACGTGCCGCCATTTTCAATGGCATGCGGGTATTTGGTATATACAGAGGTTTTCGTGGACTTATAACCGACGAAATCGAAGAGTTTAAAACCAACAGCGTAAGCAACATCATCCAGCAAGGCGGCACCATCTTAAAAACGGCTCGCAGTAGCGAGTTCATGACAGTAGAAGGGAGACAAAAAGCATATCAAAACATGCGAAAACATGGAATTGATGCGTTGGTTGTTATCGGGGGCGATGGTTCACTCACCGGAGCAAGCATATTTGCCAACGAATACAATTTCCCAATTGTAGGACTCCCGGGCACCATCGACAACGATCTGAGCGGAACAGACGTTACAATAGGATACGACACGGCACTCAACACCATCATGCAAGCGATGGACAAAATACGTGATACCGCCTCATCCCACGAACGGCTTTTCTTTGTCGAAGTAATGGGGCGAAACTGCGGCTACCTGGCTCTTAACAGTGCCATTGCATCAGGCGCGGAAGCAGCCATCATTCCCGAAATCAGTTTAGAAAAAGACCAATTGGAAGAATTGATTGAACAAGGTTTTAGAAAATCAAAAAACAGCAGCATGGTTTTGGTTGCCGAAAGCGAAATAACAGGAGGAGCCCTGAGACTTGCCGAGCGTGTAAAAAAAGAGTATCCACAATACGACGTACGTGTTTCCATCTTAGGGCACTTGCAACGTGGCGGCTCACCATCGGCACAAGACCGCATTTTGGCAAGCCGTATGGGCATTGCAGCTATTCAGGCTTTGCTCGAAAATCAGCGCAACGTAATGATTGGCATTCGCGAAAACGAAATAGATTATGTGCCTTTCAAACGAGCCATCCGAAGCGATAAAGAGATAAGCGAAGAACTGCTTCACGTACTTAGAATATCATCTATCTGATATATATCTGAAATTCACCTAAAATAACACAACATATTTTTTTATTTTAAGATTTAAAGATGTAATTTTGCGTATTAAACATAAAAATCCAAAGAATATGAATATCTCACACATTGAACACATCGGAATAGCTGTCAAAAGCATTGAAGAACAGCTACCTTACTATGAAGGCGTTTTAGGTCTTAAATGCTACAATATTGAAACAGTGGAAGATCAAAAAGTGAAAACCGCTTTTTTGCGCGTTGGACAAACAAAAATTGAATTGTTAGAGCCCACAAGCGAAGAGAGCACCATCGCTAAATATATTGAGAAAAGAGGCGAAGGAATCCATCACATCGCCTATTGCGTTGATGATGTAAACTGCTCACTGCAAGAAGCAGAGGGAAAAGGAGTTCGCCTAATTGACAAACAAAAAAGAAAAGGAGCCGAAGGATTGAACATCGCATTCCTACATCCGAAATCAACAGGTAGTGTACTTACCGAATTTTGCGAACATCCCGAAAAATAAGACGCAGATATTCGCAACAATAACAATTCATATCGCCATCCAACACTCTTTTAGTTTAAAGAGCAAGGATGATTATATACCCATAAACAACTATAAACCAAATAATAATAAATTAGTATGAGCAACCAACTCGAAAAAATACAGGAGCTTATCAAATTACGCGAAAAAGCTCGCTTAGGTGGAGGTGAAAAAAGAATCGACTCACAACACCAAAAAGGGAAATATACAGCACGAGAACGCATCAATATGCTACTTGATGAGGGAAGCTTTGAAGAGTTTGACATGTTTGTCGAACACAGATGTCACAATTTCGGAATGGAAGGAAAAAAATTCTTGGGCGATGGCGTCGTAACCGGATATGGAACCATCGAGGGACGATTAGTCTATATCTTTGCACAAGATTTCACCGTATTTGGTGGCTCTCTTTCCGAAACACTTGCGTTGAAAATATGCAAAGTGATGGATCAAGCCATGAAAATGGGAGCACCCATCATTGGCATCAATGACTCGGGTGGCGCGCGTATTCAAGAGGGCGTGAACGCGTTGGCCGGATATGCTGAAATTTTTCAACGCAACATTTTGGCGTCAGGAGTTATCCCTCAAATTTCAGGAATATTTGGCCCTTGTGCAGGAGGTGCCGTTTATTCACCCGCATTGACCGATTTCAGCATCATGACACAAGGAACCTCCTATATGTTTTTGACCGGCCCAAAAGTTGTGAAAACAGTTACCGGCGAAGATGTATCACAAGAGGACCTTGGAGGTGCACGAGTACATACATCCAAATCGGGCGTTGCTCATTTTGCAGTCGAAACAGAAGAAGAAGGGCTCACCATTATTCGCAAACTATTAAGTTTCTTGCCACAAAACAACTTAGAAGAAGCACCACTCGTAGATACCGACGACCCGATCGATCGCCTAGAAGATGGCCTCAATGAAATTGTTCCCGACAGCCCAAATAAACCTTACGACATGTACGAAGTCATCGGCGCCATCATCGACAATGGCGAATTCTTGGAAGTTCATGCCGATTATGCAAAAAATATCATCGTTGGTTTTGCACGATTCAACGGACAATCCGTAGGTATTGTAGCCAATCAGCCCAAATATCTTGCCGGTGTGCTCGACATCAATGCTTCACGCAAAGCGGCACGTTTTGTTCGTTTCTGCGACGCTTTCAATATTCCACTGGTGACACTGGTGGATGTGCCGGGATTCCTTCCGGGTACCGGACAAGAGTACGGTGGCGTAATCACACACGGAGCAAAATTGCTCTATGCTTACGGCGAATCAACCGTTCCAAAAGTAACTGTTACGCTTCGTAAATCATACGGAGGAGCGCACATTGTGATGAGTTGTAAGCAGTTAAGAGGAGATATCAACTATGCATGGCCAACAGCAGAAATTGCTGTGATGGGAGCCGATGGAGCCGTTGAGGTGCTTTACAGCAAAGAGATTAAAAACGCAGAAGATCCCGCGGCTGTTATGCAAAGCAAAAAAAATGAATACAACTCATTGTTCTGCAATCCCTACAACGCCGCAAGATACGGATATATCGATGATGTTATCGAACCGCGCAATACGCGTTTCCGTGTAATTCGAGCTTTGCAACAATTGCAAACCAAAAAGTTGCAAAATCCACCTAAGAAACATGATAACTTACCATTATAATAAAGAAAAAAGATGACAAAAAAAGCAACCTATTTATCATGCCTTCTGATGGCAACTTTTCTCTTTGTTGGTTGTTCCACAAAGAAAAAAGATCCCCACTTGGTCATCAATGAAGTGATGGTAATAAATGAAACCGGATTCATGGACAACTTCGGGAACCGAGGCTCATGGATAGAGATTTATAACAACACCGCAGGAACAAAAAACATCGCGGGAATGTTTCTTACCACAGACAAAAACAACCCCAAGATGTATGCCATTCCGCAAGGCGACCAACTGACGCAAATAAAGCCATTTCAACATGTGCTATTTTGGGCCGATGCAAACCAAATCAGAGGAACATTTCACACAAGTTTTACGCTTAATCACAACGGTGATAATTACATTGCACTGTATGATGTCGATGGAACAACTCTGCTTGATGAAATCAGCATCCCCAAATCAGCATTGGCTGCCGACAAATCCTACGGTTACAAAGTGGACGGACAAAAATATGACACGAACGGTAATATTAATGCCACGGTATTAGAAAATGTTACGCCAAGCAGTAACAACGAAGTCGTAGGTGAAAATCCCAAACTGTTGGAACTGAAAAAAAACGACGGAAAAGGATTCGGACTAACGCTCACTTCCATGTTGGTTGTATTCACAGGCTTAGCACTTTTGTTTCTCATATACTGGAACATTGGTGAAACGGCAAAATGGCTCTCTCACAAACGAGCCGCCCGTAGTGCGGCAAATTCGGAAGATGCAAGAAAAGGAGTAAGTCCTGCTGAAACATCAGGCGATATTATTGCAGCCATATCCGCAGCTATTTATGAGCTCAATCAAACACAGCACGACATCGAATCAACCATTCTTACCATTCAACAAGTAAGAAAGGATTATTCACCGTGGAGTTCAAAAATATACAACCTGCGACAATTGCCACGCAGATAAACATTCTCATTTAAACGACATAACACATATATACAAAATGAAAGAATTTAAATATAAAATAAACGGCTCTTTATACAAAGTAGTTATCAATAACCACGAAAGCGATGTGGTGGAACTCGAAGTTAACGGCACACCTTATAAAGTGGAAATGGAGCCGACAAAGAAAAAATCACTCACAAGCGTAAAACGTCAGATTGCAACAACCACAGCAAGTGCATCGACAAAACCGACATCAACCCCCGCCGTAAGCAAACCGTCTGCCTTGTCAAGCACGGGCAAAAAAGCCGTTAAATCGCCTCTACCCGGTGTTATTTTAGATATCCGTTGCACGGAAGGCGAAGAGGTTAAAAAAGGACAAGTACTGATGGTGTTGGAAGCCATGAAAATGGAGAACAACATCATGTCGAATGCTGATGGAAAGGTAACCCAAATATTGGTGAATAAGGGTGACTCTGTATTGGAAGGAGCTGATTTAGTGGTAATCGAATAAAATAAAAAAGAATGAATACATTATTATCAATAGCAGATAATTTACAAACATTTTGGGGATACACAGGCTTTGCCAACGCGGAAGCAGGACACATTGTGATGATATTGGTCGGTCTGTTGTTTATCTTTTTGGCAATTCGCTTTGAATTTGAGCCTCTACTATTGATTCCTATTGGATTTGGAATGCTCATCGGTAACATTCCGTTTAATGAAGCAGCCCACCTAAAAATAGGAATTTATGAAGAAGGATCTGTTTTAAACATTCTCTATCAAGGCGTCATAAATGGGTGGTATCCACCCCTTATCTTCTTGGGGATTGGCGCGATGACAGACTTTTCCGCTCTCATTGCCAATCCTAAACTGATGTTGATTGGCGCGGCAGCACAATTTGGTATTTTTGGCGCATATATTCTGGCATTGAATTTTGGATTTGAACCCAATCAAGCGGGTGCTATCGGTATCATTGGCGGCGCAGACGGCCCAACGGCCATTTTCCTTTCGTCTAAACTGGCTCCCAATCTTATGGGGGCAATTGCCGTTTCGGCATATTCATACATGGCTCTGGTTCCCATTATTCAGCCACCATTTATGCGTTTGCTCACAACGAAGAAGGAGCGTGTAATACATATGAGAACGCCACGCGTTGTCTCTCAAACGGAGAAAATACTTTTCCCCATCATCGGATTGCTGCTCACAACATTCCTCGTGCCTTCGGGTTTGCCTTTGTTGGGAATGCTCTTTTTCGGTAATTTGCTGAAAGAATCGGGCGTAACACGTCGTTTGGCAGAAACGGCACGCGGTCCACTCATTGACGTGGTAACCATTCTGTTGGGACTCACTGTGGGAGCTTCTACCCAAGCGACATCTTTCCTCACGGCACAATCTATCAAAGTATTCGTTTTGGGAGCCATCTCTTTTATGATCGCGACCTGTGCCGGAATTTTATTTGTAAAAGGGATCAATTTATTCCTAAAACAGGATAATAAAATCAACCCATTGATTGGGAACTCAGGTGTATCGGCTGTTCCCGATTCAGCCCGCATTTCGCAAGTTATCGGATTGGAATATGATCCAAACAACTACTTGTTGATGCACGCTATGGGACCAAATGTAGCCGGAGTTATCGGCTCGGCAGTTGCCGCCGGTATCATGTTGGGATTCTTGGGATAGAGATAAAATCATTTTTTATTAATTACATATTTGAGAACTTGCCTGATATGGCAGGTTCTCTTTTTGTAATCATCCCAAATCCGCCGTCTTTTAGTTCTCCCTTGTTTTTTCGATCTTTGTCGAAAAAAGTGAAATGTTTAGTTTAAATGAAAGCAATCGGTTTGTGTTGTGTATGCAAGGCGTTGATTTGCGTAAGGGCATAGACGGTTTGTGC
>JAEZZZ010000146.1 GCA_023418255.1 Bacteroidota bacterium
AATTGTTACAATTTAAAACGAGCTCCGGGATTGGTATGTCAATTTACGACAAAATGAGATAAATAAGGGAAAAACCGCCCATTTAAGGAATGATAATCAATAGAAAAAGAGGAATTGTCAAGAAAAAATGGTTACTTGCAAAGGTCTTAAGTGTTTTTTTATTAGATTCGCTTAAAAAATCTATAAAAATAGCAAAAGCTGTTATTAAAAAATCAGGAATGAGTCATAATTCTGGCATGAGTACAAAAATCAAAGAAAAAGAAATGGTGATAATACCGGTATATAAATTTTAAATATCCTGCCAAAAAAATACAAGAATTTAAAACATAAGATACTAATTATTATAAAAAGCCGGTATTCCATGAACTATGTATATTGGTAATTACAAAATTTAAGTCCAAACATCGGATCTGCTGAAAAAAACTTCACGTAGGAATAGTCGTTCCTTAAAAAAAACTATATAATCCTATTTTAGCTAAATCAGAGCGATGCGTCCTTAAACGATACCAGATACCATCTGTTTTCTGAAAGAGTGAAAATATAATCAATATGAATGCCGTTGTTCACACCACGCAATTCCAGTATGGTTGTGTCTTTTGATGTGTAAGAGACTTGATAATATTGATCGTATTCACGGGTAAGATAAGTGCTATCATAGCTTAAATCAATTGTTTCCCATTCATATTTGGTGATGGTATCTTCTACAGGTCGCATAGCTGAATCATCCATATTTGGAACAATAACAGGAAGTGGAAATTTTATTCGTCGCATTTGAAACATTTCACTGTGATTGAATTTCTCTAAAAAAAGATGAAAATCTTCCGGTTCCTCTAATTGTGTTTCAAATGTGTCTAACTTGGCAGTTAATTCATTTTCCGGTCTTTCTTCTGATGATGAATTCTGATTTTTGCAACCGGAGCAGGACATGAAAAAACCGGTAAGGATAATAAATAAGATGTAATAAACAATTTTCATAATGTGTGCAAATATTGTTTTGAGATTACAAATATATGGTTTTTTCTATGATAAAACACAGATTGCAACAAAAAAAGTATGGAGATAGGGACAATTAATAAGAATAATAAGAAAATCAGAACACTGTTTGTTTTCTCATGGCATTATTGTTACTTTTGTCGCGCATAATCAGTGGTTGTTTTTATCTTGCATCATGTTTTAATATGAAGGTTTATTTTTCATCTTACACGGAACCCGCGTTTAATTTAGCCGCTGAGGAATATCTTTTCTCTTCGACAAAGGATGAGATATTGCTGCTGTATGTGAATGCGGCTTGTGTTGTGATTGGCACCAATCAGGCGGTGTTGAATGAGGTTAATCTCGATTTCTGTATCGAACACGATATTCGTGTGCTGCGTCGCCTATCGGGTGGGGGAGCGGTGTATCACGATGAGGGAAATTTAAACTATTGTTTTATTTGGAATCAACAAAACGGACGTTCGCCGTTGAGTGATGATTTTTTAAATCCCATTGTAGCCGTGTTGAAAGCGTTGAATATTCCTTCGGAAAAAAGCAAACGAAAAGATCTTTGGTTACCTGATGGATTTAAAATTTCCGGAACAGCTTCGCACGTTTCTCGTGGGCGCGAGATGCACCATGGAACGTTGCTGTACGATGCGGATTTAGAAGCGTTGGAAAATGCCCTTACGCCAGAATTTGAAAACATCAACAAAAGAGCCACTGCCTCCGTTCGGAGCAACGTGAAGAATATTGCAGAATATCTTGCGGAACGGCAACAAAGAGTGCCAACACGAAACGAGTTTTTCCATTTGTTTTCACAAAAAACAGCCGATTACTGTTCAGTTGAAGAATTGTCCAAGTTTAGTTCTGATGATGTGGAACATATTGAACAATTGAAAAAAATGAAGTATATCCGTCGCGAGTGGAATTATCGGATGTGATATTTTACTGTTTATAACTCAATTCAATTTTCTTTGCAATCTCACGTCCTTGCATGATACGCTGTGCCAATGCGATGCCGTCGCGCAGATTTCCGGCAATGTGCAATCCCGGATATTGTTTTTCAAGTTTTGCAACCGTTTCAAAACGTTCTCCGGACGACAATTCATATTGCGGAATGGCATATTTATGCCGAAAAATACGAATTAAGTCAGGGGTTTTATCCGCGGGAAATTTAAGCATGGTGTGAAAGGCGCGAATAATCTTTTCCGTAATCTCGTTGTCGCTCATCTCCATAAGAAACTGATTTCTAACACCCCCCATGAAGAAAGAAAACAGCATGCCCGTTTCGGGACTTCTATTTTCAAAAAACGACGATGGATAGAGCACACCAAGAAAATCTTCCTTATCTTTTGAACTGACCAATCCACCAAAAGCCTTGAAATCTAAATCCCCTTTATCTTTCACCCCCACAGCTGTTTGTATGATAGGAGCATAGCGAAGATTGTTGATTTTACTCATATCTGATTCATCAACAAATGGTAGTATCGAGGGCAGCGCATAGGAACCGACTGTCGTAACAACATGTTTTGCCGCGAAATGAAGAGGCTTTCCATGTTGTGTTGCGCTTATTTGCCATATTCCGTTTTCGCGATTGGGAACAATGGAAACATTGTGGCATGAGAGAAAGATATTTTCATAGGTCACTTTTTTAGCGATCGTTTTCGGTAGATTTTCCATTCCGCCTTTGGTGGAAAAAACATCTTTTTTTATGGGTTTAACACCTTTCTTTCGCGCTTCCTGTTTTTTGCGGATGCTTCCTTTAATGAAACTACCATAGTTTTGTTCCAAAAGATACAATTTGGGAAGTGCATGGCGTGTGATAAGCGTATGCGCATCTCCGGCATAAATACCCGACAAAAATGGATCAACGGCATAATCTAAAAAAGATTTTCCTAACCGACGCACTGTCAGTTCTGCCACCGATTCCTCGGGATTGGTGCCTTTGGCACGAAACGGTTCACCCAAAATACGCAACTTGTCGCTAAAAGTAAACAACGGCGTTGTGATGCCGCCTATTAATCCACTTGGTAGTGTATGGAATCGTCCGTCTTTCCAGATTAATCGCTTTTGTGCCTCTTTCTTTGCAAACTCTATTTCGCAATCGGGATAGAGTTCAGCATAAAGATGCAGCACATCTTCCGACATCACTGAACCGGTGTTCGAGCCCGACTCAAACACAAAACCCTCCTCGTTGAATGTACGTATTTGCCCGCCGACGCGGTCTGATTTCTCTAACATCGCCACGGAAAAACCCTGTTTTATCAATGGCAATGCTGCTGACAATCCGGTGATTCCTGCACCTATAAAAACTATATCTTTTTCCATAATTTACAACAAACAACTGATTTATATTGGCTTAGAAAACTTTTTATCATTATGCTTCATTAGCTTGTCAAGCGAGGCTGCCACATTGCGAACAAACGGTGAGCCTTTTTCACTCATGATCAGTTTATTTTCCTCAAATGTAAGGAGCCCGTCGTCGGCAAACTGTTGTATTTTTTTCTCAGAATAGGCGGTGGCTACTTTGATTTCTGAAACCGGTGTGTGCAGTCGCTCGGACAATGCTGTCCAGTCGAGTTGCTCGTTGCACATCAACTCAATAATTGCTGCTCGTGTTATTTGTTCTTCGGCATTGAGCGCATATCCTTTTTTTACGGGAATCCGATTCTTATGAACCGTTGCGATGTACTCATCAATATCTTTTGTGTTTTGGGCATACGCCGATGCCAATTGCGAAATGGCCGTAACGCCAAAAGCATATACTTGTCCGGTGGTGCGTCGCGTGCAATAGCCTTGAAAATTTCGATGCAGCGTTCCTTCTTGCACAGCGCGATGCAGCTCATCTGTCTTTTTTACGAAATGGTCGATGCCAACCTGTCGATAATCTCCTGCCAGCAGCAGTCTACGTCCTGTTTCGTATAAATTCTTCTTCAACATCTCTTTCGGAAGCGATTTCTTTTCCAACAGTGTTTGTCGCTTAAACAGATGAGGAACATGTGCGTAAGAGAAAGTAACAATCCTGTCGGGTGAAAGCTCCACGGCTTTTTGTATGGTTTCTGTAAAACTTTCTATCGATTGCAGTGGCAAACCATAAATGAAGTCAAAATTGATGCGAATATTCTTCTCTTTTAATATGTTAACGATGGTCTCTACCGGGATTTTTGGCGGAATGCGATTTACAGCTTTCAACACCTCTTGGTTAAAATCCTGTATGCCGATACTCATTCGATTGAATCCGGCATCGATAAGAAAAAGAAAATCGTTCTCATCCATATTTCCCGGATGGCATTCGATGGCTATTTCGGGCTCTTCGATACAATCAAACTTGCTGAGAAGTCGTTCATTAATCATCTGAATATATGTGCCGGGAATAGCTGTTGGTGTTCCGCCGCCGTAATGTATTTGTGCAATTTTTCGTTTTTGGTCAATGTTCGCACACATCAGTTCTATTTCATGTAAGAGGGCATCAATATATGCCCTCACATCGGCGTCTCTCTGCATCGGATATGAGTTGCAGCCACAATAGTGACACATCGTTACGCAAAACGGAATGTGGATATAAAACGAAAGATGTCGTGGCTCTTGTGTGTTGGAAAGGGCAATTGCTTTTCGCAAATCTTCTTCCGAAAAATGGGCATGGAAAAAGTTTGCCGGCGGATAACTGGTGTATCGCGGAACGGGAACGTTGTATTTTTTTATCAAATCACTCATGGTTTTCTTCGATATGTTGAGAACGATACTCCGGATTATAGTTGAGAACGTAGATGAATGCCATCACGCCAAACATCACCTCTAACAAAAACATTCGATGAAATCCGAATAGGTCGCCAAAGCGTGAGCAACCAAGTGCCACAATCATAGAGCTTAGGTGCGTTATCACGATTTGAATTGTAAAATCGGTGCCTTCTCTTCCTTCGCGCACGCTGTCCATGGCGGTGGTGTAAACCATAGTGGTTGCCATACCATATACGCCCCAGACCAGCGCGATACCCATCAACATTGTTATATCCGAAACATGATGAGAATAGGAAAGCCATACAAAATATGTTGCCACAATAATGATAAAAAAAGCAATTCCTTTTCGTGAACGGCGTTTTCCAATCTTTCGAATAAATATCCCTGACAAAAACGAACAAACAATTCCGACAAATGTACCGAAAACGCCCACCATGACGCCAATCTGTTTCATGCCGTACTGCCAATCGACCATATAGGGATTAAGTGTAGATAAAATGCCAATCAATCCCGAATAGAAAAGTGATAGAAATAGAACATTTTTCCAACTGTTTTTTTGTTTGAAAAAGAGGTAAATATCTTTTGTCTTGGCTTTTTCTTTCGCGCGTTGTTTCCGTAGCTCTATTTTACTGTTTAGTGACAGCGGAATCAATGCTATCAACACAAATATGCCAACCCACGGGAGCAAACTTCCCCAACCCACTTGATGAAAAATGAGCAAAAGAAATCCTCCGCCAACCATGCTTCCCGTAAACGAACCCATGGTTTGCATGCTATTTACAAGGCTGCTGTCTTTACGAGGAAAAGCGCGCGCCGCCATGGCGTCGGTGGCAATATCTTGTGTGGCAGATGCAACAAAAGCAAACACCACAAGTATGATGATGAGCGAGAAATCTTCTTTTATATTCAGATGGGCAACCACCAATATCAGTGATGCATACACAATTTCTGCACCGATAATCCATCGTTTGTAGTCGCGAACGGATTCGGTGCGGTTGTCAATCCAAGGCGACCAAATAAATTTGAAAATCCAAGGTAGCTTTATCAATTTAAGCATGGCAATTGACCATAGGGAATAGTTCCCCTGACGCATCAGCACCGGCAACGCTGTCGCGAAAAAGCTCATCGGGATGGATTGGGCAATGTAGAGCGAGAAAAACGTAAACAGGTTATATGATCGATCGGTTTTCATTGACATTTAAAATGATTGTGAAATACTTATTCCCAAAGAGATAGGACGTCCAGGCTTGCCGAGTTTACGTTTAGACATTTCGAAATAATATCCTAAATAGTGCGTGTTGGTCAGGTTTTTTCCCCACAGCGAAACGCGCGTGTTGTTTTTTATCACTTGAATTCCGGCATTGAGCAATCCATAAAAGGGTTGTTCCAAGCGATTGTTTTCATGCCAATAGAGCTTCCCGATGCCACGGTAATCGGCATTCAGTATAATTCTGTCAGAGATGGCGCTTGCATAATTAATCGAATATTCAGCACTTACAGACAATGTGTGCCGCGGAATATAGGGCAGAAAATTTCCCGTGTACGACACATCATTGCTATATTCATATTCAGTGAAAGTGGCGTGTGTGTAACCGTATGAGAGGTTTGTGCTCAGATTTCTACTCAGCTTTGTCCACAGCGAAAGTTCCAATCCTTTGCTTGCCGCTTTTCCGGCATTGAATATTTTTACGCCCTGAAAGTCAAGATGCTGTCTTACCTGTTGTTGATCAATCGTGATGTAGAATATTGCCATTTCGGCTTTCAGGCGGTTGTCTATGAAGTGTACTTTTCCGCCTACTTCATAGTTCCAGCTTTTTTCGGGTGCAAAAGTGCGCTGATCTTCCGTTTCGAAAACCGTGTTGAAGCCACCTGTTTTATATCCTTTTGCTACGGTAGCGTAGAGGTGTGTATCGCGGTTGAAGATGTATTGCAACGAGACTTTGGGTGTCCATTGACTAAATGTCAATGGTGAATCGTATTTATGAAGCGGCTCAACGCGGTCTTCCACCACTTTATGTTCGTTGTGAATGGATGTGGCATGCTCGTAATCGTATCGGATTCCTGCCTCCAACTGTAATTGCGGCGTGATGAAAAATGTGGATTGATGATAAAGAGCAAATCCGCGGCTTACGTCGTCGTATCTTTTTTCGAGCTTGTAATGCGGCTTTTTTATCATCAAATAGACGTCCGTGCTGCGGTCGATGGCATGGCGAAAAGCGAATGCCCCAAAACTCCATCGATAATTTCCGTTACTCAACGTACGAATATTGATCTCTTCCGACAAAAGGCGTTGCTTTTCTTTTTGAATGGCAAAATAGAGTTCGCGCGGCGAAGCGTCCTGATCCACATTGTATTCATCGTCAAGAAGCTGAACGGATGTTTGCGAACGAAGCCAAAACCATTCGTTGTGATAATCTATTTGTAATCCGCCATCGTATATTTTTCTGTCGTAAAAACTTTCATGATTGGTGCTTACCGAATCTACTCTTCCTGTTTTTTCGTTCACATCGCCATAGGTAAAAGCGCCTTGTCGAGCGTGTTCCAATCCATTTATAAGGCGTAGGCTGACGTTCTTTTTGGGTCGCCATTCCAGCCGTACGTTGATGGACTGCGACCTCATTTTATCGGCTTTTTCGCCGTTGTAGGCATTGGTGATATATCCGCCATAAGAGGCTTGGTGTGCAGAAATGGCATAAGCAAGGAGAGGACTTATCTTTCCCAAATGCGATGCCGACAGCTGAAAATCGGTATGCGAGCCATAACGCAGATTGAATTGCGTTCCCTGATAGCGGAATGGCGAACGGGTGTGAATAAGGATAATTCCCCCCATGGCATTTCTTCCGTAAAGTGTTCCTTGCGGACCGCGCAGAAACTCAATCTTTTCAATCTCTGAGAGATTTACATCAAACGATGATTTTTCGAAATGTGGAACACCATCCACATACATTGCCACACCGGGCATATTGATGAGCGAACCCACTCCACGAATAAAGACGGACGATGTGAGTTTGGTGTCCCGATCAACCATGATAAAGTTGGGAATGGCAGCAGTAAAATCTTTCATATCGTGCAGATGCTTTTGTTGCATCACGCGCTCCGAAACCGTCGTAGTGGCAATGGGTAGATTCCACTTGCTGTTTGTGCGCTTAATGCTCGAAACAATAATCGTGTCAATGTCAATACTTCGCAACGTATCTACTTCGGTTGATTTTCCGGATAATGAATAAAGAAAAACAATACATAAAATCAATGTCTTTTTCAGAAAAGACGCCATGTTCGCATAATCATTTAGTTTCATACAACAAACCTTAATGATGATAATTGTGTGTTATTTTGTGTAGTGCAAAGTAACGTAGATTATATATAAAAAAAAATCACTATTTGTAGTGATTTTTATTCGTCGGTGAAGCATTTGCCCTGAAATGTATTTCGTTCGATAAAGCGTTTTTTGATTTTATCTGTCAACACATGGTTTTTAATTCCCCAATCGGGTGCTATAAGCCACTCTTTGGGTGATTGCGAAGCAAAACGCTCGATGTAAAACTCTGGATTCAGCCGTTCGGCAAAATCGACGCATAGGTCGATATAACGGTTCACATCTTCTATTTGCAGAATGGTTGGATTTTCTCGATATTCTTTTGCCAGTTGTGTTCCTCTAATAATTTGAAGTTGATGCAGTTTTACCGTTGTAAGTGGAAGCTTTGAAAGTGTTGTGGCATGTTGCAATATTTCTTCTCTTGTTTCGCCGGGAAGTCCCAGAATCAGATGAGCGCCGGTGTGGATACCGTGCGCTGCCGTTTTTCGGATGGCTTCTTCGGATTCCTCGAACGTGTGCAGGCGATTGATGCGATGCAGCGTGCTATTGAGTGTGGATTCTACACCATATTCCACAAGTACGAATCTATTGCGACGTATTATTGCCAAATAATCCAACAGATTGTCTGGCATGCAGTCGGATCGTGTACTGATAACCAATCCTTTGACACCGGGAAAGGCGAGGGCTTCTTCATATTTGGCTGTCAGTTTGTTCAGCTCTTCGTATGTGTTGGTGTAGGATTGAAAATATGCCAAGTAGTGCATCTGCGGATATTTGTGTGCAAAAAAACGGATGCCTTGGGCAAGTTGTTGAGAGATGGTTTTTGTATGCTTTTCATATTCCGGACTAAAACTCTGGTTGTTGCAATAAGTACAGCCGCCACGTCCTTTGCTGCCATCACGATTAGGGCAGGTGAAGCCGGCATTAATCGATATCTTTTGCACTTTGTAAGGAAAGTGTTGTGCCAAAAATTCGGAAAAGTCACGGTATGGTTTTTCTTTTTTCATTCGATGTTTTGCGCTGCAAAGATAATTAAAAATGAAAAGTAGAGGTTCCTCTTATAGAGAAATTCCTCTATTCGATGTTTTGCCGGGTGATGAAATAGATGTTTTTGCATTCAGCAATAAACTGTCAGCCCTCGGTTTTTAACTTTTCACTCATTCGCTTTCTACTTTTATTTCTTCAACCCTTTCTACGCCTCTTTGGGACAGGGATGCTTATTGTCGCGACCCTATCAGGTTGCGAAACAGCCACTATCTTCTTCACATCGGCACATATTTACAAATTGGATACGCTCCTGATTTCAAAGCATATATTTTTCACGCCCAAACCCATCACCTAGTCTTAAGTAACTGAGCATAAACAATATTTCGAATTGTGAAATGCAGCAAGTAATGATTCGGCGACCTATATTCTGCAATGAAACATAACGCTTTGCATAATTCGAATAACCTGTTACAAAGGTAACATTATCTACTCTACGGAGAAAGATGAAATTTTCTCCGTTTTTCTTTTCTAATCATTGGTTTCCGCTAAAACTTTTTTTCGGCAAAAAATCGAAAAAACCAAGATGACCTAAAAGAGGGCGAATTTGGGATGGTGATGGAGTTCTCATCCAAGCAATTAGGCATAGACATCCATTTCTTTCTATCGCCGAGACAAGGCGGTACCATCGTCCCGTCAAGCGAAACTTTGTTACGACTAACTGTTCATTGCTCTTCCCTTCGTTTTACGCCTTCTAATCTCGCCTCTGATAAGTTCGAGTTCTCTGCTCGATTGTCCTTTCATTGCCGTGTTTTCTTCTGCACGACGGAAAAGATAGGGCATCATCGTTTTTACTTCCCCATAAGGAACATATTTAACGGTATTATATCCATTATCAGCCAAGTTAAACGTCAGGTTATCGCTCATGCCGTAGAGTTGAGCACAAAAAACATTGGAAAGATTCGTGGGGAGATTGCATTCGTTCATTAACGAAGCCAACAGTTGCAAACTTTGCTGATTGTGTGTAGCCACCATAAAATCAATCGTATCAGCATGATTTACTAAATAGTGTATGATGTCATCAAAAGCAGCATCCGTCGAAGCTTTGTCGGGATGAATCGGCGAAGGATAACCCATTTCTTTAGCTCTTTCTCTCTCCTTTTCCATATATGCTCCACGAACAATTTTTAAACCTAAACGAAATCCTTTATCTAATGCCATTTGATGATGCTTTTTCAATCGCTCAGTGCTGTCCACACAATACATCTGATAGGTGTTTTGCACAATTGCCTTTTCTTTGTTGTAGAAGCCCATCATTTCTAACACTAAATCGTCGAGGACCGGCTGAATCCATGTCTCTTCCGCATCAACCAGGACGGGGACACCTTTTTTATATCCGGCTTCCAAAATCTTACGAGCACGCTGACGAACTCGCTCAAATTCATCTTTCTCTTGACTTGTTAGTTGCTCGTTGTTGCTAATTTTGGCAAGCAGATCGAAGCGTCCAATACCGGTTATTTTAAACACACTAAATGGAACACTTTTGTGTAAGTGCGCATAGTCAATCGTTTTCACAATCTCATCACAGGTAACATCAAAAAGTGCTTCGCTGCTTTCGCCTTCCACCGCAAAATCCAGGATTGAGCCCACATTTCGCCGAGCAAGTTGTTCAATCGTTTCAGCACAATCCTCAATAGACATGCCTCCCACAAATTGTTTATAAATGGTGTCGCGCAAAATGGCTTTCACCGGAAAACGGATCGAGAATGCTAAATTGACCATAAATTTTCCTATGTTTACGCACGTTGCGCTATTCATAACTTTGAATAGAAGATGTGCACGGTGCAAAGCAAAATTAGACTTATCACGAAAAGCAATTTCTGAGTTTCCAAAATCAATGAGATAGTTCTTATTCGTTTTCATACGCAAATTGTTTATAATATTATAATTTTGATAATCAGCAAATTACATAATTAATATTAATGACTATCCGTATTTATACCTAAATTCATTTTTGTAACTTACACATGCCACGAGTAATCTTCCGAAAAGTGCTTCTCCAAAGTATCTTCGATTAAATTTATAGCAAAATTCATCTAAATAGTT
>JAEZZZ010000021.1 GCA_023418255.1 Bacteroidota bacterium
GGCATAGATGTGTTAAGTGTTTTTTGTGTCTGAACTATCTCTCTGAAAGTGCATAAATTAAATGGGATTTGTTTTATGCCCTGCGAATTTAAACCTAATAAGCTATTTACAACTCTTACTTTATCAAGTGATGAGACTTCTTTTTTCTTCATAGTTACTTTTTTTGTCCGATAAAATGGAATGTAAACCGGAAAATGCTGATGTGTTCAATCCGCGTTATTTGATTTATTTCAATCAACAAAAACAGGCAAGGCCTAATAGAACATATGCTAAAAGGTACATCGGCGGATATAGCGACCATTTACCGATTTTTATGAAATGCCGGTTAGTAGATAAGGAAGAATAAAGAGAAAAAATTAAATTCAATCTTAAAATAAAACAACTCAAATTGCATTCTCCAACCGACGAAATTACAAAACTCGATTTTTCAATTCGAAAATCGCGACAATGCTCTATATTTTGAACTTTAAATGCAACAGCCACAAATCAATCCACATTTCACAATTTTTTATTATCTTTGCATGTTTGCAAAAATAAAGATGAATTTTAATTACGACATAATTGTTGTGGGTGCCGGACATGCCGGCTGCGAAGCCGCCGTGGCAGCTGCTCGACTTGGCTCGAAAACGTTGCTGATTACGATGGACATGAACAAGATTGCACAAATGAGCTGCAATCCGGCCATGGGTGGAATCGCAAAAGGCCAAATCGTGCGCGAAGTGGACGCTCTTGGTGGAATGAGCGGAATTGTGAGCGATAAAACGGCGATACAATTCCGCATGCTTAACCGCTCCAAAGGTCCGGCGATGTGGGGCCCTCGTGTGCAAAGCGACCGTATAAAATTCATTGAAACCTGGCGCAGCATTATCGAAAACACGCCAAATCTCTACCTGTGGCAAGATATGGTTACGGAATTGATAATCCGTAACGGCACTGTCACCGGTGTGAAAACCAAGATGGAAGTAGCATTCAGAGCCAAAGCCGTTATTCTCACGAGCGGTACCTTCATGAACGGACTAATGCACGTTGGTAAAGTGCAATTTGGCGGAGGAAGAATTTCCGAACCGGCATCGTATGGCATTACGGAACAATTGCGCGAAATTGGCTTTAAAACAGACCGAATGAAAACGGGAACACCGGTTCGAATCGACGGACGTACGGTTGATTTCAATCTGATGGAAGAGCAAAAAGGCGAGGACGATTTTCATAAGTTTTCCTACCTTCCAAATATTAAACGCACGCTGAAACAACGCGGCTGTTGGATAGCCTATACATCAGAAGCAGTACACGAAGTGTTGCGCGAAGGATTGGAATTTTCGCCATTATACAATGGACAAATACAGAGTATCGGGCCAAGATATTGTCCGAGTATCGAGACAAAAATTGTCACTTTCGCCGAAAAAACAAGCCACCAACTTTTTTTGGAGCCGGAAGGCGAAACCACACATGAATATTATCTCAACGGATTCTCTTCTTCCCTACCCTTGCAAACGCAACTAGAAGCATTATTGAAAGTCCCTGCATTCAGAAACGTGCACATTTTCCGTCCGGGATATGCCATCGAGTATGACTTTTTCGACCCGACACAACTGAGCGCGACCCTTGAGACAAAACATATAAAACACCTTTTCTTTGCCGGACAAATCAACGGAACCACCGGCTACGAAGAAGCTGCCGGACAAGGAATTATTGCAGGTATCAACGCGCATATCAACTGTCACGGAGGAAATCCGTTCGTGCTGCATCGCGACGAAGCATATATCGGCGTGTTGATTGACGATTTAATCACAAAAGGCGTGGACGAACCCTATCGCATGTTTACGTCACGAGCCGAATATCGCATTCTTTTGCGCCAAGACAATGCCGACGAACGACTGACAAAACGCAGCTACGAATTAGGACTTGCAACATCCGAAAGAATGCGCCTTTTCGAAGAAAAGGAATCCGAGGTGACGAAACTTATAGATTTCGTTTCACGCTTCCCGATTAAAGCAGCGCGCATCAATCCTTTTTTGGAGAAAATAGGAACAGCACCTCTCAACAGAGGCGTCAAACTTGGCGATTTATTGACGCGTCCGCACATAGAAATCGAGACAATGATGGAAGCTGTTCCGGCACTGAGAGAATATATGGATAAAATTCCGAATCGAAAAGAAGAGATTATCGAATCGGCAAACATCAAGATAAAGTACGAAGGATATATCAAGCGCGAACGCCTCATGGCGGACAAAATCAAACGTTTGGAAGATGTGAAAATAAAAGACAAATTTAATTACGAAGAAATACAGTCGCTCTCTACGGAAGCACGACAGAAGCTCACAAAAATCAATCCTGAAACCATTGCGCAAGCAAGCCGAATTCCCGGCGTTTCACCAAACGACATTTCGGTATTGCTCGTATTGCTCGGAAGATAATATCAAAATGTTCCACGTGAAACATTTTAAAAAAAAGCAAAGAAGAATCGAAAATACAAACCAATAAAATGACTACAGAAACATTAAAAGCGGCGGTTCGTAACATTCCCGATTTCCCTATTGAAGGAATTCAATTCAAAGACATCACCACACTATTTCAATCGCCGGAACATCTGAAAGCGCTTTCAGAAATCATCTACGAACGCTACAAAGACAGAGGAATTACAAAAGTGGTCGGAATCGAGTCGCGTGGATTCTTTATGGGGCCTGCAACCGCGCTGCGCCTTAATGCCGGATTTGTGCCCATCAGAAAACCGGGCAAACTCCCCTATAAAACTATTGAAGAAAAATACACCAAAGAGTATGGCGAAGACGCAATCCAAATCCACGAAGACGCCTTAGAAGAAACCGATGTAGTGCTAATTCACGACGACTTATTGGCAACAGGTGGCACAATGGTAGCAGCATATAATCTGGTGAAGAAAATGAAAGTGAAGAAAATTTACATCAATTTTTTAATTGAATTACAATCACTGGAAGGACGCTCGCGTTTTCCAAGAGAGGTGGAACTGGACTCTATTCTACAATTTGATATCTGATTTTTTAAAAGATCTCTATCTTATATCTTGGCTCACTTTTGATTTGTTTTATGAGTATTGAAACCCCAAAAAGTGAGCTGATTTTTGTATCTTTGCATCAATTACCACGCGTTTTTGCACAATCATCATGACCGACGAAATAAGAAATATCCTTGCCGTGATTCCTCAAAAACCCGGTTGTTACCAATTTCTTGACGAAAAGGGTAAAGTTATTTATGTCGGAAAAGCAAAAAATCTGAAAAAGCGGATATCATCCTATTTCACAAAAACACACGACCATCCCAAAACACGCATCCTCGTCCGGCATATCCGAAACATAAAATACATTGTCGTGGATACGGAAGAAGACACTTTTTTACTCGAAAACAATCTGATAAAAAAACTGCAACCACGTTACAACGTGATGCTGAAAGACGATAAAACATATCCATCTATTGTTATAAAAAACGAATTTTTCCCTCGCGTTTTTAAAACACGAAATGTCATAAAAGATGGTTCACGCTATTTCGGGCCATACACATCCGTAGGTTCGGTGGACGCACTAATTGACATCATTCGTAAAGTATATAGAGTCCGTACGTGCCGCCTTAACCTATCACCGGAAAATATTGCAGCAGAAAAATTCAACGTATGCTTAGAATATCATATCAAGCGATGCAAAGCACCATGCGTGGGGCTGCAATCGATGGATGAATACAAGAAAAATATAGCTGAAATAACGGAAATATTAAAAGGAAATATCGCCATCATCGAGAAACAAATCATCCAAGAAATGCAGCAATGTGCCGATGAATTGCGATTCGAAGAGGCACAAGCTCTGAAAGAAAAACTGCAACAGATACAAAACTTCAGAGAAAAATCCACTGTAGTGAGCAACATCAATTACAACATTGATGTGTTCGGCTACGCCGATGACGAAAACGCGGCATACATCAACTATTTGCACGTAGTAAATGGAGCAATCAATCAAGCCTACACATTTGAATATCGCAAAAAATTGGACGAGACAAGCGAAGAGCTGTTGGCAATGGGAATTGTGGAAATGCGGCAACGCTTCAAGAGCAAATCAAAGGAAATTATTGTGCCGTTCATTCCCGAACTTTCATTCGATAATATGGAGTTTGCCATTCCGCAGCGTGGGGATAAAAAGAAACTGTTGGAACTTTCGCAGAAAAATGTGCGTCAATATAAAATCGACAAACTGAAAAAAGCGGAAATGCTCAATCCCGAACAAAGAGCAACACGAATCCTCACAAGCGCGCAAAAAGATTTACGTTTGAAAGAAATTCCGTGGCATATTGAATGTTTTGACAATTCCAATATCCAAGGGACAAATCCGGTGGCATCGTGCGTTGTGTTTAAAAAAGCTAAACCAAGCAGAAAAGATTACAGACATTTTAACATTAAAACCGTCGTAGGGCCCGATGATTTCGCATCAATGCGCGAAGTTGTGCATAGACGCTACTCACGGCTACTTAAAGAAGACGTAAATCTGCCGCAACTGATTGTGATTGACGGTGGTAAGGGGCAATTAAACGCTGCCGTGAAATCATTGCAGAAAATTGGACTATACGGCAAAATTGCCGTTATCGGCATCGCGAAGCGATTGGAAGAGATTTATTATCCCGAAGACCCTATCCCACTCTATCTTGATAAAAATTCCGAAACGTTGAAATTGATTCAACAACTTCGAGACGAAGCGCATCGATTCGGTATCAAATTTCATCGACAAAAACGCAGCAAAGCTCAAATCAGTTCAGAACTCGATGCCATCAAAGGCATCGGAAAAGTTACAAAGAAAAAACTGCTCGCACAATTTAAGAGTGTGAAACGAATAAAAAACGCGACCGAAGAGGAAATAAAAAACTGCATCGGCGAAAGTAAAGCCCAATTAATTTTGGAGTGGATGAATAATCAACACAAATAGTTTCTGCTAATTTTGGAATAACTAGGAGAAATTGGACAAAAAATTACCTAAAACAAGTTATCTAAAATAGGTAATTTGAAAAAAGTTTAATATCTTTGCCATAAAATGAAGACAAAAAGAATAAACAAAGAATAACAAAGAGCCAAGAATTGAATAAAAGTGAAGAGAAAGTAACCATAAGATGCTGATTTTCGGAATTTAGCAAAACAGAATCATCAATAAGAAGTACAAATATGAAAACACCCAATAACCCATTTATCACCAGCGGATACATTGCGAAGGAATATTTCTGCAATCGCGAAAAAGAGACCCGGAAATTAATTGAATCTACGCTGCACGGGAACAATATAACACTCATTTCGCCAAGGCGAATGGGAAAAACAGGACTTATTATCCATACGTTTGAAGAGTTGAAAAATCATAAAGTGTGCGAATCCCTTTATATTGACATATACGCTACACGTTCGATTTCAGAGTTTATAAAAACACTCTCGGAAGCAATTATTGAAAAATTTCCCCAAAAAACATCCGTTGGCAAAAAGTTTTGGGAATTTATCAAGCACTTACGCCCCCTGATCAGTTACGACCCAATCAGTGGCAGTCCGCAAATACAAATAAACTATCAAACAGAAGCCGAAAAAGAACAAACATTGCATCATATTTTACAATTCTTAGACACCCAGAACAAACGAATTATCGTTGCAATAGATGAATTTCAACAAATTACCGAATATCCCGAAGAAAACATGGAAGCGCTGCTGCGATCTGAAATCCAACATCTAAAAAACACATCCTTTATATTTTGTGGAAGCAAACGCCACATGATGCTCAATATATTTGCAAACAACAAAAAACCATTTTATGCTAGTACACAGTTTATGTTTCTGACCGAAATAGAGAATGAAACCTACGCATCATTCATCAAAGAATTATTTGCAAAAAAAAGTCGAAAAATTGAAGATGACGCCATCCAATTTATTCTGAATTGGACAAAATCACACACTTACTACACTCAAAGCTTATGCAATAAGATTTACGCTCAAAACATCAGGCAAATTGACCGCAAATTTGTAAAAAAAATGTGTGCTGAAATATTGGAACAAAACACCCCGATTTATTTGCAACTACGCGAACTTCTAACAACAAAACAGTGGAACTATATGATTGCCGTGGCAAAAGAGGAAAGTGTAGAACAGATTACAGCACAGCATTTTTTGATGAAATACAATATAGGAACAGCATCAAATTCCACAAGATTAATGAGAACACTCACGGAAAAAGAACTCATTCTTGAAACACAAAATATGAACAAAACCGAATACAGAATGTACGATGTATTCTTTTCTCATTGGCTCAAAAATAAATACTAAACAACCTATGCGACTACTCATTCAACGCGTTTCCAAAGCATCGGTACACATCGGCGGAAAGGAAAAAAGCGACATAAAACAGGGATTATTGATTTTCGTCGGCATCGAAGAAGCCGATAACGAGCAAGATATCGATTATTTGTGCAAAAAGAGCACAAATTTGCGTATCTTTGACGATGAGAATGGTGTGATGAATAAATCGATAACAGACATCGGCGGCGAAATTATGGTAGTATCGCAATTTACGCTGCACGCGTCTACAAAAAAAGGAAATCGACCGTCTTATATACGTGCGGCAAAACCCGATATTTCTATTCCGATGTATGAAAAATTTTGCGAACATTTATCGCAAATTTCCGGTATCGCCGTGCAAACCGGCGAATTTGGCGCCGATATGCAAGTGCATCTTATTAACGACGGACCGGTAACGATTTGGCTTGATTCTAAAAATAAAGAATACTGAAAATGAGAATACAAGAAGCTCAACAACAAGTAGATGCGTGGATAAAAACCTATGGCGTGCGCTATTTCAGCGAATTAACCAATATGGCAATCCTTACCGAAGAAGTGGGAGAACTGGCGCGCGTCATGGCACGCACCTATGGCGACCAATCATTTAAAAAATCCGATTTATCGAAAAATCTTGCTGATGAAATGGCGGATGTCCTTTGGGTACTGATTTGCCTTGCCAATCAAACAGGTATAGATTTGGAAGAAGCACTGAAAAAAAATATTGAAAAGAAAACGTTGCGCGACGCACAACGTCACAAGAACAACCAAAAATTAAAGTAAAAACATTTATAAATTCATGAACTATATGAACACAGCATCAAAATACAAGGAAGCACTCGAAAAGCATCCGTTTGCCCTCACCAACGCGCAAGTAACGGAAAAAGCGAATAAAATTATCGTGGATAAATTCGACGAAAACAACACGCAAGAGGTGTACAGAAAGCTGTACAGCTGCATCGATTTGACTACGCTCAACACCACCGACACCAAAGACGACGTGTGGAAATTTACCGAAAAAGTGAATGCCTTCGAGGGGTCAAATCCCGAAATTGAAAACGTGGCGGCTATTTGTGTCTATCCCAACTTCGCACACACCGTAAAAGAGGCTTTAACCGCCGATGTCAGGATTGCGTGCGTGTCAGCGGGATTTCCCACTTCACAGACATTTACCGAAGTAAAAATCGCTGAAGCGGCGCTCGCCGTCGCCGAAGGCGCCGACGAGATCGACGTGGTAATCAACGTCGGATTATTTTTAAATGAAGAATATGAAGAGATGTGCGAAGAATTGGCGGAAATCAAACACGCATGCCGCGAAGCCTGCCTTAAAGTGATTTTGGAAACCGGAGCGCTAAAAGATGTGGAAAAGATACATCGCGCATCCATTTTATCCATTTATTCCGGGGCCGATTTCCTAAAAACATCCACCGGCAAAGTATATGAAGGTGCTACGCTCGAAGCCGCTTACACCATGTGCAACGCCATCAAATTGTATTACAAAAAAACCGGCACAAAAATCGGGTTTAAAGTGTCAGGCGGTGTTTCTTCCACAGAAGATGCCGTAAAATATTATACACTTGTAAAAGAAATATTAGGCGATGAATGGTGTAACAATTCACTGTTCCGCATCGGCGCAAGCCGTTTGGCTAGCGCACTACTGAAAGCGATAAAGTAAACTATTCGAAAATATACGTTTAAAACGTAAGAAAATGTTGTCCATAAGAGTGTAAATATCTACAAATCCGATTAAAACAGATTCCTCTCTACACTCGAAATAACATCGCAATATTTGCTGAAAAGCTGAACGCTGATACCCGACAGCTGATTGCATCATATCTATGTATATAAATATTTAAGATAATATATAAATTAACCAACAAAATGAAAACTAATCTTTTAGCAATTGCGTGTGCGCTTTCGATAGGCTTTTTTACGAGTGCATCCGCACAAAACGAAAAATCATTGCCTTACTGGCAAGATGTGAAAACTGTCGCCGTAAACAAGGAATATCCACGCACCGAATTTATGAGTTTCGAAAGCGAACAAGAAGCCCTAAACACCAAGTTTGAAAAGAGCAAATATTATCAATCGCTCAACGGAACATGGAAATTTTATTTCGTGGACGGTTACAAACAACTTCCGGCAAATATCACAGACCCGGCAACTTCCACTGCAAGCTGGAAAAATATTACCGTACCCGGCAACTGGGAAGTGCAAGGATTCGGTACCGCCATTTACACCAACCACGGATACGAATTTAAACCGCGAAATCCGCAACCCCCTACCCTGCCGGAACTCAATCCTGTAGGCGTTTACCGTCGCGATATCGACATTCCGAAAGCGTGGATGCAGCGCGATGTGTTTCTCAACATCGGCGGTGCAAAATCCGGCGTATATGTCTATATCAATGGTAAAGAAGTGGGATACAGCGAAGATTCCAAAAACGCGGCGGAATTTCGCATCAATCCCTATATAAAAGAAGGAAAAAATACGCTCGTATTGAAAATTTTCCGCTGGTCAACAGGCTCATACCTAGAATGCCAGGACTTTTGGCGCATCAGCGGTATAGAACGCGATGTATATCTGTGGTCACAACCCAAAACGCACATTCGCGATTTCGCGGTAACAGCATCCCTGGATGACAATTATAAGGATGGCGTTTTCGGATTGAAAACTATGCTTAAAAACAACGATAAAACCGACAAAACCATCGAAATCAGCTATCGCTTGATAGATAAAGGCGGAAACAACGTGGCAGCTGAAAGTCAAAAAACAACATTGAAAGCAAACCAAGAAAAAACAATCACTTTCGCCCGAACCATAACCAATCCTCTGAAATGGACAGCCGAAACGCCCAATCTATATAAGCTCATTATCAGCAGCAAAATAGAGGGCAAAATAGCGGAAGCAATCCCCTACTCTGTCGGATTTCGTCGCATCGAAATAAAACCCGTAAAATCCGCCAAACGCACCGACAATCTGTTGCTCGTAAACGGACAACCCATCAAACTGAAAGGCGTAAATATCCACGAACACAACCCCGCCACCGGACATTATGTAACGGAAGATTTGATGAAAAAAGATTTCGCGTTGATGAAACAAAACAATATCAATACCGTGCGCCTAAGTCACTATCCGCAAAGCAGACGTTTTTATGAATTGTGCAGCGAATATGGACTGTATGTGTATGATGAAGCCAATATCGAGTCGCACGGGATGTATTATGATTTGCGCAAAGGGGGAACGCTTGGCAACAACCCCGAATGGCTGACAGCGCACCTCGACAGAACAATAAATATGTTTGAAAGAAATAAAAATCATCCCTCATTGACATTCTGGTCGCTCGGAAACGAAGCCGGAAACGGATACAATTTCTATAAAACATATCTCTGGCTAAAACAGGCCGACAACAACATCATGAAACGCCCGGTAAACTACGAGCGCGCCCTTAGGGAATGGAACTCCGACATGTACGTGCCGCAATATCCAAGCGCCGCATGGCTCGAAGAAATCGGGAAAAACGGAAGCGACCGTCCCGTAGTACCATCGGAATATTCGCACGCCATGGGAAACTCAAACGGAAATCTCGCCCTGCAATGGCAAGCCATTTATGAATACCCCAATCTGCAAGGCGGATACATTTGGGATTGGATTGACCAAGGCATCGACGCCACCGACGAAAAAGGCGTGCATTATTGGACGTATGGCGGCGATTATGGAAAAGACACCCCCAGTGACGGCAATTTCCTTTGCAATGGCATTGTCAATCCGGACCGTAGCCCCCAACCCGCCATGGCAGAAGTAAAATATGTGCATCAAGATTTTGCCTTTGAAGCTGTGGATGTACAAAAAGGAATATTTGCCGTTAAAAACAGGCACTATTTCATCAATAGCGATGATTATGCGTTCAGATACACCATTCAGCGCAACGGAAAAACGATTGCACAAGGTGCGCTTCCCATTCAATTGAATGCGCAAGAGAGCAAAAACATTACCATTGAATATCCCTCGATGCCACAATCGGCAGAACATTTCATCAACTTTGAAGTGCGCATGAAAAAAGCGACATCGCTTCTTCCGGACAATCATATCGTGGCAACCGAACAATTTGCACTGCCCGCGAAAAGTGAAAAAATGGTATATAAACCTACCACAGCCCCGGCGTTGAAAATCGACGAAAACGGCGATAATATAAGCGTTTCCTCTTCGATAGTGCACTTCGCATTCGATAAAAAAACCGGAATGGTCACCTCTTATAAGGTACACGGAACCGAATATTTCGATAAAGGATTTGGCATTCAGCCCAACTTCTGGCGCGCGCCAAACGATAACGACTACGGAAACGGTATGCCCTATCGATTGCAAGTGTGGAAACAGTCAAGCAAAAACTTCAATGTAACCGACATCGCCACGCGCAAAGATGGCAATAATGCCGCCATTGACGTAACCTATTTGCTTGCTGCCGGCAATGCCTATGTGGTAAAATACACCGTTATGCCGGAAGGCATTGTGAAAGTGGATATCGATTTCACATCCACCGATAGCGAAGAAACAACAGTGGGCATGTCTGAAGCGGCACAAAAAGCCACTTTTTCACCTGAAGCCAAAGCAGCGCGTAAAGCTTCGTCAAAACTGGTAGTACCGCGTATTGGCGTCCGCTTCCGTATGCCGAAAGCGATGAATAAGGTACAATATTTCGGACGCGGTCCCGGCGAAAATTATATCGACAGAGCCGCCGGCTCACACGTCGGATTATATACCACCACCGCCGAAGCCATGTATTATCCGTATGTGCGTCCGCAAGAAAACGGCCATCGCACCGACACGCGTTGGGTAGCGCTCACGAACAACAATCGCGGATTGCTCGTTGTCGCCGATAAAACTATCGGGTTCAACGCGTTGCGCAACAGCATCGAAGATTTTGATTCGGAAGAAGCCACCTCACGTCCCTATCAATGGAACAACTTTACACCGGATGAAATTGCAAATCGCAACGATGCTGATGCCAAAAACCGCAAGCCGCGCCAAACTCATATCAACGACATTCAGCCGCGCGATTATGTGGAAGTGTGCATCGATATGCGTCAACAAGGTGTTGCCGGATACAACAGCTGGGGCGACCGCCCATTGCCGCGATATAGCATTCCCGCCAATCAAAATTACTCGTGGGGATTTACCCTCGTTCCGGTGCAAAGCGCGCAAGAAACATTGCAGAAATCGGTGTTGAAATATTGATGTAAACCTACATATTTTAAATCGAGAGAGGATATTTCCGTCCGGAAATATCCTCTTTTTATAATAATTGTCTATTCGTGTGCTGAAAATTTCCGCGGGAAAAAGAGTGTAAAGCGGACAGTGAAATTTATGTTTTGCAACACATTCCATTTTTTATAATATACACACGCCGAAAGCCGCCATTCTGTCAGGAAAATTCTAAAAAAACAGCAATAAAATAGACAACAAACGCCATTTTGTCAGAAAACGGCGTGGTTTTATAAAAAAACCGTATCGGCATATTTTTTGAAATATAGTTATTGAATTTGATAAAAAAGCAAATAACAATACTAAAAAAAGAAAGGATTATAATTATGTTACCAATCAGACAAACAAGAACGTGGTTGCCGAATATTTTCAACGATTTTTTTGGCAACGAATGGATGGAAAATGTATCGAAAAGTTCCACTCCGGCTGTGAATATTTTGGAAAAAGAAAATGAATTTCAAGTAGAAGTTGCCGCGCCCGGCATGACAAAAGAAGATGTCAATCTGCGTCTTGACGAGGACAACAATCTGTTGATTTCATTAGAAAAGAAAGTTGAAAAGGAAGAAAAAGACGAAGATTCATGCTATCTGCGACGCGAATTCTCGTACACTAATTTCCAAAGACGCATGATTTTACCCGAAAACGTGGAACGCGATGCCATCTCGGCAAAAGTGAAAGACGGGGTATTATGCATCGTGATACCAAAACGTCACGAGGAAGAAGAGCCGAAGAAAGAAAAGATTATTGAGATACAATAAATCTCAGGTTATCGCACAAAGAAAGCGCGGATCAGACGATGCGCGCTTTTGTTGTGTAAGGACAAGGGAGATATCAGTGTCTCAATTTTTAAAAGCCCAACCAAACATGTGCCCCCATCCATTGACTTGAAAGCCTCTACTGAAAAAACAATCCGAACGCGATAATAAGCACATCATTGGTTTTCCCATTAAGAGAACACTTTTTTGAACCACGGTGCGAAACCTTTGCACGGTATTTCTCTATCTGTTGGACCAATAAATGCCGTATTTTAGGCAAGAGGAAGAAATAAATTCAATACAATAAAAAAAGGAAAAACTATTTTTATTTTATTTGTCTGTTTTATTTATATTCAGCACCTTTACATAATGAAACGACATAAAAACAAACATAAGACAATGAACTTTTCCACACCATTTATGGAGCGCTCCACCCGTTCCTCAAAATTTTACGCTCAAATAAATCTTTTGATTGATTGGACAAAAATAGAAACCCTCATCAACC
>JAEZZZ010000072.1 GCA_023418255.1 Bacteroidota bacterium
TGTGTACTTTTGTTCATCGCTATGGTTTTTCTGTTTAAAACAAAAGTAACGAAAAGGGCTGAATTCCATACCGGGAAATCAGCCCTAATTTTTGCTGACGAAAAAAAGGTTTAGCGGACAGCAATGTTATAGAATAGATTTCCCGTTATTTCCCTGCATTTCCATCTTGTTCTATCAGTTGTCAATAGTGATGAATAGCTAGCTATCTTTGCTCAAAAAACATCATAATATGATACGAAAGATAATCAATGAAGAGTATATCCCACAATTGATTACGTTGGGTTGCATCGTAGTGTTTTCATTAGTCGCACGCGATATTATTCTTAGTTATGGAGCCGACAGTTTTACGGCAGGAAGTATTTTTATATCCTCAATGATTGTCTGCTTTTCCCTCTATCTCGCTACTCAAATTCTTATTGAAGAAATGCTCTGTTTGATATTCAGAGATAAAAAGAAGATAGCCGTGACAATAGGAACAGAACAACGGACTTCCTCAAACTTCCCTGAGACTGCCTCTTTTAATTATGGTCAACATTGTCGGGAGGTATTGCAAAACAAGGCGAAAGAGGAGCAAAGGAAGATTGAGGCTGTCATTGCGTACAGCCAAAAGACACTCGCTCCTTATATGCGAGAGTCCGAGCTGACGCAATTATGTTCTGAAATAACCCCAAGTTTCTTTCTTCTGATTGGACACCGGAGTAGAGCAAAAGCGTAAAGGTTTCTTCTCAACTGAAAAGTATTGATCTAATGCACTTCGGTTGGAACATTGCGCAACCATTTTACAAACTTCGAAAAGAAACCTCTCTTTTTCTCAAACATACATTTTATCACGCGCTTGAAGATGTAGAAATAAGTACGATTCAACGTAAACTCACAAACACCGAGAGCAAAAGCCTGATTTCACTACAAGAAAACATCATACTTGAGAGCCGTTTAAGCTCTTCTATCAGTTATCCATAAGTTACTTGTTGGTGGGCTTGCGCACCCATGGAACACCCATTTCCTTTGCTTGCAAATAATTAAATCTGCGAGACAACTCGCACAAAGTATCAACAAGAATGAAAAAAGAAATCACATTTGATGAGCTGCCCAAAGCGGTAAGCGAATTAACCGAACAGGTTGCAACATTAACAGAAATGGTGTCCGCGCTTCATTCACCAAACCATGATGAAAAAACACTCATAGGTATTGACGAAGCGTGTAAAGTGCTCCACAAAGCAAAACCTACTGTTTATGCATTGGTTCGCAAAGGAGTGATTCCCGCGTATAAGCGAGGAAAGAAACTCTACTTCTACAAAAATGAACTGATTGAGTGGATTGAAAGTGGTAGAAAGCGTCTTGCGCCCTCCATTTCCCCAGAGGAGATATTGGCATCTATGCGTGCCGGCATTCGTAACAAACCGAAGTCAATAAAGTAGCGAGAAACGTATGGAAGCGCAAACCATAGCTCCGGATATTCTCCTTGATAAGGTTAAGGAGTTTGGGCTGTCATTTTGAAGCTCTACCTTTCCTGTCTCCATTTTTCCGGAAAAGATTCAGACAATCATTGCGGAAGTGCACCGGTGTCAAGGATTTCCAATCGATTATATCGCTTCGTCGATGTTGGTTGCTATTGCCGTAGGCATCGAGAATACGCATCTTGTGCAACTCAAAAGAGGATGGCGAGAAAGTGCCATACTCTACATGGCTTTGGTAGGAAGACCGGGAACCAATAAAAGTCATCCGCTCAGCTTTGCGATGCAACCCTTTTTGGATTTTGATTATCACGAGAATAGAGTTTATGACCGTGCTTATTCTGAATATGGAAAGATGATGCAGTTGAGTCGCAAAAAACGTTCAGAAAGCGGATATGATGAACAACCGAAAGAGCCAACACGCAAGGGTTTTCTTGTGTCGGATATCACACCTGAAGGGTTGAGTGCTATCCACGCGCAGAATAAAAGAGGGCTTTGTTTGTGGGTTGATGAGCTTTCAACTTGGTTCAAAAACTTCAATCGTTACAACAGTGGTTCGGAGGAACAGTTTTGGCTTTCGGTATTTAGTGCCAAAGCAACTATTAACCTGAATTTCGGATAAGAAACCCATTTAAAAATTTGGTAAGCAAGCAGATAATTTGTATCTTTATATCTGACAAACAATAAAATACGATTATCTATGAGCTTACTTACCAAAGACAAAATTACTGAAATTTTCTGTTTAGCGGATGATTTTTGCAAAGAATATGCCGCAGAAATTGATTCTCACAAGAAATTACCTGCCGATGAAGGCAAAAAAACACGCAATCGCAAACACGCTATGTCCGATAGTGAAATTATTACCATCTTGATGCTTTATCATTTCGGAACTTTCAAAAACTTCAAAAGCTTTTATCTGTTTTATGTCAGAGAACATCTCCGCTCTGAATTTCCCAAGCAATTGTCTTACAGTCGTTTTATTGCCATTGAACATAAAGTATTTGTCCCTATGATGCTTTTTCTGAATATTGTCTGTTTCGGAGAATGCACAGGCATCAGTTTTGTGGACAGCACCAAAATCAGCGTTTGTCACAATAAACGGATTTACCGACACAAGACCTTTGATGGGTTTGCCAAGCGCGGAAAAAGCACAATGGGCTGGTTTTATGGTTTTAAGTTGCATTTTGTTTGTAATGAAAAAGGAGAAATCCTTAGTTTTTACTTTTCCGCCGGAAATACCGATGACCGAGACACACGAATCTTTGAAGTTCTCAAGAAAAAACTCTTCGGTAAACTTTACGGCGACAAAGGCTACGTTTCTCAAAGTCTGTCCGAAATGCTGTTCACTCAGGGCATACATATTGTTACTGGACTCAAATCCAATATGAAAAATCGCCTTATGCCTCTGTTTGATAAAATAATGCTCAGAAAACGTTCTGTTATAGAGACTATTAACGATGAACTGAAAAATATATGCGATATTGAACATTCTCGCCATCGCAGTATTCACAATTT
>JAEZZZ010000154.1 GCA_023418255.1 Bacteroidota bacterium
AAATTAATATCTTTTGACGAAAGTCCATTTGATTTTCGTCAGGATAGCTGTGTACCTAGTGTTTGGAAAACATATTCCTATAACTATATAATGCAGGGAAATGATTGGATTTATAGAGGAAATATAAGAATAAAAAATAGATTGGTTGATATTTTAGGTTCTCGAAATAAATAAATGAAATAGAAATCACTGTTTATTCAGTGATTTTATGTAAGTTTGCAGACAGAAGAGAACTGTGAAGAATGATGAAAATGATATATTGTTTCAGCTCGGCTTTCTTCTATAAAAGAAACCGAGAGAGCAAAAAAATATCAGAAAACTTATCACTAAATCGCGAAACGATATGGATTACACACAAATTTTTAAAGAGATACACGATAAGCTGCAGCATGTAGAAAATCCGGGGCATGTAGCCGACTATATTCCGGAATTGGCAAAAATATCACCGCACTATTTTGGCGTTCACCTCTCTACGGTGCGGGGTGAGAAATATGGCTTTGGCGATTTTGAACGGCGCTTTTCGTTACAAAGTATTTCCAAAGTTCTCTCTTTTGTGCTTGCCTATTCTCAATTGAAAAGCGACACGTGGCATCGTATGGATTTGGAGCCCGCCGGAACGCCTTTTAACTCGCTAGTGCAGTTGGAGTATGATAAAGGCATTCCGCGGAATCCCTTTATCAACGCGGGTGCCATTGTGGTTGCCGATATTTTGGTAAGTACTTTACAAAATCCCAAACAGGAGTTAATCTCGTTTGTTCGGCGATTGGCGAACAATCCATCCATCGACTACAACCATAAAGTGGCAGAGTCGGAAAAAACAACAGGATTCAGAAATTACGCCCTGGTGAATTTAATGAAGTCGTTTGGCAATATCCACAACGATATAGATGCTGTGATGGAACTCTATTTCAGCTTGTGCGCCATAGAGATGTCATGCGAAGAACTGACAAAAACATTCCTTTTTTTGGCGAACAATGGCGTTGTACCCTATTCAGGCGAGCGAATCCTCTCACCGAGCCGTACCAAAAGGGTGAATGCTCTGATGCAAACCTGCGGTTTTTATGATGAAGCGGGACAATTCACTTTTAAGGTGGGATTGCCCGGGAAAAGTGGTGTCGGCGGCGGCATCGTTGCCATTCTTCCCCAACAGTATAGCATTGCCGTGTATAGTCCACCTCTGAATCAAAAAGGCAATTCATACATGGGCATTCTTTTTCTGGAAGAGTTTACCACCAAAACAGAGATTTCTATTTTTTGAGACAATATTGTTTATTTGCCGAATATCCCACATCTCTGCTTGTATAATCCATCATCGCGATAGAACGAAACAGTCTCTATCCCATCAGTACAAGGAAATAAATGTAAACAAATAGAAAAAACTGACATCCTCTAAACACAAAGTCTTAAATTAACAAAAAAGCCATTTTAACCATTCGTTTTTTATACCAAAACGCATTACATTTGCCATTGTATCTCAAAAACATCCTCTCTCATGAATGTAAACTTTAAAGAACGAATGCCGCAACTGATAGCCATCATTGTTGTCTTAATCATTTTGCTGGCTGTCGCCATTGGCTTGATTATTCATAACAACCATAAAATGGCGGACATGCGCGAAGAATTTACCATCAACAAACAAGAGTTGCAAGATGAATATGAAGCCATATCCATGCACTACGAAGGATTTAAATTCAGCGTACAGAACGATTCGCTATTGCAAAAGTTGGAGAACGAACAGGCAAAAGTAATGCGCTTGCGCGAAGAACTGCGTGCTACCAAAGCATCCAACCAAAAAGAAATAAAAAGGTTAAAAAATGAGTTGGGTTCTTTGCGGAAAATATTGCGCTCATATATCCATCAAATCGACTCACTGAATCGTCTAAACGAAGCTTTGAAAGAAGAAAATCGACAAATTACCGAGCAGTACAAAGAGACCAGCCGAACGCTTACACAAGTGGCACAAGAGAAAAAACAACTTTCGGAGAAGGTGTCGCTCGCAGCACAACTTGTTGCTACAAATGTTTCGGTGAAAGCGGTAAATCAACGGGGCAAACAGCAAGAACGCCTCAAAAGAAGCACACAGTTTGTGATTTCATTTTTGATTTCGCGAAACATCACAGCCGAGCCGGGTGAACGAACTATCTACGCGCGTATTCTTGCGCCCAACGGCGAAGTGTTGAAGAAGAGCGCGTCACACGTCTTCCCCTATGAGAACAAAGAAATTCTCTACTCCATCAAGCGGATTATTGAATACGGGGGCGAGGAGATGCCTGTGAACATGTATTGGGATATTGAAGAGTTTCTGATGCCAGGGACATATAAAGTCGATATTTTTGCCGATGGGCATCACATTGGCTCGTATAGTTTTTCCATGAAGGAGTGATATTGTGGAATATTCCCGGCAATCTCAACCATAGAAACAATCGGTATTCATCGCTTTATGAAATGGCCGCAAATATATATTCTTTTTCTGATGATGACTTTTTTCGGTGCATTATCGCTAATGGCACAAGAGACAAGCGATGCATTCAAGCTCGAACTGAGGGAGTCGTTGTTGCCGCCAATTGAAAAATCAGAGTTAAAACTTCACCCATTAAGAATTAAACAGTGGCAAAATAGCGATAAGCCACTCACGGTTTCCCCCAACACAAAGCTACCCACTAAATTTGACCGCATTATAATACACGATCCTGCGTTATGGAAAGAAAAAGTCAAAATCAACTTGAATGTAACAAACCGAGACATCTCGCAAAATGGGCGAAGCAAAATAGATTATTCAAACGGGAAAGTCCATGCCATTCCCGATGCGCGAAGCATCACGCAATTTTGTCAACACACCACAGGAGACCCGTTGGGTGTGTATGCCGATAGCGATTCACCACCATGGCTCAAATTCTTGCGCAATCACAGCAATCCACAATATCAAGATATTGATTTAGATCCAATTCGCACACTGGAACGGCACAGAGCGAAGAAAAGAAAGCAAAAATGGGAGAAGATTTTTAAGCATTACTAAACGTAAGTTTGATCTGGAAAATGCTGTGTTGACAGTAGAAACAGAAAAAACAGAAACCCCACATAAAGAGGCCTCTGTTTTTTGCGATGAAATTTAAAGCCGAATGTTTATTTTATCGCTTTTTTCAAATCTTTTGCAGCTTTATCAGCACCTTCTTTTACGTCTTTAGCGGCATCTTTTGCACTTTCTTTGAAATTTTCCCAGCCCTGTTTGGTTTTGTTCTCAACATTTTGATAGGCGTTGCTGACATCCTTTTTAACTTTTTCCCAGTTGTCTTCCGAACTTTCTTTCAAAGCATTTATTTTTGCGTTATACTCATCTCGGGCACTTTCTAAGTCTGCAACTGCTTTGTCATATGCCTCTTTTGTTTCTTTTGAAAGCTCATTCGATTTTAGTTTTGCTTGCGCTTTCAGTTTGTCGATTTCGCTGTTGATGCGATTCAACTCTTTTTCGGCATCACTTATCAAGTCATTCTTTTTCTCATAAGAATATACGTTGATATCTTTAATATTGCCTTCGGCATCTTTTTCTACGACAACTTCCATTTTCTTTTCGGTTACATCTTGTTTCTTCTTATTGTTGCAAGACGCAAACAGCAATATGCCCACAACGGTTAGGCTCATCGCGAAGATTTTTGTTTTTAACATTTTGATTTTCATAAACTATAATTTTGATTAGACATTATAGAGATATAACAGTTTTTAGTTTTTATTGTTCATAAGTTGCAGAAAGAATTTTATGACGCGGTGTGTAAAAAATGCTGTTTGTTTTGCTATTTATTCAAACTGTAAATTCAGTTCTCTTCAACAGATGCCTGTAATATTCGTTTGGCGTGGCACTGTTTTGTTCAATTTTTCACTCAATCATTTTCAGAAAAGTGTTTTCGTCAATAATTTTGACACCCAATTTTTCGGCTTTCTCTAATTTTGATGGTCCCATATTTTCGCCGGCAAGGACAAAAGAGGTTTTTTTAGAAACGGAACCGCTATTTTTTCCTCCATTTTTCAGAATCATCTCTTTGTACTCATCACGCGAGTGCAACTCAAACGTTCCACTGATAACGATTGTTTTTCCTGCTAGTTTATCGCTTTTTCCGGCCAAGGCCTCCGCGCCAAAAGCGCATTGGACGCCATGCTGTTGAAGACGATGAATGAGCTCTCTGTTTTTTGCACGCGCAAAAAAGTCAATCACACTTTGTCCGATGCGTTCGCCTATTTCATCCACTTCCGTAAGTTCCAAAAGGGAAGCTTTGGCGAGCAATTCGATGGATGGGAAGGCCTGTGCCAGTTTTTGCGCTACGGTTTGGCCCACGTAGCGGATGCCCAAGGCAAACAAAACTCTATCGAAAGGAATGTTTTTTGAACGCTCAATGCTTGCCAACAGATTGTTCGCGCTGGTGGCAGCCCAACGCTCCAACTGCACCAATTGGTCAAACTGCAATTCATACAAATCCGCGATATCGCGAATCAATTGGTGTTCATAAAACAAGGCAATGGTTTCAGGGCCCATATCGATATTCATGGCTCGGCGTGTCACAAAATGCTCGATGCGGCCTTTGATTTGTGTGGGACAGCCATCAGTGTTGGGGCAATAATGCACCGCCTCATCTTCGTTGCGTACCAATGGCGTGCCACAATCAGGACAATGTGTGGCAAAGATGACTTTGTCGCCAATCAAAAAGCGCGCGTCTGTGTCGACGCCCGTAATTTTGGGAATAATTTCGCCTCCCTTTTCTACAAACACCTTATCTCCTAAATACAAGTCCAACGCATTGATGGCGTCTTCGTTGTAGAGGGATGCACGCTTAACGGTGGTCCCCGAAAGCTGCACCGGTTCAAGATTGGCTACCGGTGTTACGGCTCCGGTGCGCCCCACCTGATATGAGACCGACAGGAGCGTCGTTATCGCCTTTTCGGCGTTGAACTTGTAGGCAATTGCCCAGCGCGGGAATTTAGACGTGAAGCCCAGTTGACGCTGTTGTGAAAGGGAATCTACTTTCAGCACGACACCATCGGTTGCTACCGGCAGGTTTTTTCGCTCCACATCCCAATGGTCAAGAAAGGCGAACACCTCTTCGAGTGTGCTACATTTGCGCATGGAGTCCGCTACGTTCATGCCCCATGCTTTTGCTCGTCGCATGTTTTCGAAGTGGCTGTCGCTCGGAAGCGTTTCGCCCAACATGTAGTAGATATACGACTCCAATTTACGCGAAGCCACGATGCTCGATTTTTTCTGTTTGAGCGTTCCTGAAGCGGCATTGCGTGGATTGGCAAAAAGGGCTTCTTCTTGTTGTTCGCGCTCTTGATTCAGTTTTTCGAACACATCCCACGGCATCAGCACTTCACCACGCATTTCAATTTCGGCGGGGATGTCGTTGCCGTGCAGCAACAGAGGAATGTTTCGGATGGTGCGTGCATTGGTCGTCACGTCGTCGCCTTTTTTTCCATCGCCTCTTGTGATTGCTTTTTCCAGTCGTCCATTTTCATAAACAAGGGCAATGGAAGTGCCATCAAATTTCAGCTCGCAAACGATCTCAAAATCATCGTTTAACGTTTTCTTCACCCGATTGAAAAACTCCGTTACTTCGCCTTGCGAATAGGTGTTTTGCAGGGAGAGCATCGGGTAGCGATGTTTCACTTGTTTAAAGTCGTTGCCGATATCGCTTCCGACACGCAGCGACGGCGAGGTTGAGTCGTAATATTGTGGATATTTTTCCTCCAAATCGACCAGTTGCCTCATCAATTTATCAAACTCAAAGTCGGAAATGGCAGGTCGGGCCAGCACATAATATTTATAATTGTGTTCGTTCAACGTACGGCGCAACTCTTCTATTTGCTGTTTTGCCGTTCGGTTGTCTTTCTCTGCATCAAAATCAAAAATGCTCTTGTCCTTCATATTGATTGCCTTATTTTCTCTTTTTTATTATTTCGCACAGATAGGTTTAAGGATGCTCGCACCTGTTTTAATCGTTAATTCGGAATAGAACAATGCCGATCGAGTGAGATTTTTGTTAATTAAAAATCTTCATCCACGGATAACGCGTCCTTTTTTCGTGATGTTTATTAAAAAAATCGACCGATGCCGAAACCATCAATGTCTGCTGAAACATCAGATGGTTTTCCGACAAGTGCAAATTGCTGTTGAAACGAACGTTTGCCCAATCCGATGTAATAAGGCGAATATACCACTTGCTTTGCAGATAAGAATGGCCTTGCAGGAATGGATTGCCCCAGTATAGGTCGCCTTTTTTTGTTTCATAAAAACGCATGCGTCGTGCGCCGGTATAAAACGTGTTCTCTATGCCTATGCCCCAATATTCGGCATCGGCACGCGCTACAAATCCCACGGGCGCATACTGTTGTTCGGCGCGTCGGTCGCGTTCAAATCCTAAGAGTGTGCCGACCGAAAATCGTCCCTTAAATGAGTTCGCCGATTGAACGGAAATGCCCGTTGACGCCATCATCAAAAACTGTTCGCTCACGCCATAAAGAGGATTGCCCGGGTGCGTTCCGGCAAAATGAAACAGATAGGATTGCATATCCACAAAAAACAATCCCTTAGACAAACGGGCCGATGAGCCAAGGAAAAAGTTTTCGCGCTCCTGCGGTGTGGCATATCCTGTCCAATCCATCCATAGATTGACGAAGTTATTTTTGCGTCCGATTTGCCAAAACAGGCCTTGCATCAGAGGGATAAAGTGGCTGATTGAATCCGTGAAAAAAAAATCGGAATAGTTGGGTAATGCCTCACGACGCGGAAACGCGCCTGCTCGAAACAGGACGGTTGGGGTGTCAAATTGATAGTAGAGCGAAACATTCACCTTGTCCACTGCCTGCTTTGTTCCGGGAATTTTCAGCAAATAGAGGCCACCATGCAGCGAGTGCGCATCGTCCCAGGCAATATTTCCTTGGGGTTTAAACCATATTCCATTGATTGTTTGCGGATTTGCGTATGAAGATTGCCCATACTCCGTATTGTTGAAAAAATATTCCATGCCCACTTTTGCTCCAAAGCGTTGACTGTAAGCAATTGCCGAAAGCATGGATAAAATGATGATGTAGGATGCTTTTTGTCGCATAAAATAGTAAGAATTGATTAGGAAAGTAAAGATAAACATTATTTGTGACACGAAAACATGACGGTTGATTTTTTTTGGTTTTATGAGTGCTCGGGAAAATATTGAGGAATGATAATTCGTTGTTCCTTATAACTTCAAATTAAGCCGGGAACGGTGTTTTATCTTGTCGGAAAAACGGGCGAAGAATGAAATATAAAAACTCATCATTCCGTCTTTCCGTCGTTTTCTTCAAGTTCGGGGGCGTTGTTGTCGAGCAAGCATTGATTTGTGGCGCAGCGGCATCTTGTTTTTCGTTTCTAGTAGTGCATTTTTTGCTTCTGACGGAGCATTTTTCCGTTCTGACGGAGCATTTTTTCGTCCTGACGGAGTATTTTTTCATTCTGACGGAGCATTTTTTCGTTCTGACAGGGCATTTTTTCGTTCTGACGGAGTGTTTTTTTATTCTGACAATGCATTTTTTCATTCTGACGGAGCATTTTTTGCTTCTGACGGAGTGTTTTTTCGTTCTGACGGAGCATTTTTCTATTTTGCACGGCGTGAAGGTAGATGCCGAAGGGGTTATCACGGGTGACACAGTTGACAAGGGCGACGCAGCGACGCAACTTTATGCCATAGGCAGTGCTGAATTGAGTTGGGGAGAAAGCAGAGGAATTAAAAAACGAGCAATGAGCCGTACCTCAGCAATTGAAATCAAGACAACCAAATTATTGTGGATTCTTATAGGATAAATCAGTAAAAGTAGTACCTTTGTAACCGTTATAATAGACTTTATATAAAATGCCTGAGAATAAACTTGTAGTTCCTTTTTTGAAATGGGTTGGAGGAAAAAGACAACTTATTCCAGAAATTAGAAAGATGTTACCCAAAGGGGTAGCGAATCGTCCCTACTATGAGCCATTCATTGGAGGCGGAGCTTTATTTTTTGAACTCCAGCCAAAACAAGCAGTTATAAATGATTATAACGAAGAGTTGATGAATGTTTATACGGTTATAAGGGACAATCCCAATGAATTGATTGAGAATTTAAAGAAACATGAAAATACGGCAGAGTATTTTTATACTATTCGTTCCATAGACAGGCAGCCGCTTTTTAAAAAGCTCACGAATGTTGAGCGGGCTTCACGGATTATATACCTCAATAAAACGTGTTATAACGGATTATACCGGGTGAATAATGCGGGAGAGTTTAATGCGCCATTCGGAAAATATAAAAATCTATTGCTGTCCGCTAAAACTATAAAAGTGTAAAATCAGTTGTCTGAATCGCAGATTTTTCGCGATTGAGACTTTCATTTCAGAGAACCAAGCCCCCATCAATCAAAAAGTGAGGGTTCCGGAGGTCTTTGCTTGGCTGCTTGAATCATTTTCGCCCAATCTTTTTCCGGATCTTCAAAAAAGGTGTAGCAATTCACGTAATACATCAGCATAATTCTGACCATAGTCGCCATTCCGGAGAAACTCCACGCGCGTCTGATTCTCTTTTGTAGAATCATGATAAG
>JAEZZZ010000011.1 GCA_023418255.1 Bacteroidota bacterium
GGGTATTCTAAAAATCCCCCCCCCCCCCCCCCCCGGCGTTGGCGGGTCAAATTCCGGGAAAAGTGTTAGCTGTTTTTCTCGTATCTCCATAGCAGGGTATTTAATGCCCGGCTTTCGCCGGGCTAAAGTTTAACTACTAAAGATTAACTGTTTAGGGGTAAAAATGCTGAAACGGGGCGAACTCTGTTCGTGTACGTCGCCTTAGTGCTGTTGTTCGCGTAGCCGTAGTTGAGGTACAAACCCCACGCGTGGGTCGCGCTGTATTGCGTGCTGCTCCAGTACCAATCATTAAGCAGGGGTTTGCCGCCTACGGCTTTCAGCGCAGCGTTAATTTGGGTAAAGTGGGCCAGTATGAAATACAGTTCGCCCAGACTTGGTATATATTCGTTATCGTCTATACCCATGTTCAGAATGTCCCGTATATCGTTCGTGGCTGTCATTCCGTCCATATCTTCCGCCGCTTCGTGGTAGTCGGTTATGAAGCGTTTGCCGCCGGGCTTTGTTGTCAGTGGTCTATCGTTATCGCCTATGTCGAATAAGGTTAGCACCAGTGATTTGCCGCCGAATTTTACGCCTATACCCGTGCAGCCCTCCTTACCGTCTTTCGATACTTCATACCCGGTATATGGCACAGCCGTTTTTCCGTACATCAGATAAATGCCGTCTGCCAGTTCGGTAGTCGGTTTGCTCTCCGGCTGTGGCTCCGGTTCGTTACCCATCACGAAATCATAACTTTTCTTTGCTATTTCCTCATCAAAGCCGCAATCCTTAAATATGAAGTAACGCAGCATCTGTTCATTTGTTAATTTGCACATATCAATACTGGTTTAATTTGTTAATGTTCTTCTTTATTTTCGCTACGCACTCATCGCCTACATAGCTGTTAGCGGCTTCGCCCCGTGCGCTCAGTATCTCATCCTCCAGCCCGTCACCGAAGTTGTGGAAAAAGCACAGAAACTTAGTGCCGTTGGATAATTCCACTACATAGGGT
This sequence comes from Bacteroidota bacterium, assembly GCA_023418255.1. Taxonomy (GTDB): domain Bacteria; phylum Bacteroidota; class Bacteroidia; order Bacteroidales; family Dysgonomonadaceae; genus JAEZZZ01. The sequence continues at coordinate 992 of JAEZZZ010000011.1, forward strand.
TTATCGTCCCTGTAGTCAAAATCTTCTTTCTCCAGACCGCTAACGCTTACCGTGTAGTTAGGGTTAAACTCTATTACATCGTGGTGTGCAGTCCAGCGTTTATCACCGTACCGCTTTATAGCGGCGTAGTAAAATCTTAAAAATCGTCTTTCTGTCATATTCTTAGTCTTTTAGGTAGTATGGTGTCGTATAACCTGCGCCTTTCAGCGGCAAATCCCGGCACCAGCCAATAGGTTTGCAAAAAATGGCTTCCACGTCCTGTAGGGTCTGCCCCGGTTCCGCTTCTACCACTATCTCATCGTGTATGTGGAATACGATATTAAGCCCCGCTTTGTCGGCTCTCAGAATGATATAGCCCAGAATGTCACGGGCGATAGCCTGTACCACATTCTCGGTCAGCTTTCCGCCATAGGTGCGTATCTTTTCCCACTTCTTCGTAGTCTGGTTCAGCCCCTCATACTCTATAATCTCGTGGTCGCCTCTCCATCCGTCCCCGTACTCCACGCCTATAGTGGCGCGCGGGTAACAAATGGTTCTGCCGGACGGCAGGGTAATAAGCAGCATACCCCATCTGTAGGAAACTTCTATGCCTCTGTTAATCGTCACGCTTTCGCCCGTCTTGATAGCCTTAACCGCCGCTTGTTCTATGATAGTCCAAAAGCGTACTATCTTCGGGTTAGCGTCGCGCCACTTCCGTACAATTTCCTTTTCCTCGTACTCGGTCAGTCCCATACGGCTGCCCCCCATATTCTCCAGCGCACCCACACCGCCACCGTAGCCCAGTGCCAGCACCGCTATTTTGCCCTTGGCGCGCAGTTCTGCGTTTTCGCCGTGCTTCTCTACCTTGCAGTGGAACATTTGCCCGGCTGTAGCGCAGTAAATATCGCCGCCTTGTCGGAATACATCCAGCACCCAGTTTTCACCGGCCAGCCACGCGATAACGCGCGCCTCGATAGCTGAGAAATCGCAGACGTGGAAAACGCAGCCGGGCTTTGCGATAAATGCGGTACGTATCAGTTCCGAAAGTACGTGCGTAGGGTTTTCGTAGTTCAGCTCGAAATCCTCCAAATCGCCCGCCTTGACTAACTGCCGCGCGTAGTCCAAATCGCGCAGGTGGTTTTGCGGTAGGTTCTGCACCTGCACCAGCCTGCCAGCCCATCGCCCGGTACGCGCCGCGCCGCAGAACTGCAAAAGCCCGTGTATTCGGCCATCATCGCAGACGCATTGCAGCATAGCCGCGTATTTCTTGTTTGAGGTCTTGCCCATTTCGCGGCGTATGGCTAAAACGCGCTGCGCTTTCGGCCAGTACCTAAACTGCTTGTCCATATCGTCCAAATCCTTTTTGTTGAGGCTGGCGATACTGAAACCAGTAGTTTTGTGCAGGTACTCTTTTATCTGCGCCGGACTGTTGGGGTTTTCCATCCCGGTTAGCTGCTGCGCTTCGGCAAATAGCTGCGCTTTATACTCATCGTCGAAACGGGCGGCGTTCTCGGCCAGCTGGCGGTCTAACATAACGCCACGGTCGTTTATCCGCTGGTCTATGGTGTACAGCACTTCGTCAAATGCGGCAGGCTCCAGCCTGCGCACCTTGGCTAATATCTGCTGCTCTACCTCCACGTCCCGGATATTGTACGCCTTGAATGTTTCCCACTTGTCGGGTGCATCTGCTGGCAGGTGCCGTTTGCCTCGGTTCGGTACGCTGAAATAGCGTATCAGTGCCGCGCCCTCTTTCATCTTACCGTCCGAAAGCCTCAGCACCTCACCACACTGCCCCAGCGATAGCGGTAAACCCATACGGGCGGCTCGTACCATCGTACACCGCCACTGCGCCGGGTCTAACGGCTTGCCGAAAAAGTATTTGCCGATACAAACACGCTCAAAGGCGGCGTTAAATGCCGTCTTGGTAACTGCCGGGTCGGTCAGTGCGGCAAACACATCATCGGGTATTTTTTCGCCCTGCGCCAAATCCACGCATTTTACCGGGCTACCGTCCACGCTGTACCCAAATAGGATTATAGCGAAATCCGGCGCCTCCACATAGCGGTAAACGCCGCAGCTTTTCAAATCGTGGCTGCTGTAGGTTTCTATGTCTATCCCTATCTCGCGCATCGGCTAATCCTTTCTCAGTTCGTTATACCGCATTTTCAGATTAACCACTTTGCGCAGCCTCTCTATGTCGTGCTGGTCTGCCATCTGTCCGCAGACAAACTGCACGGCACCGGTCAGCAGCATAACATCTATAGACCTGCCGGGCTGGAAATTGTCGCCCGCTTCCGTTCTGGCTTCCCACAACCACGTAGCCGCCACTATCAGAATGTCGGCCAGTTCATCGGTCGCCGTGTTGTGAATTTTAGCCCCATAGTAAGCCGCAAAATCTTCATCCGATAGTTTGCCCGCCTGCTCTATTATTTCGTCAAATTCGGGCGTTTCTGTGGCTTTGTCGGCGGCTTTCCAGTATTCGCACAGTTCCATGCGCAAAGATTGGATGCAGCCTACACCGGTAGTATCCTTGCCGCGCTTTATTGCCGCCGCGTGGCATCGCTCCGCTATGGTTAATAATATCTCTTGCATATCGTTTCCTTTTAATAGCCCGGTGCAGGATGCACCCACACCGGGCAAATGTTATACGTTTAGGTCGCTGGCGATTTTCCCTATAGCCATCAGACCCATAGCGACTACTATTTGGTTCTGTTCTTCTTTGCTTTCCAGCAGTTCGTTAAAATCTATCTCTACGCTGTCCATAGCGTCCATAGCCTCTATAATTGGTTTGCTGGCTTTAGCATCTATGGCAGTAGCGGATAACTTGATTAACGCCTGCTGTTCTTCGGTCAGTTTTATTACTATCTGCTTCATACCCTTACAAATCTTCGTCATCTTCCATATCAAGGTCGGCAAAGTCGCTTTCGGCAGATGCTCTGCCACCCAGACGCTCGTCATCCTTGTATTTCATAATGTTGTTAAGCCCGCACGCCACGCCACGGTTTCCGTTTACGTCATAGGCGTAGAATGTTACTGACATGATAGCCCAAACGCCGCTATATATATCGTCCTCATCTACGATAGGCGTTTTGTTCTTGTCTACGATACCGGGCCGTGTGTTGCTCTTTGCGTTCACGTAGAAATGTCCGGCATATACTTCGTCATCGTCTTTGTCGGTGTCACCGTCACGCAGCGGCATATCCAGTTTTTTAGGCTCTTTGCCGCCCCACTTCGATACGATACCGGATTTTTTGGCTGTTTCGATAGCCTGCTGGATAGCCTTAATGGTTTCCTTTTCCTCTTTCGGTATCAGTACATTTGTCATGTACTTGCCGCTGGCGGTGTCGCCGTCCGGGGCAAACTTGCTAAATACGTGGGTGTAACTCAGTCGGCACGGGCCGAAAACTACCTTTGTTTCTTTTACTACTGGTGTAATCATCTTTATAAATTTTTGGTGTTAAACATTTTATTTGTCTTTGTTGCTTCTAAATCCGTGTACCGCTATGCCCAGCAGGATAGCCAAATACAAAGCCCAAAACGGATGCTGCATAACGAAATCAAATACTACCTGCATAGGCTCATAGATTTATGCCTTTGAAATCATCCGCTACTGGGTCTATCGCCGGGCGTTTGTCGCTTTCCGGTGCCAGTGTCGGTTTGCCCTGCGGCTTTTCGATATAGTCGCTACAGATAGCGGCAAACTGTTTCTTTCCTACCAGCTTCTCCAGTTCGGTAATGGTTCGCAGTTCCTGCGGCTTGTATATCTCTGTGGTCTTGTATCCGGCTTTGTTCAGTGCCACGGCTGCGGCTTCTTGGTCGGTAATCTTCCGGACGCTGCGCCCCTCTACGATTTTCCAGCCGGGTAACTGTACACCGCTTAACGCCTGTTGCAGCGCGTAATCCTCCACGCCTGCCAGCCATGTTTTAACCGTAGCCAGCATCGGCAGTACATCCGTGGCCAGTTCTTCCGGGCTTAACAGTTTCGGGTCTGGGTGTTCTGAAGCTGCGCCGGTGCATTTCTGAGTAAGCACCCGGCAGATGCTTTTAACCTTGCAGAATTGGCACCAGTCGCCCGGCACCTGTACGCCGTTTCCGCTGTATGCCTCATTTGCTTTTGGTATCAGCACTTCATCCGTCCATGCCAGCAAATCGGATACGGATAACTCAAACTCGCTTAGGTTGTCAATACGCGGCTGTACTATGGTCATGCGTACCCGGTCTATCTTGTACTCAAAGTTAAACCGGTCGTATGCGCCCAGCGCGTATATCATCATCTGCGGGTTACGGTATGCGGATACTCTTACACCTTTGCCGTACTTGAAATCTATTACCTCCATAGTGCCGTCTGCGATTATGATAGCATCGGCAGTTCCGAAAGCGTCCGGTATATAGTTGCTGAAATCTAACCGGGTTTCTATCAGCAGCTGCGCATCCGATACATTGGTGCGTGCAGCGTTGTATTTCTCCAGTACGATAGTCTTGTATGTGTCCGTGTATTCGTCCATTTCCCCGGTGTGGTATTGGCTATCCAGTTCGGCTATCTCCGCCGCCTCATCGGAAATGTCACGGCCTAAAAATTCTTTCAGCTTCATAGCGCAGTAGGCGTGCGCTAATGTTCCCTCTGCGGCATAACTGCTGCCGCTGTCCTCTACTGTCGCCTCCAGCCGTGGCGCGGCTGTGCAGTTAATCCACCTGTGAGCGGCGGACGGGCTTAATAGTGCGTGCGTTTTCATAGGTCAAAACGGACAATCTTCTACCAGTTCATCACCTTTTACCTGCACGGCATCGCAGCACGCTATGAATTTGGCGCGGCTCTCGCTGTCGGGTAATGCGCTTGGCTTTTCCGCGCCAAACATCGCTGCCGTGTTCTTAAACCACCCGGTCAGTACCCGGTGCCACTTCTTGTACCCCTCGCTGTCGGTTTTCTCCTTGTAGTTCTCGCCCTCGATACGCTTGCGGGTTCTATCCATAGCCGCCCGTACATCTACCTCGGTGTACTCCTTTGTTTCCTCTTCGGCTGGTGCCTGCGGTTCCGGTGCTGGCTCCGGCTTCGCAGTTTCCGCCGGGGCTTCGGGTTCCGGTTCCGGCTTCGCTGCTGTGGCCTGGCCATCGGTCGGGGTCGGCTGGTTGGTTACTTCCGGCTTCGGCTCCGGTTGAGGCTTCGCCGGTTTCTTGTTCCTCGGTGCTGCTGGCAATTCCGCCAACTGCGCCGGACGGTTCACTACGGACGAAAGTAGCGTAAATAGTTCGCTGGTAAGTCCGATATTAACCTGTACGTTAATTTGGATTGGTTGCATAACTCTGTTATTTATTGGGTTATTAAACTTCGTCATCATCGGGTAACTTTATCTTTCCCTCTTTTTCCCAGCGCACCATCAGACGGTACGCGATATATCCGGCGGCAAAGCCTACGGACTTCGATACGACAAAAACAGTAGTCCAGCGTGCCATGTCTAATGCTGGCTCCGGCTCTGAGAAAATGCCGATTATGGCTATGAAGCCCAGCACGAAAAGGATGCAGTAATAAATCGCTTTCATATTTCGTAATTTTGAATTGTTATAAATAGGTGGTTTCCCAGCACTTGATAATCTGTTTGCCCGTGGTAAACTTCGCCCGCCCGGCTTTGCGCACATAGAAGCGTATCCAGCCCTCAACCTCCCAGCGTCTGACTGTGTGGCGTTCCACGCCCAGCAGTTCCGCCGCTTCCTTTTGGCTGTAGCGTCTATCCGGGTCGCACACGGGTTTAACTGATACCATGTTTCGTTACGGTTAATGTCAGTCCGTCCGATTTGCAGGCAAACCGGCAGTTTTCCATTTTCTGCATCGCATAAGCGGTGTTTTTCTGGCTATCCAAATCGTAGCCGTCTTTGCACTCTACCACCACCGTATCGCCTATTTTCATGGCTCGTAGGCAGTCGCGGGTAATCTTTTCTTTCTTTTGTTCCATTTTTCAATACTTTACAGTTAAAAAACTTGGTTCGTTTGTTGGCGCAATAGAAAAAACTGCCTAACTTTGTGGCGGTAATAAATTGGTTTGGTTGGCTGGCCTACTCAGGTCGGCAGCCCTTTCTATGCGCTAACGACTTTGTTTATTTGTTCGTTGGTGCAAAAATAAGACGATTTTTCGTCATAGCCAAATAAAATCGGCGAAATTTCGCCACAAATTTTAATTTAATGATTTGTGTAATATGTACACTACTGTAAATGAAAGGTTTAGAATGATAGCAGAAAAGCTGTATAACGGCAATATAACCGCTATGGCTAAAGCTACATACATAAGCCGCACCACGATTAACAGCATCATAGGCGAAAAAGAAGTTGCGCCGGGATATGAAGTAATACGAAAGATTGCCGAAATATCGTCACCTAAAATTAGTTTGGACTGGCTTATAACGGGGGCTGGTGAAATGTTGGTTGATACCACGCAGCAGGATAAAAATATATCCGTGGCTCAAAACAACACTAACAGCAATATAGGCAGTCCGGTTAATGATAGTGCAGTTATTATAAAACTGCTGGCGCAATTAGAGGAAAAAGATAGGCAGATAGCTGCCCGCGATAGACAGATAACAGACTTAATCGAAATACTGAAAAAATGAAAAAGATAGTATTACTTATTCTGATGGTGGTTACTCTGTGTTCCTGCTCTAAAGAAACAGAAACTACGTTTGCAGGCTCAGTAAAAGACGGTCTGTATGCTTTTTATGGGCAAAGATATGCTGTGTTAATAGGAACTGGATATAAGGACGGATGGAATTTTGAAACAAATTGCTATCCGGGGTATATTACGATAACGGATTTGATTACGGGTGAATATGTTTTTAATCAGATAAACGAAATTACATACATTGAGCAAAAAGACGGGTTAAACACATATAATGGCTGGTCTTATAAAAACGGCTTATCTATTCTTTGTGTACCTGTGTCAGAAAACAGTTTTACGGGCGTAATATTAAGTAATTCATCCAATATAGATTTACCAAACAAAATGGATTTTAATATGGTAGAATAAAACAGCAAATTTTCAGCAAACAAATAAATATAGTTATTAACTTACTGATTTATAGCATATTAAAATATACTCATTTATATAGTTAGGAAAGATTGAACATCTAGCTTGGAAAATGAACCTGAAAACAAAAAATAAAAACTCTTCCCCCAAGTTTTTCCATCATTTTCTTCAAATTCCACGCGGTTGCTGCCATCATAGCATTAATTTGTATGCCTTTTTCTCCCCAAAGGTAATTCTGTTGCATGCGAAAATCTTTTTTCAGATGTCCGATGATAGGTTCAATAGCCGCTCGAGATCTACATTGCCGCCGTTTTCTTCGTTTTTGATACACGCTGTCCGAGGCTTTGGGCTTATCCGGAGTGATGATGGTAACTCCTCTAATTCGGTTTTTACCTTTACCGCCA